>JABSQW010000001.1 GCA_013215605.1 Myxococcales bacterium
CCGCTCCCCGCTGAACTCCGCCTGGACCGATCCCATCATCTCGCCCTTGGCGTTCTGGGCGATGACGTCACCGAGGTTCAAGGCCAGCACCCACTTCATGCGGCGGACCGTATCGAAGTCGTCGGGGGGCAGGTCGATGCCTCGGAGCAGCGCGAAGCCCCTCCCCCGCTCGAGATCGTCGGTCACCCGTCCGAGCCGCGCCCCGAGCCGCGGCAGCGGAACGTCCGCCGGCTTCAGTGTCACCCAGTCCTGCATGGAGGAGGGCAGCTGACGCGCAGCGCGTTCCAGCTCTTCGCGCTCGGTGTCGCTGAGCGTTTCCGACCAATCATCGACATCGACGTAGTCTGCGGCGACCCAATCCGCCGCGCTCTCGATGGCCACGAAACCTGATTGCGACATGATAGTTTCCTGATCCTCCGACCGGCTTACGCGGGTGACGTGGAACGCGCCAGGATCCCCTCAGCGTTCTGCCACAGGATCTGCTCGCGCTCGTCATCGGTGAGGGGAAGGCTTTGGAACACCTCGAGGAAGTGTCGCGGGTCGTGCATGGGATAGTTGGTCCCGAACAACACGCGGTCGGTTCCGATTCGGCGAATCTGGCTCGCGGCCTCCTGCGGGGTCCAGCCCCCCGGCTGCCCGATCTCGTGCAGACGCGCCGAGGTGTCGGCGTAGAGATTGGGATAGCGCGCGGTGAGGCGAGCCACCTCGTCCTCGGCACCGAGGCCGAGGTGCGCGAGCTGTACGTCGACCTCCGGCCAGCGGCGCAGCACCTCCTCGAAGTAGCGGGGGTGGCCCCAGGCCGGCTGTCCCCGGTAGCCCCCCGCACCGGCCTGCGAGAGCACGAACACCCCGTGTTGCTTCGCCTGCTCGAAGACGATGGCGACCCGCGGATCGTCGGGGCTCGCCCGCAGGAACATCGGCGCGATCTTGAGACCGCAGGCGCCCTTGGCGAGCTTGTCGGCGACCTCCGACGTGACCTCCTCCTCGGTCATGAGCAACGGGTCGAGGCCGACCAGGCACGAGAGCCGTCCGGGGTGCTTCGCGACGGTGTCCACCGCCCACTGGTTGAGCGCGAACCACTCTTCGACGACGCTGCGCCGGACCTCCTCACGCCGCGCGGCCGGGTCGGGGGAATCCGCCAGCCGTTCGTCGACGCAGTCCTGGGCGGGCATCCACGGAACCATCAGGACGCGCCGCACCCCCGCCTCCTCCATCAGGGGGAGAAGCTCCTCGGGAGTGCCGTCGCGGGGCGGATCGGCGAAGCCAAAGCGCTGCTGGAAAGCGAGTCCGGTCGCGGACTCCGGCTGTACGTGGGTGTGGAAGTCGATGGGGCCCGCGCTCATGCACCCATCGTGACGCCCCGGGAGCGGTCGCGTCCAGCGACAATTCTCCGGGACACGCAGGAGCCGGAATCCGAAATGGATTGAGGAGCCCCGCGCCCTCGGTGTAGGTTGAGGTCATGCAGACGCAAGTTCGCGACATGCTCGGATGTGAGTTCCCCATTGCGGCCTTCAGTCACTGCCGCGACGTCGTCGCCGCCGTGTCGAAGGCGGGGGGATTCGGGGTCCTGGGAGTGGTGGGCTACACGCCCGAGCAGCTGCAGATCGAGCTCGATTGGATCGAGAAGGAGATCGGGGACCACCCCTACGGGGTCGACATCCTCATCCCCGCGAAGTTCGTCGGCAGCGACGAAGGAGGACTCGACGCGTCCGGCGTCGCCGCCCGGATCCCGGATGCGCACCGGGAATTCGTGAACTCCCTGCTGGCAAAGAACGACGTCCCCCCGATGCCCGAGGAGATGAGCCGCAGGAGGGTCACGACCTTCCAGCCGGAACAGCAGCGCGAACTCATCGAGGTCGCGTTCGGTCACCGCATCCGCCTCGTCGCAAGCGCCCTCGGCCCGCCGCCTCCCTGGATGATCGAGCGGGGCCACGAAGAAGGCGTTCTGGTGGCGGCGCTGGCGGGAAAGGCCGAGCACGCGAAGCGCCACGTCGAGGCCGGCGCCGACATCGTCGTCGCCCAGGGTTACGAGGCGGGAGGACACACCGGCGAGATCGCGACGATGGTCCTGATCCCCGAGGTGGTGGACGCCGTCGCGCCGGTACCCGTACTGGCGGCCGGAGGCATCGGGAACGGTCGACAGATCGCCGCCGCCCTCTCGCTGGGCGCACAGGGTGTCTGGACCGGCTCGATCTGGCTGACGACGGAAGAGGCCGAGACCCATCCTGTCGTGAAGCAGAAGTTCCTGTCCGCGGGCTCGAGCGACACGGTTCGTTCCCGCTCCCGGACGGGAAAGCCCGCGCGGCAGCTCAAGAGCGGGTGGACCGAAGCCTGGGCCGATCCCGACAACCCCGATCCCCTTCCCATGCCCCTGCAGCTCGGCCTCATCCAGGACGCCTGGCGGCGCATCGAGCACGGCGCCCACAAGTCGGCGGGCGCGGAGCACCTCATCAACTACTTCGTCGGTCAGATCGTCGGGTCGATGAACGAGGTCCGCTCCGTTCGCAGCGTCGTCGAGGAAATGGTCCAGGAATACGTCGACACGATGGAACGCGTCGACGGGTGGGCCCACGGCGAGGACTGACGCTCACGGGGGTGGACTTCCCGGCTTCGGCAGGGGAACCAGCACTTCGGCGCCTCCCAAGCCGTGCACCGAGTCTCCGGCGCGAATCCGAACGCTCGTCGACCCCTCCGGGAGCTCGAGCTTGTCGAGGCTGCGAGTGAACGGCTGCTCCTCGACGTGTGGGTGTCGAAGGATGCGCGTCGCCAGGATCTCCCCATCCATCGAGAGCACCTGCCAGCGGTCCGCGTAGTGATCCCAACCTTCGTCGTCGTGTCGGACCGCGACGGAGAAAGTGCACACCGATTCCGGTGAGCACGTCGCCGAAGCCTCCAGCACGTCCGCCTCGCCCGCGCGTGCCGGATCGGCGGCGGCGAGGATCAAGAAGCCGATCAGTGCAGCTCGCATCTGCGTCTCCTCCGCGTCACCCGACGCCTGCGACCCATCGACCGGGTCGTGATAGGCTGCTCCACAACCCAATGCTACAGCTCAAATTTCCGAAGCGCGTAGAAGACCTCAGCGCCGACCTGCTGACGCAAGCCCTGGCGGACATGCGTCCGGGTGTCGAGGTCGAAGACTTCTCGGTGATCGAGACCATCAACTGCGAAAGTGGCTTCGCCTCGACGGCCGATCGGGTGGTCCTCGACCTCCACTACCGCGAGGGCACGAGCCAGGGGCTGCCATCGAGAGTCCTGCTCAAGACCATGTTGATCGCACCCCACGCGCCCGGCGTGATGTACGCGGCAGAAGTGAGGTTCTATCGCGAGCTGAGACCGACGCTGAAGATCGAAGCACCGCAGGCTTATGCCGGGGTGGCCGATGAACCCAGTGGTCAGTTCGGCATCCTCATGGAAGACCTCAGCTTGCGTGATGTCGTCTTCCCCAATGCCACCATGGAGATTTCGCTCGACCAGGTGCACTCGGTGCTCCGCAACCTGGCGATCATCCACGCCCAGTACTGGGAGAGCCCGCGCCTCGCGGATGACCTGGCCTGGCTCTGCACACCGGCGGGGGGTGGCGTGAATGATTTCTTCAAAGAGATCCTGCCCCTGATCCAGGGCCACCTGGACGCCGGACCCTGGCGCCAGGAGATGCTCGAGCCACTGGGCCGCTCCGCCGAATCCCTGTTTACCGACATGTTGAGGATTCAGGAGACGGCCCTCGAACACGGGCCGAGAACCCTGCTCCACGGTGACACCCATCTGGGCAACACCTACCTGGTGCCGGACGGCACCGTGGGGCTGTTGGATTTCCAGCTCACCATGCAGGGCTGCTTCAGCCGTGACCTCACCTACTTCCTCATGACCGCACTCGATACCGAGCGGCGCCGGCAACACGAAGCCGATCTGATTCGCTTCTATCTCGACGAGCTTCGAAGCAGAGGCGTGAGCAACGCTCCGAGCTTCGACGACGCCTGGCTGTTGCACCGCCAGTCCGCACTCTGGGGGTTGGTGATTGGCTGGATGACCTGCCCGACGGAAAACTACGGCCGGAAGATCACCGAGGCCAACTTGCAGCGGCTGATCGCGGCGGTAGACGATCTCGATGCCCTGAATGTCGTTCCCGATTAGGCGATAGATTCGGAAGTCAAGCTCCCTCGCCTTCGAACTTCGGCGTGACACTCGGGAGCCGACGCACCTCGGGGACGAGCAAGATCAGGATCGTCGGAATCACGACGAGGCCCACGGCGATCCAGGCGGTCGTGGCCGCGCCGATGACTCCGATCAGGAAGCCCGCACCGATCTCACCGATCGGCGCGAGGGCAACCGAGCCGAGTTGGTCGTAGGCGGCGACGCGTGAGAGCTTGTCGGGCGCGACGTGGGTGTGGAGCGCCGTATACCAGAGCACCGCGAATAACTCGCCCCCAAAACCGGCCAGAAGGGCACCCGCGGCGAGGAACGGCACGCCGGCACCCGTTGCGAGCCCGCACAGCGGAAGCGCGAAGGCGAACACGCTGATCGAGCCGACGAGCATGGGTCGGCGCACCCGCAGCAGCATGCCCGCGAGCCCGCCGAGCACGAGACCGATACCGAGCGCAACCACCACCATCCCCCACGCCTCGGGACCACCGAGGGATTGGTCGGCGACGAAGGGGCCGATGATGTTGAGTCCAGCGAGGTAGCCCATCAACACGAGCGACCACTGCGTAACGATCGTCCACAGCCAGCGGTGAGAAACGAATTCCCGCCAGCCTTCGCGCAGGTCGCGAAGCAGACTCGAGCCCGCGGCCGCCTCGTCACGCACCTGTGCGCGAGCCACGATCCCGCTCACGAGCCCGCCTGCCAGGAAGAAGGTCGCGGCGTCGACGGTGATCGCCCAGCCCGCGCCGATCACGTTCGAGCCGCCACCCGCGGTACCCACGAGCCAGGCAGCCGCGCCGCCACCGAGGGAGAAGGCGGCGCTCTGGGCGAGCGAGATCAACGCATTCGCGGACTGCAGTTCGTCGCGTTCGACGACCAGGGGTACCAGACCGACCGCCGCCGGGAAGAGAAGTCCAAAGGCGACGCCGTTGACGCCCATGAGGAGCATCAGCTGCCAGACCTGCGCGGTCTCCGTCAGCAACAGGACCGCGACGATCGCCTGGCTCGAGCCGGCGAGCAACTCACCGAACACCAGCATGCGTTTGCGCGACCAGCGGTCGGCGAGGGCGCCGCCGAAGAGTGTCATCAGCACCTGCATCGTCGTCTGCGAGCCCATCACGAGCGCCATCTGTGCGGAAGACCCCGTCAGCCCGAGCACGCCGAACGCGATGGCGATCAGCGCGACCTGACTGCCGAACGCGGAGATGAGTCGGGCCGAGAACAAGCGCGCGAACGAGGGGTCGGCGAGCTTCTCGAAGCCCGCGCGCAGGGGAGATCGATCGGCGGGCGTCGGCACGCCCGTAGTATGATGCGCCTCTCCCTTCCGCGCTGACTCGACCGACCACCGGGCTTGGCCCCGGAGACGGAGGCCCCATGCAGAACAACCTCGGACTCTTCATCGCAAAGCGCGCGTCGATCAGCGGCAACATGGAGGCCCTGGTCGACGTCTCGAGCGGCCGCCGCCTCAACTACCTCGAGCTCAACGCGCGCTGCAATCGCCTGGCGAACGGCCTGCTGGGTGGCGGGCTCGCGAGCGGCGATCGCATCGCCACGCTGCTCATGAATGGCCCCGAGTGCGTCGAGACCTTCTTCGGCGCAGCGAAGGTGGGCGGCGTCCTCGTCGCGCTGAACTGGCGCCTGGTTGCCGACGAGCTGTCCTTCATCCTCACGGACTCCGGTGCCGACACCCTCGTCTTCGACAGCGCCTTCAACGACGTGGTCGTCGATCTCCAGGCGCGCGGAGCGAAGGGCACGAACGTCCGCACCTGGATCCACGTCGGCGAGGCCGCCGACCGACCGGACTTCGCGGTCGGCTACGAGGACCTGCTCGAGCGAGCCGGCGATGCAGAGCCCGAGATCGGGGCCTCGGACGACGACCTGCTCTTCATCATGTACACGTCCGGCACCACCGGGCTGCCCAAGGGCGTGATGCACTCGCACAACACCACGATGTGGGCGTCGTTGACCGCCCTCATCACCGCCGACGTGCGCTGGGGCGATCGCTACCTGCTGTGCCTGCCCCTCTTCCACGTGGGCGCCCTGAACCCGCTCGTCTCCATCCTCCACGGGGGCGGAACGGCCGTCATCATGGCGCAATTCGATCCGACGAAGGTGTGGGAGCTCTACGGCGAGGAGAAGATCACCGCCACGCTCGCCGTCCCCGCCATGCTGAATTTCATGCTCCAGACCTACGACTCCGAGGTGCACGACACGTCTACCCTGCGCTGGGTGATGAGCGGAGCGGCGCCGGTTCCCGTCCCGTTGATCGAGAAGTACGCGGCGATGGGAATCGAGATCCATCAGGTCTACGGGCTCACCGAGTGCGGCGGACCGGGCTGCCTCATCTCTCCCGACGAAGCACTCACGCGCGCGGGATCGACCGGCAAGGCGATGTTTCACACGGAGGTGCGAGTGGTCGACCCGGAGGGGAACGACATCGCCCCCGACGCGACGGGCGAAGTGATCATTCGCGCCCCCCACCTGATGCTCGGCTACTGGAACCGCCCGGACGCCACGGCCGAGACCATCGTCGACGGTTGGCTCCACACCGGAGACGTCGCTTCGGTGGACACCGACGGCTTCGTCTACATCCAGGACCGCATCAAGGACATGATCATCTCCGGCGGCGAGAACGTGTATCCCGCCGAGATCGAGAACGTCCTCGCGGGCCATGACGGCATCTCGGAAGTTGCGGTCATCGGCCAACCTTCGGAGAAGTGGGGCGAGTCGCCGCTCGCGGTCGTGGTGAAGAGCGACGATTCACTCCCCCCCGAGTCCGTTCTCGATTTCTGCAAGGGCAAGCTCGCACCCTTCAAGCAGCCGAAGCAGGTCGAGTTCGTCGACGCGATTCCCCGCAACCCGACCGGCAAGATCCTCAAGCGGGTGCTGCGAGAGCGGTTTCCGGGACCCGCTGCCGAATGAGCGCGTTCAGCGCGCCGCGTCCTTCGCCAACAGGTCTTCGCGCAGCGTTCGCGCCGCGAGTAAGTAGTGGAGGACCGACCAGGCGGCGAAGCTCACGATGATGCCGAGCAGCGAATAGCGGAGGGACTCCTGGCCCAGGGTCTCGGCGAGCAGATCGCTCACGATGCCCACGACTTGCGGCCCGAGACCCAGACCGATGATGTTGATGATGAAGAGCAGGATCGCCGAGGCCATCGCGCGCACCTCCGGGCGCACCAGGGTCTGGGTCATCGCGAAGGTCGGGCCGAGATACATGCCGCCCAGCAGCGCGCCCGGGAAGTAGAGCAGGAGGGCAGTCCGACTGTCGGGCCAGGTGTAGAGGAGAAACGCGAACGGGATGTAGACGAGCGTCGACAGCGCCGGCAGCCACATATACCAGCGAGGGTCCCGAGCACCGAGCCGGTCGCCCAGAAATCCGCCGAGAAAGGTGCCGATGACGCCTCCCGTGAAACCCAGACCGGCGAGCCAGGTGCCGAGTTCGCCCGAAGGCACTCCGTGCGAGCGCACGAAGAAGGCGGCGATGAAGGCGCCCGCTCCGTATCCGTAGAAGGCGTGGAACGCCGCTCCGAGCGACATGTGGCGAAAGGAGCGGAGGCCGAGCATGAAGCGCACCACGTCGCTCACGGGCTCGTGCTGCGCCGGGGGCAGGCCGTCGAAGGCTCCGCGGGTCGGTTCCCTCAGAGTGAGCCGCACGACGAGGGCGAGCAGCACACCCGGAAGACCGACCACGATGAAGGCGGTTCGCCAGTCGAAGATCTCGTTCAGCCAGCCGCCGGCGAGGGCGCCGATCCCGCCGCCGATCGGAATGCCGAGCGCGTAGATCCCCAGCGCGGTGGCGCGCCGATCGGGGGGGAAGTAATCCGAGATCAGCGAGTGGGCGGGTGGGCTGCAACCCGCCTCTCCGACGCCGACTCCGATTCGCGCCAGAGCGAGCAGCCCAAAGCTGGTGGCGAGACCCGTGGCCGCCGTCATCCCGCTCCACACGAAGCAGGCAAGGGCGATGATGGAGCGCCGCACCCCGCGGTCCGCCCAGCGTGCGATTGGGATACCCATTACGGTGTAGAAGGCCGCGAAGGCGATCCCGGAGAGGAAGCCCAGGGCGGTGTCCGAGACCTGGAATTCCTCCTTGATCGGCTGCAGGACGATCGACAGGATCGACCGGTCGATGAAGTTGAAGACGTAGACCACGACGAGCAGCCCGAGCGCATAGCGGC
The DNA here is from genome assembly GCA_013215605.1 of Myxococcales bacterium. Lineage (GTDB taxonomy): Bacteria > Myxococcota_A > UBA9160 > UBA9160 > SMWR01 > JABSQW01. Next base: position 8,316 of record JABSQW010000001.1, read on the forward strand.
GGTAGCCGTCGGAGAATTCGCCCGGCTCGGTGGCCGGGAGCGAAGCCGGGGGGCGCGTCATACGCGAAGCCTAACCGCTCCGGCATTTCTTCGGGCGCAGGTCTCGGATGCGCCACCGAATCCTCGGGGTAGGCCGCGCCGACCGGCGCGCGGGCAGTCCGCGCTCAGACCCTGGCCCACGCGCGAACACGGTGACCTTTCAAGAGAAGAAGGGCGCCCCGCATTTTGCGAGGCGCCCTTCGGAGCGCGCTAGGCAGAGGTGCGCGTGGTTTCACCCGCCAGTGGGAAGGGTTTCCCCTCCCGCGCGATCCAGCAATGAGGTGTCCGGTAGAGTCGCGAGCACATTTCGACAATCCCCCACGAGGATCGTCGATTCACCCGTCACTCGGCTCGGAGCAGCTCTTTCGCGAGCTCCGGCTTGCCATGGAGCGCGTTCAAGAGATCGAGCCATGCCCGCCTCGTAGACTCCGGAGCGGGGTGGACTTCGATGTCGTCCGCAGAGGCGGTCCCGGTGGTAAGGTCGGAGGTGTGGACCGTCAGGGGGAGAATGGCGATCTTCGTTTGCTTCATGGCTCGACTCCTCTTTCGTGTAACTCCCCGGGCCGGGGGAGTTCGTTTTGTGTTTGCACGGCCTTGGGAGCTGTGCTGAGTGAGTTGCGAAGATCGCCGTGGCACGCGCCGATCGCTGTGAAGTACTTCACACTCCAGAAAAAACGCCGGGTGTAGGTCAATCCGACCACATCCCATCCGCCGTGGCCGAGGGAGACGAGAAGGTCCGCTTGCAGGAGTCCTGGGACTACTGCCGGCGGGTGGCTCAACGGTCGTGAGTGGCGGGGGGCGTTCCCCAGGTCGATCTGCGCCGCAGGCTGGCGACCGCGAGCAGAGTCGCGGCCAATAGCCAGGTCAGCCACCGGGGTCCCGTGGGAATCGGCGCGGCGTCGGGCGAGAGCGCGACGTCGAGCGTCGCGAGTGTCGAGCCCACACTGACCTCGAATTCCTGCTGCGCGTAGCCCGGCGCGCTCACGCGCACGGTGTAGGTGGCATTGGCGACCACCAGGTAGGTCCAGCGCCCGAAGGGCAGGGAGGTGACGCGCGGGCTCTCTCCCGTGTCGTAGCTGGACTGGGTGAGCGTGACGATCGCCTCGATGGGATTCGAGGTCAGCGCGTCGGTCGTGTGCACGTCGATACGCGCAGCGTCAAGCCGCTCGTAGAGGTAGCGCCAGCCACCCCGGTTTCGCGACACGATCCCCGCAACCTGGGAGAACGCGGGCTCGAAGGCCGTCCCCACCTCCACGACCATCGCGTAGGTGCCCTGGGCCGCGAAGTACCAGCTGGTGTCGTCCCCGTTGAGAGGACCGAGCGCGGTGGAGGAGTAGACGTCGTAGCGCAGGACCGCGTCCACGGCGTCGATGGCGTCTGCCATGCCGTTCATGATCTCGTCGATCACGTCGTGTTCGGGGACCCGGTCCGCGGGGTTGCCGGTGCTGCACGCGTAGGGGTAGTCGATGAATCGCCCGAAGGAGTGGTAGGACGTCGCGAGGGTGAAGTTCCAGTATTCCGCCAGATCGATCATCCCCAGGGTCTCGGCCTCCGACGACGCGGAGGGTCCGGGATAGGTGAAGGACGCACAGGAGGATGGAGTGGTACAGCCCGCCGGGCCCCAGCGGTATGGGTAGTTGCGGTTGAGGTCGACCCCCACGCACGAACCCTCGTAGGCTCGCCGGTTCTTGCGCCAGTTGGAATTGAAGCTGAACACGTACTGGGTGCCGTCGGGGTTGACCATGGGAACGACCACTGTCTTGTAGTCGTTCACCCAACGCGTCAGGGTGGCGTCGCTCCCGTAACCGTCGGTGAGGCGTTCCACCACGTCCATGGCGACGTGGGAGGTGGCGACTTCGCGGGAGTGGTGCTGCCCGTTCCACAGCAGCGCCGGCTCGTCCTCGTCCACGCCCGGTTGGTTGGAGATCTCGATGCCGTGGATCTCGCGGCCCTCGAAGGTGGTCCCCACCACGAAGCGACGCGTGATGGACGGGTGATCGCTGTGGATCTGCGCGAGGGCCGAATCCACATTCGCGGGATCCAGGTACTGGGACTGGGTGCGGGATTGCGCCAGGGGCTTCGCGTCGAAGCTCCTGACCACCTGGAAGCCCGCTGCCAGGACCGCCTTCTTCTCGGCATCGTCCACCAGGTCCACCACCAGCGTCCCGTGGGCCAGATCGGTCCCACACCGCTGCGTGTCGATGCCCAGCTCCGCGAGCCGGGCCCGCGCCTGCTGCAGGGCATCGAGGGTCGTTCCACGGGTCGCCGAGGCGGGAAGCGCCAACTCCAGGGTCGCCTCGGCGCTCCCGCTCTCGGCCACAGCTGAGAGGCCGAGGCAGGCGAACAAGAGCGGGAGGAGCGCGTGTCTTCGCATGGCGGCGGGGGGCGAACGGGTCGAAGTCCACTTCGCACGATACTGGAAATGGAATGACCGGCAGGCGGCCGCTCCGCAACGCGCGGTCGCTAGCCGGGAGACGCCCCGCGCAACTCCTCGCAACACAGCACGAGAACGTCGAGTGGCGGGTTGCTGGACCGGGGAGCGAGATCCGCTGCTCCAGACCGACTCCTTTCCAATAGCCGCCGAGATCCGGCGAGGTTGACGCGCCTAGCTGCCGGAGAGCTGCCGCCGTCTCCTCCCTGGAGGGGCCTTGCGGGTCGACCTCGGGTGGGAACTCCCAATCAGGAGATTTTCCGGGACGCCGATATTGAGAGTGGCGCCCCACCCCAAAGGGAGGGGCGAAGAATCTGCCCAGGTGTCCCGTGATCGAACTGAACTGCACGATGCAGGATCTCCTCGAGGAGATCGGCGCCTCGAGTGACTCCCCTCGCGGACCCCTGACGGATCCCGCGGATTCCGCATTCGTAGATCTCGACGACGTGTCGCTGCACGTCGACGCCCGCCGACGCGACGAGATCCTCTCGCCGCTTCAGGAAGCCTTCTCACGCCGATTTTCCGGCGCTCCCGCAGACGCACTCGACCGGGACCTCCTCTACCTGCTCAAGAAGGGGCTCGGCAACGCGTTCAAGCACGGCAACCACGACGACCCGAGCCGCCCCGTTCGGGTCGAAGTCGTCTCCACGCGGAAGGGGGCGGTCGTCGCGATTCGCGACCAGGGTCCCGGCTTCGACGTCGAGACCGCCGTGCGCGGATTGCGGCGGGACCGCCAGTATTTCCACAACAAGGGCTCGGGTTTTCGCAACTTCGAGAAGGCGCGGGCGCGGGTGAGCTGGGCGGATGGCGGACGCACCCTGCTGCTCGGCTACCGCTGCGACGCGGGCGACGAGGCCGCCACGGACGAATTCATGCGCGCCGGCGGCGTCCTGGCCGATCCCGATCACGTGCTGTCGATCGTCAAGGAGAGCATCCCGCACTTCCGCGACGGAAAGTGGTCGGCGCTCTCCTGCAGCGTGAACCCTCTGCGCGTGGGCCCCGGCGATCGCTTCGAGTTCGCGCTCGTGGTGCGGTACGAAAAGGGTGGATCCCCGAAGCCCCGCGAAAGGACCTGGACGGGTCGCGTTCTCCGCGAGCACGAAGCTCGCGCCGATCTCCGCGCCGGGAAACTCCTCAAGGGCGACCCCCTCGGCGGACGCGGCGGACTCAGCGTTCCGAAGGCCAACGAGGCATTCGCACGACATCCGGGGCTCGTGTTCCACAAGGTGAACGCGAGCATGGACCTCTCCGCGTATCTGGTCGGGGCGGGAGAGTCCGAGGTGCGGGACGCCTTCGCGAAGGTCGGGCTCGGTCTTCGTGACCTGCACGGGAAACCGATCGAGCTCGACGTGCGCGAGACGCGCGAGGAGTCGTGCGCCGCGATTCTCGCACGCGCCGATCGGGTGGAGGAGCGCCTCGACGGCGCGGGTGGAGATTCGATTGCCACGCTGCGCCGTGCCCTGGAGGAGCCGCCCTCCCCCGGCGAATGGCGGGAAACACCGACTCACGGTCAGATGGGATGGGACTGCGTGCTCTTCGACGGCGGGCTCTTCTACCTGTGGCACCTCGAGGAAGCGCGAATTGGGCACCCCGGCTTCGACGTCGGCGGCTTCATCGCGGATCTGCTCCTCTCGGCGCTCCCGCACGAGCTCGGCGAAGCGTTCCTCACGCCCTATTTCGCGGAGCTGCACGCTCCGTGGTCCGCACACCTGCCCTTCTTCACCGCGGCGAGCGTGCTCGAGCGCCTCGACCGAATGCTCGACCGCGGAAGCGCAGCGGCCGAGGTGACAGCGGCCTGCGACCGGGCCGCGGCACTCAGTGTCTGATCTGGAGAAATGATCCATGGCCAAATCCAAGAGCCTCGCGTCGATCAACGACAAGCTGCTGGCCGACAGCACTCCGATCCAGGACGCGCTGCGGGACCTCCTGAATCGGAAAGGCCCGGTGTCCGTACTCGAGATCGAATGCGACTCGGGCCGCGCGCTGATGGAACTCGCGTGGGAGTTTCGAGGCGAGGACGTCCACTTTCACGGCCATAACACCTCCCGCGGAAACCCGCTCGACGAGAACGAAGATCTGCTCCTCAGCGCCCGCGAGCACGGGATCGGCGACGCAGCCGCACTGCAATCGATCCGACTGCCGGAGCTCCACTTCGGCGACCCGACCCGGCTCGAGCTTCCCGACGACTCCGTCGACTTCGTCTACGTGCCGTCGGTCGTGCGCTACGTGCGCGGAAAAGCCGAGCTCCTCGAGGAGGTCGCGCGGGTTCTCGCGCCGGACGGTGTGGCGTACGTTCGCATCAGCGGCGCGGGATGGGATCACCCCCACTGCAAGGCCCTGCCGGAGCCCCAGCTCTCCGGGAATCCGTGCCGGCTCGTACTCCTCCACGACGCTGAGCTCGTTCCCCTCGAGGACTTTCTCTCCCTCGCCGGCGACCAGGGCCTCGAGTGCGAGGTCATCAACCTCCCGGCCTGCGTCGTGCGAATGACGAAGCGGACGCCGGGCCCGATCGGGCTCGGCCTCCGCGCCGACGAAGACCTCACGCGTCCCCTCCGCGACCTCGCGTTCGATGAGGTGGACGGTCGGGTGAAGCAGGGCGGCTTCCGCAGCGTGTATCACGTGAGCGACGACGCGTACCGCGCGCTCCGCGAGCGCGGCGTCCTCGCTGCAGAGACCCTGCAGCCCGCCGGCGCGACGAGGCACCGCACGACCGAAACCGCGGTGGGCGAAGCGGAGGAGCGCGAGAGGCTCGAGCGCAACCGCCGCATCCTCGCCAGCTTCGCGGTCGGCCAGCGCGTGAAGGTCCGTGGTCGCCGCGACGACGGGGCCCTGTTTCGCGCCGCCAAGGTGCGCCGCAACGAAGACGAGGCGAATCGCGAGGCCCTCGAAGGTCCCCTCGAGCAGGTGGACGCGGAAGCCGGAGTGGTCGAGGTCCTGGGTATTCCCGTGCACCTCGGAAACATCGAGCGCGTCAAGACGTGGGAGGGCGGCAAGTACGACCTCGGCGAGCTCGAGCCGGGCATGTTCATGAAGGTGAAAGGAAAGACCGTCGACGGACGCTTCCTCGCCGAAAAGATCAAGGTGATCCAGGGCAGCCCCAGCGCGTCACAGGAGATCCAGTCCTTCATCGGGTCCCTCGATCTCGAGGGCGACTGCTTCCAGGTCGGCGAGATGACGATCGCCATCGATGCTGCGACCAAGATGGAAGAGAGCGAAGCCGGGGACGCCTAGCCCCACCCTGTTCGACCTCTGATCAGCCCAGCGACGACTGCGGGCGATCGGGCAGCGTTCGGACGCCGAGGCTTCTGGCGGCTGGAAGAGGCCGAATCCGGGCTGCCCGCGTGTGGCTGGATCGCCCCCCCGAACCTATGTTCTGCCCCCGTCCGACGCGACGTCTCTCGGACGACGCCAGCAGGCTCCGGCATGTTCGAACCCGTCGATCCCAAAGTCAGCTTCCCCGACCTCGAGCAGTCGATTCTCGAGTTGTGGAAGCAGCGCGACGTCATGCGGCGTTCGTTCGATCCGCCGAACGCGAAGGGCGACTACGTGTTCTACGAGGGTCCGCCCACCGCCAACGGACGCCCCGGCATCCATCACGTGAGCGCGCGGGCCATCAAGGATCTCTATCCCCGCTACCAGACCATGCGCGGCCACCGCGTGCGACGGCGCGGCGGCTGGGACACCCACGGCCTTCCCGTGGAGGTCGAGGTCGAGAAGGAGATCGGATCTACACAGAAGAGCGACATCGAGAGATTCGGCATCGCCGAGTTCAACGAACGGTGTCGGGGCTCGGTGTTCCGCTACATCGAAGACTGGAAGAACCTCACCGAGCGGATCGGCTTCTGGATCGACCTCGACGAGGCGTACATCACGTATACGCGCAACTACATCGAGACGTGCTGGTGGATTCTGAAGGACCTCTGGGACCGCGATCTGCTCTTCGAGGACTTCAAGGTCACGATGCACTGCCCGCGCTGCAACACGTCGCTGGCCGACCACGAGGTGTCGCAGGGCATGACGGAGGGCATCGACGACCCCTCGGTCTGGGCGAAGTTCGCAGCGAGTGGCGACGACGTCGCTCGCGCCGGGCTCGACGCGGCGGCGGGCGAAGCTTCTGTGTACTTCGTGGCGTGGACCACCACGCCCTGGACACTCCCGGCCAACGTTGCCCTCGCCCTCAACCCGGAGGCCGGCTACGCGCTCGTCCGCGCCCCACATCGCCACGACGACTCCGCGGGTCCGAAGCACCTGTTCGTCGTGGCGCGGGATCTCGTGGAGGCGACGTTCGGCGAAGAGTCCGGCGATGCGGGATGGGAGATCCTCGCCGAGGCCACCGGTCGCTCGCTCGAGGGCACCCGCTACACGCCCATACTGCGCGGTCGCGCGGCCGAGGGAGCCGACACCGACGCCGGTTTCCGGGTGATCTGCGACGAGATGGTGAGTCTCGAAGACGGCACCGGTGTCGTCCACATCGCCCCCGCCTACGGCGACCTCGAGGTCGGCAACCGCCACGGACTTCCCATCCTCTTCAGCGCCGACCTGACCGGTCACTTCTTCCCGGAGGTCGGTGAGGCGGGCTCCGACGTCGCGCCCGGCAAGTACGCGGGCCTCTTCTTCAAGGACGCCGACGCTCCGCTCACCCTTGATCTCCTCGCGCGCGGCTCGATGTATCGCGCCGAACGCGTCGAGCACGCGTACCCCCTCTGCTGGCGCGACGGCAGCCCCCTACTCTACTACGCGAAATCGAGCTGGTTCATCCGCACCACCGCCGTACGCGACCAGCTCGTATCCATCAACGGCGACATCAATTGGGTGCCGGAGCACATACGCAGCGGACGCTTCGGACATTGGCTCGAGGGCAACGTCGACTGGGCGCTCTCACGCGAGCGCTACTGGGGCTGTCCGCTCCCCATCTGGGTCAGCGAGGACGGTCAGCACCGAATCTGCGTCGGCGGCGTCGAGGAACTCGCCGAGCTGTCGGGGCGGGATCTAAAGGACCTCGACCTCCACCGCCCGCACATCGACGACATCGAGTTCGACCGGGAGGGCCACCACTACCGCCGGGTTCCCTACACCATCGACGTGTGGTTCGAATCGGGCGCGATGCCCTACGCGCAGTGGCACTACCCGTTCGAGAACCAGGAGGAGTTCCGCCAGAGCTTCCCGGCCGATTTCATCAGTGAAGGGGTCGACCAGACACGCGGCTGGTTCTACTCGCTCCACGCGATCGCCACGCTGCTCACGGATTCCGGCGATCCTGCGAGCGGCCGCGCGGCGGGCCCTCTCGCCGACCTCGGCCCGAACAGCCCCGCGTTCAAGAACTGCGTGGTGCTCGGCCTCATCAACGACGCCGAGGGACGCAAGATGTCGAAGTCGCTCGGCAACGCGGTCGACCCGGCGAGCATCCTCGACCAGCAGGGCGCCGACGTTCTGCGCTGGTACCTCTACTCGACGAGCAACGCCGATCAGAACAAGAGCTTCTCCGAGCAGCACGTGAACGACGTGCTGCGCAGCTTCTTCCTGACGCTCTGGAACATCTACGGCTTCTTCGTCCTGTACGCGGAGATCGACGAGCCCGACCTCTCGTCGCCCTTCCCGATGGAGAAGCGGCCCGAGTCCGACCGCTGGCTCGTCGCGAAGCTCCACGGGCTCGTGCGCTCGGTCACGGGACACCTCGATGCGTACGACGTCACGAGCGCGAGTCGCCTCATACAGGACTTCGTCGTCGAAGATCTCTCGAACTGGTACGTGCGCACGAACCGGCGGCGCTTCTGGAAGAACGAGGAGCCCGAGGACAAGCTCGCCGCGCACCACACCCTGTACGAAGCGCTCACCGCGGTGGCGAGGCTCATCGCCCCCATGGCCCCGTTTACCTCGGAGGCCATCTACCAGAACCTCGAGCTCTCGGTGAACCCGGGCCTGCCCGACTCGGTGCACCTCGCGTCGTGGCCGATCTGGGACGAAGCCGCCATCGACGACGACCTCGTCGCCGACATGGAGACCGCGCGGTCGGTGATCGAGCTCGCGCGCTCGGCGCGCTCCCAGGCCCAGATCCGCACCCGTCAGCCGCTGCAGCGCATCCTCGTGGGTACCAGCGACGACGCGCGCCGCGTCGGCGTCGACCGCTTCCGAGACCTCATCCTCGGCGAACTCAACGTAAAGGAGATCGAGTTGCTCGCGTCGGGAGAAAGCCTCGTCGGCTACGAGCTGCGACCGAATCTTCCCGTAGTAGGCAAGCGCCTCGGCAAGCAGGTACCGGCGTTCCGCGAAGCGCTCGCCACGCTGGACGCCGCCGACGTCGCCGCGCGAGTCGAGCGCGGTGAGGACGTCGAGGTCGAAGTCTCCGGCGAGACGCTGACGTTTGGCCCCGACGCCTTCCTCGTGGACGTGAAGAGTCCCGAAGGTCTCGTCGCCGCCGAGTCGAACGACACGATGGTGGCCCTCGATACCCAGCTCTCCGACGACCTCGTCGCCGAGGGCCACGTCCGCGACCTGATCCGCCGCGTACAGACGGCCCGCAAGAACGCGGACATCGAGGTCACCGATCGCATCGAGCTCGGCCTCGACCTGCCCGCTCCGCTGCGGGACGCTCTCGCGCAGCACAGCGGCCTGCTCGAGCACGAAGCGCTCGTCGAATCGCTCTCGATGGAGGCGCTCACCACCCACGACTTCCGCGAGGAGTCGAGCATGCTCGGCGACACGGTCGTGGTGACCCTGCGCCGAATCTAGCTCGTCGGGGGTTCGGCGAGCAAAGCCCGCCGCATGATAGGATCGCGCTACTGACGAGCTCGCAAGCGCGAAGCGCGCGCAGCGAGCGGAACGCGAGCGAATCGGGGCCGATCCGGCACGCCCGGATCGGGATCCCGAAAACCCGGAGTACCCTGCCCCAATGAGCCAGAACACCGACGTGATCGACCGCTTCGTGAAAGCCTGGAGCCACAAGGACATCGACGAACTCATGAGCTTCTTCACGGACGACGCCGTCTACACCAACATTCCCATCGACCCGCCGAGCGAGGGCCTCGAAGCGATCCGCAAGACCATCGAGGGATTCGCCGGGATGGCGGAGGCGATCGAGTTCGTCGTCCACGCGTCGGCCGAGAATCCCGAGACGAACACCGTGATGAACGAGCGTACCGACCGCTTCAAGATCGGTGAACGCTGGGTCGAAGCCCGCGTCATGGGCGTCTTCGAACTCCGTGACGGAAAGATCAGCAGCTGGCGCGACTACTTCGACCTCGCGGAGTTCCAGAGCCAGATGGCGGGATAGCGCCCCGCCAGTACGAGCAGCAGCGAAACGATCCACAGGGCCGGCGTCGGCAGCGCCGGCATGTCGAGAGGCGGGCTGACGCCGGCGACGAGCACCGACGCGACGGTGCCATCTTGCTCGATCACCTGTACCTGCACGGGCGAGATCGAGCCCGCGGGCTCGGCGAACGTTTCGCCCGTATCGAGCCATGTGCGCAGATACGTGGTAGACGGTGTGGCGCTTGCCTCGTGGATGAAGACCTTGTTCTGGTAGGTGGCGGACAGGTTCGCGTCGAGGCCCCAGCCCGTGCGGTAGCTCACCCAGTACATGTCCGAGCTTCCGATGTGGGGCTCGGGATTCGCGATGCGGAGGACGTGGACGCCCGAGGCATTCTCGTCTTCGAGGCGATGCAGGAGATAGAGACCGTCGTTGGTGACGGTGGTGACGCTCTCCTCCGGAATCCAACCGGCTTTGTATTTGTGCGGCGCGTTGTAGTGACGAACGTCGAGCTGACTTCCCATCGGACACGTCTGATCGCCGTAGGTCCAGACGATAGCGGTATCGATGAAGTAGCGACTCGCGTGGCTCATCGTGAAGTTGTGGCCGGTTTCGTGAGCGTAGAGCCCGGGACGGTCGCAGCGGAAGATCCACGCACTCCCGTATCCCAGGGCCCCGATGCCCGTGGTACCGAGGCCCGTGTACCCCGTTCCGTTCGGTGGGAGCACGTAGATGATGTGCAGGTAGTCGGTGAGCGTGTATCCGGCGTTCTGAGCCTCGGTAGCCAGTGCGCTCGCCCAGCTCAGGTAACTCGCGCCGGTGCTCGCGTAGGAGATCGCGAACGGACCGACGACGTCGCCCTCGAACGCCACCTGGCCGAACGACGCTTCGCCGTAGTTGGCAGCCGCCGAGTCGGGATTCGTGAACATGAACGCATCGACGTCGGTGGTCGTACACGCGAGAGAGACGTCCGTGAAGTCGCCCAGGATCACGAGCGTGGAATGCAACTCGGGCGCTGCCGTTGCGCCCGCCGGCAGCGGCGACTCGGTCAGCGACTGCGGTACTGCGGAGGTTGGGAAGAGAAGATCGGTGTCGTCGTCAACGGCCGCGAGGACGATTTCTTCACGGACGAGCACGCCACGCACTTCGACCACGACCCCCGAAACGAGTTCGGCGCCGGCGCCAACAAGGGGCTCTCCCAACGCTCCCGAGCGGTGGAAGGGGTAGCGAGCGTCGCCGTCGTGCAGTGCGTAGAAGGTCCGGGACGTTCCATCCTCGCCGTCTGCGAGGATGACCTCGAGGATTCCGCGGAAGATCTGCTCAGTGTCCGCCGCATCCGCGCTGGCGGGCAGCGCCAGCGGGCCGATCGCAAGGAAGGCACCAAGTACCGGGAGCAGGAGGCGGAGTTTCAGCATCGAGAACCGGTGGTTGTTTCTGCGAAACGCTCAGCGAAGGCGATTTCTTCGGCGATCGCCTCCTAGAGTATATGCAACGAATTCTTCGCCGTTGCGCGGGCGCCCTTCGGTGACCTGGGGCGTACATCGGTATGATGGGGACTCTGGAACCTCGTTGGAGACAAGCCATGACCTCGACCCCGATGGAACGCGCCCCCACGCCCGACCTCGAGTACGTACCGATTCCGAAGGAGCGCTACACGACGGCCGAGTTCGCCCGGCGCGAGTGGGAGGGGATGTGGACGAAGGTCTGGCTGATGGCCGGACGCGAGAGCGACATCCCCGAGCCCGGTGACTACTTCACCTACGAGATCGGCACGGAGTCGATCCTGGTGATCCGCCAGCACGACGGCAGCATCGGCGCGCGATACAACGTCTGCATGCACCGCGGCAACCGGCTCCGAGAGCCCGGACGCGGCCACGCAAGCGAGTTCAGCTGCCTCTTCCACGGATGGCGCTACGGCATCGACGGAGCCCTCATCCAGGCCCTCGACCCGCAGTGCTTCCCGCAGGGTGTCCCCGAGGATCGCCTGAGCCTGCAGCCCGTCAAATGCGAAACGTGGGCCGGGTTCGTCTTCGTGAGCCTGAACCCCGATGCCGAGCCCCTCATGGAATACCTCGGCGTGGTCCCCGAGCACCTCGACCCCTACGGTTTCGAGCACTGGAAGATCGAGTACGACTGCACGATCGAGATCGAGTGCAATTGGAAGACGTGTGTGGACGCCTTCAACGAGGCCTATCACCTCTCGACCACCCACGCGTGGACGATCGCCTTCAGTGACGACACCCGAACCGAGTACGACTGCTACGAACGCCACACCCGCATGATCTTTCCCGAGGTACAGGCGAGTCTCCGACACCCGGGTGCCGGTACGGTCACCAAGGAGATCAAGGAGCAGTTCCTGAAGCGGGTGGGGGTCGACGTCGAGAACTTCGTCGGTGGCGAGAAGGAGGCACGGGCCGCCTACGCGGAAGCGATCGAGAAGATGGCCCCCATGCTGGGAGCGGACTTTTCGCGTCTCAATCAGTCACAGATGTGTGACGATTTCCACTACACGATATTCCCGAACGTTACGTTCAACACCCACTCGCTCTTCGTCTGGGTCTTCAACCACCGCCCGCACCCCGACGATCCGAACAAGATGTACTTCGACTTCATCAACCTCGTGAACGCACCCGCGCAGGACGTTCCGAGGCCGGAGAAGCAGTTCTATCGCACCGCCGACGGCGACACGCTCGAGGGCAAGTGCGGCGGTGGCGAGCTCATGGACGAGGACCTCTACAACCTTCCCCGCATCCAGAAGGGGATGAACTCCGCTGCCTTCCGCAACCTGCACCTCGGCACGCAGGAAGTTCGGATCCTCCACTTCCACGACACGCTGCTGCGCTATCTCGAGAGGTGGGCCGCCTGACCCCCGGTTACTCGACCAGGCTCTTCCGGAGGCGGTCGATCGCCGCGGCATCCACCCGAAGCCCACGTTCGAGGAAGTGGTCCACCGTCTTCCAGCGCTTGTCGATCTCCTCGAAGAACGCCTCGAGGTAGAGGGGCTTCACGGCGTAGAGCGGTCGGAGCTTTTCGCGTTTGGAGTCTGGCACTGCGCTGAGCTTCTCCTCGGCCCGGGCGGCGAGGTATTCGTTGCTCCGAAGATAGTCGGCCATCACCTGATCGCGAGGCACGCCGAGTGCGAGGAGGAGCGTCGCGACGGCAGCGCCCGTGCGGTCGCGGCCGTTGCTGCAGTGAACGATCGCCGGTAGCCGAGCCCTGCTCGACAGGATGTCGATGAACTCCCCGAGGCGGCGCGGTGGCCTCGACGCGAGGGCCCGGTACTTCTCGACGATCCGTGCGTCGACCTCCCGCTGCGCCATCTGACCCGTGGCGACCTCTCGGATCAGGCTCGCAGGGGAGAACGTCGGGTCTCCGACCGGGAGGTGAGGCAGAAAAAAGGCGCTGTGCGGGACGCGATCGCGCGCAGCGTTACGCTCCTGCCACGCCCGCAGGTCCACGATCGTGCGTACGCCGAAGTCGTTCAGGCGCAGGCGGTCTGCATCACTGATTTCGGCGAGGGCGTCGGATCGATAGACGAGCCCGCGGACCACGCGTCCACCGTTTCCAGCGGCGTAACCGCCGATGTCGCGGAAATTGATCACGCCGTCGAGGTCGATGCGTTCGCCGGTGCGCGGAACCATGAGGCTCGCGCAGCCGGCGATCCACGCAATCAGCACGAAGCCGATGCTCTTCCCCGCCACCACGTCTCGCAAGACGAAATCCCCTTCCCCCGGTTCACCATCAGCGTGCCGCCTTCCAAACCTACACTAGCGAAGGCTCGCGAGCCGCCGGCTCGCTTTACTCCTCGACTGCCACTGTCGTAAGCTGAGCCCAACACAGCTCTCCCCTCGAGGTTCACTTGGAAAAGCTCGTCTACATCCTCTACGCCGATCCCGACGCTCGCGGATCCGATCTGCGCAGCGCCCTCGTCGAGAAGGCTGCTCCCGCGATCCGTGACGCGGGGGGAAGTGAGATCCGCGTGAACGTCAACGACGAGGACGTCGCTGCGGGTACACCGATTCACAAGCTCGACCCGCCGGTGCGCGCGATGGTGTCGTTCTGGCTCGAGAACGCCGACGACCGCGGGCCGTGTGAGTCCGCACTCGACGCGCACGTCGCGGGCTTGTCGGGCTACCTCGTCGCCGAGTCCCGCCCGCTGATTCACGACGCGCCCAAGGGGGGGCGGACGCCGGGAATGAACCAGGTGACCTGCATCGCGAAGAAGCCCGGTCTGAGCTCGGACGAGTTCTTCCACATCTGGAACGGCGACCACCGCGTCGTCGCAATCGAGACCCAGTCGACGACGGGATACGTGCGCAACGTCGTGGTCCGTGCGCTAACGCGGGGCGCCCCCCCCTGGACGGGCATCGTCGAGGAGACGTTTCCCATCGGTGCGCTCACCGACCCGCATATCTTCTACGATGCGAGCTCCGCGGACGACTACCAGAAGCGCCTCGCTCGCATGATGGCGAGCTGCGAGCGATTCCTGGATTTCGAGCCGATGGAATGCACGCACATGTCGGAGTACTACCTGGGCTAGGCGGTCACTCCGATCATCCCTGAAATCATGAACCACGACCTCGTCATCATAGGCTGCGGATTTGCGGGCCTGAGCGCAGCCCTGCAGGCCGGGCGACTCGGACTCGCCACGCTCGTTCTCGATCCGATCGGGATGGGTGGGCAGATCCTCAACACCGACCGCATCGAGAACTACCCGGGATTTCCGGACGGGATCTCCGGGATGGACCTCGTGACCGCCGCCGAGCAGCAGGCGACCAGCGCCGGCGTGAGCTACGGCTTCGGGACCGTGACGGGGCTCGAGGTCGCAGACGGCTTCATCACGGTGCTCGCCGACGGAGAATCCCACACCACACGCAGCGTCATCCTCGCCAGCGGCGGCCAGCGGCGCGCGCTCGGCGTCGCCGATGAGGCGAAGTTCGAGGGCCGGGGCGTCTCGCACTGCGCGACGTGCGACGGCCCCATGTACGCCGACCAGGACGTCGCAGTGATCGGAGGTGGGGACTCCGCGCTCGACGAGGCCCTCTACCTCACCAGCATCTGCCGATCCGTTGCGCTGGTGTGTCGCGACACCAAGCTCTCCGCGCTGAAGGTGCTCGTCGATCGCGCGGCGGAGAGTTCGAAGCTCGACGTCCTGTTGAATACGCGACTGGAGAGCCTCGGCGGCGCGGCGGTCCTCGCGTCGATCGGTGTCGCCGATACGCGATCGGGCGCCGAACGCCGCCTAGACGTGACGGGCGTCTTCCCCTGTATCGGCACGGCGCCGGCCACGGAGGCGTTCGCGAAGAGCGTTCCCCTCGACGGGGGCGGCCACGTCGTCGTCGACATCGACATGGCGACCGAAGTACCCGGCGTCTTCGCCGCTGGCGCGTGCCGCTGGAAGTCGGCGGGACAGCTCGCGAGCGCGGCGGGCGACGGCATCACCGCCGCCCTCTCCGCCTACCACTGGCTCGACTCCCGCCAGCAGGGGTCGCGCGGCTAGTCGGTCAGCTCTCCGCGCTGGACGCGCGCGAAGCGTTCCTCTCCGAAGACGCCGCGCGCGAGATCCGTCATGTCGGGAAACTTCCGGATGGTGTGCCCGCCGTCGACCGTCAGGCATTGCCCGGTCACCCAGCTGGATTCCGGGCCCGCGAGATAGCGCACGGCGGCCGCAATGTGGTTCGGCTCGCCGCCCTCCTGCAGCGGCTGCTCGGCGAGAAACCGGTCCATGAACTCCGGCGTGTCGACGAGTCCCCCCGTTCCGGCGGTTCGCGTGAGACCGGGACGCACTCCGTTCACGCGCACACCGTGCTGACCGAGCTCGTCGGCCGCCACTCGAATCATCTGATCGACGGCGGCCTTCGCCGAACAGTACGCGGCGAGATAGGGACTCGACATGATCGCGGCCGTCGACGAGATCGCGACGATCGACCCGCCCCCCGACGCCACCATGGAGAGGCCGGCGTACTTGAGCGCCAGAAACTGCGGCTGGACGTTCATCCGCACCTGCTCCATGAACTCCTCGTCGCCATAGCCGAGGATCGGCGCGTAGCCTCCGCCACCTGGAATGGTGACGGCGATGTCGAGCCCGCTGTCGCCCGACGCTTGATCGACTGCGCGCTTCACAGCGGGGCCTTCGACGGCGTCACACAGGAGCCAGCCGACGCGGTCTCCCCCGTTGAGCTCTTCCACGGTTTCGAGGAGCGGTTTCTCGGTGCGGCCGGCAATCGTGACCTGTGCACCACCCGCGAGGAGCGCGTGAGCGGACGCCCGACCGATTCCGCTGCTCGCGCCGATCACGAGGGCGCGCTTGCCGGAGAGGGGCTGCGGGTCGGACATCGGGAGCTCCTTTGAAAGGGATTTCAGACGGCGTCATCCTATCAGGGTTGCCTGGGCCGCCCGCGAGGGTTGCCCGCGGCGGGACCTACGGTGTCTAATGATGTCCAGATCGATCGATGTCACTACGGGGGCTCACTTGGCCGAACCTACACACTTCTCTTTCGCCGACATCCCCTGGATCGACGAGCGATCCGAGCCAGATCCGGCTCCGGAGACGATGATCCGGGAGGCCGAGCAGGTGGGCGCGCGCCGCAAGCACCTCGCGCGGGGTGAGGGTGGCTTCCACTCGCAGTTCACGACGATGCCGGCCGGCTTCGAGGTTCCTCCCCACAGCCACGACTTCGACGAGCTGTTCATCGTGCTCGCCGGCGGATGTACGATGGGCATCGGTGGATCCGACNCCGTCGNGCTCATCGCGCGCGACTCCGTCGCGATGGCCGCGGGCAAGGAGTACNGCTTCACCGTTGGACCCGACGGAATCGAGTTCATCGTCGTGAGACCGGGCGCGGCCCGTTCTTCGTACGCCTGACGTGACGATTCCCCGCCAGCCAGGCCGCTAGCCCGGGACCAGACCGCGCATGCCGCTTCGACGTCGCCTGGCCCTGGCGCTCGCCGTCGCGGGCGCCCTGTTCACGGCCTGCAGCGGCGAGCTCCGCTACGAGCTCGTCGACGCGTTCCCGAACCTCGAGTTTCCCTCTCAGCCCATCGACATCCGCCACGCCGGCGACGCGACGAACCGATTGTTCGTCGCGCAGCGCGGCGGCGTGATCCGAAGCTTCGAGAATCGCCCGGACGTCGAGCGCTCGGAGACCTTCCTCAACATCGGGACGCGCGTCGACACCAGCGCGACGGAGATGGGGCTGCTGAGCCTCGCGTTCGATCCGGAGTTTGCGACGAACGGGTTCTTCTACGTCTACTACAACGCGCGTTCCACCGTGAATACACGGCTCTCCCGATTCCAGGTCACTCCCCCGAACGCCCCGCGCGCCGATCCGGACTCGGAAACCGTAGTCCTCGCGTTCGAACAGCCGAGCTCTTCCCACAATGGGGGCCAGATCGTATTCGATCGCGACGGCAACCTGCTCCTGTCGCTCGGAGACGGCAAGACACCCGGCGATCCGTTCGACAATGGCCAGGATCGGACGACGTTGCTCGGTTCAATCATTCGGATCGACGTTCGCACCCTCCCCTACACGATTCCCCGCGACAATCCGTACCGCGGCAGCTCCACGGGTCTCCTCGAGGAGATCTACGCGTACGGCTTTCGCAATCCGTGGCGGATGAGCATCGACCCCGTCACCCGGACACTGTGGGTCTCGGACGCGGGTCAGTGGACCGCTGAAGAAGTCGACATCGTCGTGGCGGGAGGCAACTACGGTTGGGATTGTCGGGAGGGCGCGCGTCCCTACGGCGGTCAGTACAGCGACCCGGGAACTCCATCACCATTGTGCGAAACCGCCACCGACCTCATCGACCCGGTCTGGAGTTACGGACGTGATCTCGGAGGCGTGATTACCGGCGGGCGAGTGTACCGAGGCAGGCGGCTCCCCTCTCTCGTCGGAAGGTACATCTACGGCGACTACGGGACGGGACGCATCTGGGCGCTCGACTGGACCGGCGAGACCGCGCGCAACGAGTTGATTCTCGACACGGACCTCCACCCCTCGGCGTTCGGGGTCGACGCTGATGGGGAGCTGTACATCGCCCACTTCGAACGCCCGCGCGGCTCGACGGGCCAGAAGCTCTACACGCTGCGCGAAGTAGGAGGCTGAGCCTCGCTCGGGGGCGGCCCGGGCCACGGATTCGAGCCCCGGCCGCGGTGCCGAACGAAGCGCTTTCCCCGGAGCCCCGACGTCCGGTAGCCTGAGAGGTGCCACCGAGGAGGTTCGACCATGCCCCGAGTCGTCAAGCTGGGAATCAAGCGACCCGTCAGCGGGGCACTGCTCCCCGACCCCGAGCCGCGCGAAGTCAGGTACACGCTGATCTCCACGGACGACCACCTCGTCGAGCCCCCCGAGACCTTCGAAGGGCGACTGCCGCGGGCGTTCGCCGATCGCGCGCCACGCGTCGTCGAGACGGAGGAAGGGCACGAAGTCTGGCTCTTCGAGGACACCCCCTACTACCAGGTGGGTTTCATGGCAGTGGCCGGGCGTCCCAAGGAGGACTACCGCATGGAGCCCTCGCGTTTCGACGAGCTCCGTCCGGGAACGTACCGGATCAAGGATCGCATCAAGGACATGGACATCAACGGCGTGTGGGCATCGCTCAACTTCCCGTCGGGCGTCACGGGATTCGGGGGCACGCTCTTCTCCGAGACCAAGGACGCGGAGCTCGGCCTCGCATGCATCCGCGCGTGGAACGACTGGCTCTTCGAAGATTGGTACGGGCCGTTCCCCGATCGGATCATTCCGCTCGGCATCTGTTCGCTTCGCGATCCCCAGGCAGCCGCGGAGGAGATTCGCCGCAATGCGAAGCGCGGCTTCAAGTCTGTCACGATCCCCGAGCGGCCCCACACCCTCGGGTATCCGTCGTGCTACAACGACCACTGGGAGCCCATCATCCAGGCCTGCGCGGAGACCGACACGGTGCTGAGTCTGCACGTCGGCTCGGCGGGGCCGTTGCCGCAACCCGAAGGCGCGCCGTCACTCGAGCTCGGTGCCACGATGTTCCAAGCCCAGGCGTTCACGTCGTGCGCCGAGTGGCTCTGGAGCGCCTGGCCCGCGAAGTATCCCGATCTCAAGATCACGATGTCCGAAGGGGGCATCGCCTGGGTGGCCGGTCTCATCGATCGGCTCGACAACCTCATGACGCGTTCGGGCTACGGCCAATCGTGGCCGGACAAGCAGAACTCTCCGTCCGAGGTGCTGCGCCGCAACTTCTGGTTCACGATGATCGACGACCCGTCGACGCTCTCGACACGTCACGCCATTGGCGTCGAGAACATCGTCGCCGAGTCCGACTACCCCCACGGCGACGGCACCTGGCCCGACACCCAGGAGGTGATGCACGCGCTCCTCGGAGACCTTCCGCTCGAGGAGGCGCGGATGATCAGCCACGAGAACGCAGCGAAGCTCTACCGCCACCCCCTCCCCGCGGTGTGCGTCCCCTGACCGACGCGCCCGGGAGTCGCTCAATCGGCGTTTCGGCGGCGGCGAGTACGCGAAGCAGATTCCGACTCTCCGTGGGAATCGTTGCAGTCCGGCCAATCGTGTATCAGGAGCCCGTCTCTGGCGGAGCGTGCGTTGGCGAGTCGCGCTGTCTGGAGGTCGAGGCTCAGCCGTCGCTCGAGTGCTGGCGGACGAGGTCGAGAATGTCGTCTCCGAAGCGCTCGATCTTCGCCGGACCGAGGCCGGGTATCCTGGCGAGCGCCGCGTGCGACGCCGGCTGCTGGCGCTCGATCTCCACGATGACG
>JABSQW010000010.1:0-3688 GCA_013215605.1 Myxococcales bacterium
CCGCCAGGTGGTCATGAACTTCATTACGAATGCGGCCGACGCGATGGAGGGTGTCGGCGGCCGGGTCCGGGTGCGAGCGGACACGGTGTACATGGATCGGTTGGCCCTCGAGCGCTTCACGACCCAGGAGACACTCGCCCCCGGCGAATACGCCCGGATCGAAGTCTCGGATCGCGGTGTGGGAATGGACCGGCAGACGCTCGACATGATCTTCGATCCCTTCTTCACGACCAAGTTCCAGGGCCGCGGACTCGGGCTCGCCTCCACGCTGGGAATCGTCCACGCGCACGGCGGCGCCATCCACGTCGAGAGCGAGCCGGGCCGCGGCTCGACGTTCAGCATGCTGCTTCCGCGCACCTCTTCCACGCTGACGACGCCGAGCGAACCGGAGCCGGACGTGCGCGCGGGAAGCGAAACGATCCTGGTCGTCGACGACGAGGACCTCGTGCGCGGCGCGGCGGGGCGAATGCTCGAGTTGAGCGGATACCAGGTGATCGAGGCCTCCTCCGGGTCTCGGGCGGTCGAGATCATCCGGCGGGGAAGCGCAGTCGACCTGGCACTCGTCGATCTGACCATGCCCGTGATGGACGGCGAGCAGACCTTCGTGGCGCTGCGGGCCGTCGCTCCCGACCTGCCGGTCGTTTTCATGAGCGGCCATAGCCGAGAGGACGTCGGACTGCGCGTGGCCGGCAAGGAACGCTCCTCCCACATCACGAAGCCCTTCCGGATCAGCGTGCTCAGTGAGACCATCGCGGCACTGCTGGCTTCCCGAAAATAGGAATCTCGCCGAACCGCCATCCCGATCGGGTCCCACCCCGCCCATGCGCGGCGGCGGACGCCATGGACTGCAGCATCGATCGCGACCTTCCCGGCATGTCCCAGAGCCCCGGCAGGAAGCCCAATCGGCCGTCCGCTACGCTAGAGGTTCGGCCGGATGACCGGACGCAAGTGACCGGATCGGCGCATCCTATGGTAGGACCCGTTTCGCAACATGAGCGACGATGACCTCGCCCTGGCGCTGCTGCTCCTGGGCCCGATCGCCACGGCGCTCGTCACCTACGGCCTGTTCGGCGTCGCCCGACTCCACACGAGGCGGGGTTTCGAGATCGGCGGTCTGCTGCTCGGCAACGCCCTCGGGCTGGCCCTCTGCCTCTCGCTGCTGGCGGCGATGGGAGAGCTCTACTTCCGCTTCGTGTACGACACCACGGATGCCTTCGCGGTCACGAAGACCACCCAGCGCTGGCTCGAGCGACACTACCGCCTGAACGAAGCCGGCATGCGGGACGACGTTCCCAGCTATCCCGCCGCCCGGTCTCCGGGACATCGACGCGTCACCTTCCTCGGCGACTCCTTTACGGCTGGATTCGGGGTGAACGACGTCGAGGACCGCTTCGCGAACCGGGTGCGAAGCCGCCGTCCCGATTGGGAGATCCACGTGCTGGCGGACAACGGCTGGAATACCGGTGCTCATCTCGAGATGTTGGCCCAGCACCCCGAATACGAGATCGATCGGCTCGTCCTCGTCTACGGCCTGAACGACATCTCCGACATCGACGCGCGCTGGGAGGAGATGCGCGACGGCCTCTACGATGAGGCCCGGCCCACCTCCTTCCTGACCGGGCACAGCTTCCTCTTCAACCGGCTCCACTATCGCGGGTTGATGTGGCGCAACCGGTCGTTGAGCGAGTACTTCCGATTCAATCGGGACGCCTATGAAATCGGGCTGTGGAAGCAGCAGCGATCGCGACTCGTCGAAATCCATCGCCTGGTTCGAGCGAAAGGGGGACAGCTCCTCGTCGTCACGTTCCCCTTCGTCCACGCGATCGGACCCGACTATGCGTACCGCAACGTACACAAGAAGCTGTCGCGGTTCTGGAGCTCGATCGAGGTGCCCCATCTGGACCTGCTCCCGGTCTTCGACGGCGCGAACCCCGAAGATCTGGTCGTGAACTCGGACGACACCCACCCGAACGTACGCGCTCACGGAATGGCGGCGGACGCCCTGTTGCCGTTTCTCGACGCTCACCTGGGTGGGGACTCTTGACCGCGGCCGCGCGAGACCCGATCGCGGCCACGGGGAGGCCGTGGCGGTGAGACGCCTCCTGTTGTGGAGTAGCGTGCTGGCGCTGCCTGCGATCGCGGCGGGTCTTGCTCTGGCGTTCGTCTCGGCGCGACTGGCGAACAGGAGCCTCGATACGGGCTTGCAGCGCACCGGTGACGAGATCGTGATTCCCGACCCGGAAGCGGGATTCGTACGCCCGCCGGACGCGACGACCTCGGTCTCGTGGCAGAGCGAGGGAATCGCCTACACGATCCATACCGACTCGCGAGGTCTGCGCGCGGCACGTCCGGGAGAGCCGGCTCGCGATGAGGTCGCGATCCTGACCATCGGTGGATCGTTCACCGTGGGGCACGGCCTCGAGTACGAGGACACCTACCCCGCGAAGCTCGGCGCGCTGCTCGACGTGCCGGTCGGCAACGCGGCGCTGTCGAGCTACGGATCGGTGTCGGCGCTGAAATCCCTCGCGCGCCATTCGGACCTGCGGCCGCGCGTCGTGATCTACGGATTGATCGCAGAACACGGGCGTCGCAACCTCGATCCGTGCGCTCCGAGCTTCCAGCCGCCGTGTCTGCCCGTTCCCCACGTGACCCGTGGCGACGACGGCTCTCTCAGGATCGAGAAGCCCGACCCCGTGACGAGCGCGCGTGCCTTCGCGTTCGCGTCGCGCCTGCAGGCGGTTCGTGCGCATCCCACGCTCCTGGGAAGGCTCGGGCTCGGACTCGACGCCCTGCGCCACAATGCGCTCCGCCTGATGGGGTCCCGTGCCACGGCGAGCGGCGATGTAACCCCCGATCAGTCGCTCGTGTTCGCCCTGCGCCGGATGAAGCGCCGCACCGATCACATGGGCGCGAAGCTCATCGTGCTCGTCCTCCCGATCATGGACGCTCCCCACGCGGGGCGACTCGCCGAGCGTCTGCGACCGCAGCTGGCGAAGTCGGTCGAGATCGTCGACTTTGCGGCGCACGTCCGCGAACGGACCCAGGAGGGCGAACTCCCACTGCTGATGTTGTCCCGCAACGACCACCACCCCAACGCCATCGCGCACGAAATGATCGCGCGCCTGCTGGCTCGGACCATCGAGCGCGAACGGCTGCTGTGAGGTCCGCGCAACCGGGCGCCTTCGGCGGTGGGATCCTGCTCGTGCTGGGCAGTCTCGTCTCGATCGCCGCTACGGGCTTCGCGTCGTGGCTCTTCCTCAATCACGACGCGGCGGCCTATCTGACCCTCTCCGATCGCTTTCTCGATGGGCTTCGCCTCTACGACGAGACGCGCACCCCGACGCAGCTGATTCTCGTGGCCCTGCACGCCGTCCCGGCGTTCCTCGCGCGTCACTCGCCACTCTCGATCGTCACGAGCTTTCACCTCTTCCTGTTCGTCCTGTTGGGCGCCTGCGCGCTGCAGAGTTGGCGCGTCCTTGGCGAAACCCCGCGACTCGGCGACGCGCCGGCGCGGAGCGCCATCGTGGCCGTCGCCCTGGCCTCGCTGTTCCTGTTGCCCTTCGCCTGGGCGAACGACTTCGGTCAGCGCGAGCAGATGTTCTGCGCCCTCGTCACCCCCTATTTCCTGCTCTGCGCGAGGCATCTCCTGGGCGCTGCGCCCCCGCACCGCCTCGATGCCGCGGCGACC
>JABSQW010000010.1:3788-6448 GCA_013215605.1 Myxococcales bacterium
GACGAGACGCGCACCCCGACGCAGCTGATTCTCGTGGCCCTGCACGCCGTCCCGGCGTTCCTCGCGCGTCACTCGCCACTCTCGATCGTCACGAGCTTTCACCTCTTCCTGTTCGTCCTGTTGGGCGCCTGCGCGCTGCAAAACTGGCGCGTCCTTGGCGAAACCCCGCGACTCGGCGACGCGCCGGCGCGGAGCGCCATCGTGGCCGTCGCCCTGGCCTCGCTGTTCCTGCTGCCCTTCGCCTGGGCGAACGACTTCGGTCAGCGCGAGCAGATGTTCTGCGCCCTCGTCACCCCCTATTTCCTGCTCTGCGCGAGGCATCTCCTGGGCGCTGCGCCCCCGCACCGCCTCGATGCCGCGGCGACCGGTGTGCTCGCCGCCATCGGGTTCGCCATCAAGCCGCACTTCTTCGTCCTGCTCGCGGCCTGCGAGCTCACGTTGCTGGTGCGAAAGCGGGACGTGCGGATCTTTCGTCGCCCCGAGATCGTCGCCGCATTCGGGTTCTTTGCCCTCTACGGCGCGTTCTGGGCCGCCAGCTATCCCGAAGTCTTCCCCTTGATCGGACGCTTCGCGTTCGCCTACTCCGCGTTCGACGCGGACCCGGCCCAGCGGTTTGGCTTGTTCTTCGGTCCGGCCTGCGTCGCCCTGGTATTCGCGGGAATGCTGCTCCTCCCCTCGACGCGGCGCGACGCGGCATACCGCTCCGTCCTCGCTCTGGGAACCGCCGCCATCGCAGCCAGCGCCGCGATCTTCTGGCTGCAGAGTGGCTTCACCTACCATCTGCTCCCGCTCGTCTACTTCGAGGTCCTGGGGGTCGCGCTCCTGCTGAGCCTGCGCGGCGCGCAGCGGATGCTCATCGCCGTTGCGATCCTGCTCGGAGTGCTCATCGCCAACGACTTCCGCGGCGCCCTGCCGAGGCAACTCGAAGACCGGCGGCACGTCCGCAAGCTCACCGAGCTCGTCGAATCCCGCATCTCGGGTCAGCGCGTACTGGTGCTGAGCACCGGGATGTTCCCCTGGTACTCCGTGATCGCCCACGCGGAGTCGCGCTCCACGGGATCCCTCTGGTTCCTCACGTACCTGAACGCCGCGTACGCGGGCCAACTGGATGCGAGTCGCGAGCCCCGGTATCACACCCCCGAGCGGATGAGCGACGACGAGCGGTTCTTTCACGAAGCGCTGATGCGCGATTTCTCGTCGGCGACGCCGGACGTCGTCGTGGTCTCCACTGGCCCGTTTCCCCCCGGCATGCGCGGCATGCGCTTCGACATCCTCCGCCACTTCGGTAAAGACCCCCGCTTCACGGCCAGCTGGCGCGAGTTTCGACCGTTCCTCGAGGCGGCGGACTTCGCGTTCTACGAGCGGGTGGGCGGCGGCTCCGCGCCCGTTCCCGAGCGTCGAGCCGGGCGACCCTGACCCAGTGTCCGCAGCAGCACACCCTCCGAAGGACGACGGGTCCCGCCTGGACCTCGGCGACGGCATCGCGGCCCTGGTCCTGTGGCTCCCTTACGCGTGGCTCGTCCATCGGTTCTGGTTCGTCACCGACGACGCCTTCATCAGCTTTCGCTATGCGCGGAACTGGGCCGGGGGCCTCGGGCTTCGCTACAACGCCGGCGAAGATCCGCCCGTGGAGGGGTTCAGCAACTTCCTCTGGGTCGTCGTCGCGACCCCGCTCGAGTGGCTGGGCGCAGCGCCAGAGAACGCTCTCCCCTGGCTGTCGTTCCTGTGTGGCAGCGCGTTGATCGCGTGGCTGTTCCTCAGCCTGCGGCGTCGGTTCGCCATCGATCGCGTCGGCGCCGTCGTGGCCTGCGCGTTCGTCGCCTGGTCGCCAGCGTTCGCCCTGCATTCCTCCACGGGTCTGGAGACGATCCCCTTCGCTCTCCTCCTCTACGCCCTCTTCGATCGACTCGTCCTCCGGTCCGAGCGGATCGACGTTTTCGTGGCAGTGCTCGGCTCGCTCGCTCTCGCGTTGATGCGCGTGGAGGGCATCGTCTGGTCGTTCGCGATCCTCGCACTCGCAGCGATCTCACGGCGGCTCGCGGGCCGGGCGCCCCTCAAACCGCTCGCCGTGCACGCGCTGCTCCTGTTCGTGGGAGCGGGGTTCTTTCTCGGCATGCGCTACGCGTACTTCGACGACGTCGTGTCCAACACGGTTCACGCCAAAGCCAGTCTGAGCGTCCCCGGGCTCCTGCGCGGTGCCAGCTACGTGATCCACTTCCTGCTGACCTTCGTCGCACCGCTCGGCCTGCTGCTGGGCGTGCCCGCGTGCCTCGCTCGCCCGTGGCGGAGCGTGGGCCTCCCGATCCTGGCAGCGGCCGCGGGCTGCCTCGTGTTCGCCGTGGGCACGGGCGGCGACTTCATGGCGATGGGGCGATTCCTCGTCGCGGGGCTGCCATTCGTCGCGCTCGCTGTGGGACTCGGGTTCGCAGCGGCCGGCGAGCGCCGTACCGCTCTTCTCTCGGTTGCCGGCGCGCTGCTGGCGGTGGGCCTGCTCCCCGCCTGGGACCAGCATCTGATCCCCGACACCCTGCGAACGCGCTTTCACATTCACGGCAGCGAGCCCTACTTGAGCGACTACGAGCGCTGGGAGTTCCAACGCGACAACGCCCTGCGCTGGGAGCGTCTCGGCAGGGCGCTCAAGGAGCACGCACGGCCGGGCA
>JABSQW010000100.1 GCA_013215605.1 Myxococcales bacterium
CCCGCCTCGAGATGCATGGACCGATCCTGGAATGGGAGCGGCGCGAAGAGATTGCTGCACGCCAGGGTGGCGAGAATGGAACCGCTGAGCAGGAGGCGAACTCTACGCATGCATTCGAGGGTACCCGAGGCAGCGGCCGGCGGGGGACCCCCACCCGGGGGTACGGCTACTCGACGTAGCCGAGCGTGCGGAGACGCTCTCGGTCCGTGGCGTCGACACGGCCGGCGGGCCCGCGAGGTGGGTGCTCCCCGCGCCAGAGTTCGAGCTGCGCCGCCAGCCGTGTCGCCACGTCCTGGCGCGTGGCCAGGGCGTCGGTTCGCTCGCCGGGGTCGGCGACGAGGTCGTAGAGTTCCCGCCTGCCCTCGGCGGGGCCGTCGATGTACTTCCAGCGCCCGTCGCGCATGCCGAACTTCTCGCCCCGCGGCCCGTCCGACGCGTCACCCGCGTAGGGTCGCCGGTAGAAAAAGATCGGCGCCGCCCGGGGCTCCGCGGTGCCGCGCATCGAGGCGGCGAGGTGTGCCGCGGCGCCATCATCGGCGAGGTGCGATCCGACCCCCGCGAGTTCGAGGATCGCGGGGCCGACGTCGACGATCGACACCGGCGTGTCGATCACGCCGGGTGTGGTCCCGTGGGGCCAGCGCACGAGCAAGGGGACCCGCACCGACTCCTCGTAGAGTTGCGCCCCGTGGGCCATGTGCCCGTGGTCGAGGAGTCCCTCGCCGTGGTCGGCGGTCACGACCACGAGCGTGTCGTCGCGCAGACCGGTGCGCTCGAGGGAGGCGAGCAACGCACCCACCTGCCGGTCCACGAAGGCGATTTCGCTGTCGTAGCGCGCGATCTCGCTCGCGAGTTCGCTGTCGTCGTCCGGCGCGAAGCGGTTGGCGAAGTGACCCGGTGCCGCGTAGGGATCGTGGGGATCGAAGTAGTGGACGAACAGGAAGAACGGCCGCTCGGGGTCTCGATTCTCCGCGAGCCAACGCGCGGCGCGGCGAGTGGTGTAATCGCCGCGGCGGTCGAACACCTCGAAGACGCGCTCCCCCTCCCACACGAAGCTGTTCCCGCCGCCGCTCGACTCGCGCGCCTCGAAGGCGTCGTCGAAGTGGGAGAAACCGCGCGAGAGCCCGAAGCGCGACGTGAGCACGAAGGAGCTCACGACGGCCGCGGTGTCGTAACCGGCGGCGGCAAACTCCTCGGCGAGGGTCGGCAGCTCGGCCGAGAGCGGAATTCCGTTCTTCAGAACGCCGTGCAGCGGCGGCATCGCCGCGGTGAAGAGCGACGCGTGGCTGGGCGCCGTCGTGGCCGTGGGCGCGTACGCGGCGTCGAAGCGCACGCCCTCGGCGGCCAGCTCGGCGAGCCGCGGCGACGTATCGCGCGCGTACCCGTACGCCGACAGGTGATCCGTCCGCGTCGTGTCGAGGGTGATGAGCAGGACGTTCAGGGGCGGCGCAGGCGCGCCGCAGCGGGCGAGCGCGAGCGCCCACAAGGCGACGGCGACCCGATCTCTAGCGAACCTCAACGACGACCCGCTAGAACTCGGCGTTGCCGGGAACGCGCGGGAACGGAATGACGTCCCGGATGTTCGCCATGCCGGTCATGAACTGCACGACCCGTTCGAAGCCGAGTCCGAAACCGGCGTGGGGCACCGAGCCGTAGCGCCGCAGATCGAGGTACCACCAGTACGCGTCGTGGGAGAGGCCTGCGTCCGTCATCCGATCGCGCAGGATGTCCTCGCGATGCTCGCGCTGCGACCCACCGATGATCTCCCCCACCTTCGGCACCAGCACGTCCATGGCGCGCACGGTGCGCTCGTCGTCGTTTCGGTACATGTAGAACGCTTTGATGGCTGCCGGGTAGTCGGTGACGACCACCGGCCGTCCGATGTGCTCCTCGGCGAGGAAGCGCTCGTGCTCGCTCTGCAGGTCGACGCCCCACTTCACGGAAAACTCGAAATCGCGTCCGCTGGCGAGCAGGATCTCCACCGCCTCGGTGTAGGTGATGCGCTCGAAGGGCGCATCGATGACGTGGTTCAGCGTGGCGAGTACGGTGTCGTCGATGCGCTGGTTGAAGAACTCCATGTCGTCGGGACAGCGCTCGAGCACACCGCGCAGGATCGCCTTCAGGAACGACTCTGCGAGCTCGACATTGCCGTCGAGCTCGCAGAAGGCCATCTCGGGCTCGACCATCCAGAACTCCGCGAGGTGGCGACTCGTGTTGGAGTTCTCCGCGCGAAACGTCGGACCAAAGCTGTAGACGTTGGTGTGGGAGAGGGCAGCGATCTCGGCCTCCAGCTGGCCGGACACCGTGAGCATCGTCTCGCGACCGAAGAAGTCCCCGGCGAAGTCGACGTCACCGGCCTCGGTGCGCGGAGGGGCCGCGGCGTCGAGGGTCGAAACGCGGAACATCTCACCAGCGCCCTCCGCGTCCGACGCCGTGATGATCGGCGAGTGCAGCCAGAGAAAGCCGCGCTCCTGGAAGAACTCGTGGATCGCCTGGCTCGCGGCGTTTCGCACGCGCAGCACGGCGCCCAGGGTGTTGGTGCGGGTGCGCAGGTGGCCCTGGGTGCGCAGGAACTCGAACGTGTGGCGCTTCTTCTGGAGCGGGTAGTCGTCGTCGACAGCGCCCACGAGTTCGACGTCCGTCGCGTGGATCTCGAACCGCTGTCCCTTGCCCGGCGAGTCGACGAGCTGACCTTTCGCCCGAACCGAGCATCCCGTGCGGAGGCCGCGGATTCCGGGGTCGTAGCCGTCGAGCGTCGCATCGGCGACGACCTGGATGCCCGCAAAGCTCGAGCCGTCACTGATCTCCAGGAAGCTCACCCCCTTCGAGTGGCGCGCCGTGCGCACCCACCCCTCGAGGCTCACCTCCTCGCCGGCGGTCTCGCGCGCCAGCAGGGCCTTGACCCGGATCTTCGTCACGCCTCCCCCTCTTCGCCGCGTGGTCGGTCCCGTGCTTCGGCGTCCGACGGCGGGGGGCTGGCCCATCCACTCAGGGAGTGCGGATCACCATGAGCCGGATCTCGGTCATGTCCTCGATTGCGAAGCGGATGCCCTCGCGACCGAGACCACTGTCCTTCACCCCGCCGTAGGGCATGTGGTCCACGCGCCAGGAGGGTACATCGCCAATGACGACACCGCCGACCTCGAGTTCGTTCCAGGCCTGCCTGGCCTTGTAGAGGTCTCGGGTGAAGATCCCCGCCTGTAGACCGAACACCGAGTCGTTGACTTGGCTGAGGGCCGCGTCGAAATCGCGAAAGCGCGAAAGCACCGCCACCGGGCCGAAGGCCTCTTCGCAGACCACCGCCTGGTCCCTCGCGACGTCCTCGAGGAGCGTCGCCTCGAGCATCGCGCCCTCGCGGCGTCCGCCGCACAGGAGCTTCGCGCCCGATTCGACGGCGGAGCGAATCCAAGCGTCGAGGCGCTCCGCCTCGCTTTCCGAAATCATCGGCCCGATGAACGTCTCCTCCTCTTTCGGGTCGCCCATGCGCAGCGCCGCGGTGGCCCCGGTGAGGCGCTCGCGAAACTCTTCGTAGATCGCCTCGTGAACGAGGATGCGCTGCACGCCGATGCAGCTCTGCCCCGATTGGTAGAAGGCTCCGAAGACGATCCGCTCCACGGCATCCTCGAGATCCGCGTCGGCATCGACGATCACGGCGGCGTTACCGCCGAGTTCGAGAACCACTTTCTTCTTGCCGGCGCGCGCCTTGAGGGCCCAGCCCACGACGGGGGAGCCCGTGAAGCTCAGCAGCTTGAGGCGGTCGTCCTCGGTGAAGAGATCGGCGCCGTCGCGGCGCGCCGGGAGGATCGAGAAGGCGCCGGCGGGCAGATCCGTCTCCGCCAGCACCTCGCCGATGATCAGCGCACCGATGGGCGTGAGACTCGCCGGCTTCAGGACGAACGGACAGCCCGCCGCGATTGCCGGCGCCACCTTGTGGGCGGCGAGATTCAGCGGAAAGTTGAACGGCGAGATGAACGAGCAGGGCCCGATGGGAACTCGCTTCCACATCCCCTCGTAGCCGCGAGCCCGCGGGCTGATGTCGAGGGGCATCACCTCGCCCGTGATGCGGACACTCTCCTCCGCGGCGACGCGGAACGTGTCGATCAGACGGCCGGCCTCGCCGCGCGCGTCCTTGATGGGCTTGCCCGCTTCGATGCAGAGCGCCATGGCCAGCTCGTCACTGCGTTCGGTGAAGCGGCGCACACAGTGATCGAGAACCTGCTGACGCGCGTACGCGGGCAGTTCGCGCATCGCGGCGGCGGCGTCGGCGGCCAGGCCGATGGCGCGATCGATGAGCTCGGGCGCCGCGAGGGGAACCCGCGTCGCCACCTCACCGGTGAACTTGTCGACGACCTCGAGGTCGTGATTCGGGGCCTCGGGCCGGTTGCCCAGGTAGAGGGGATAGTCGTTCTCGAGCACGCGTCACCTCGCACGGTGGAGCACCCGACTCGGATGCTGCCCTCGGCCACGGCTTGCCGACCGCGGCGGTCGGGGAATCCTCTCACATCCCGCCGTCCCACGGCGCGGGCATCCCCGGCGACGGGCCGCGGACGCTCCTACCCTCTCGCGATGCAGCGCCTCGCGAAGGGACTGGCACGGGGCTCGGACGGCGCGGTGCGCTGCTGGTGGCCGGGCGAGCACGACGACTACCGCGCCTACCACGATGACGAGTGGGGCCGGCCCGTCGTCGACGACCGGAAGCTCTTCGAGAAGATCTGTCTCGAGGGCTTTCAGTCGGGGCTCTCCTGGCTGACCATCCTTCGCAAGCGGGAGAGCTTCCGGAAGGGCTTCGCGAACTTCGACGTGGAAGCCGTGGCCCTCTTCGATTCGCGCAGCGTGAAACGCCTGCTCGCAGACACCGGCATCGTCCGCCACCGCGGCAAGATCGAGGCGACGATCCACAATTCGAAGCGCGCGCGCGAAGTGATCGACGAATTCGGATCGCTTGCGGCATTCTTCTGGCAGTACGAGCCGGAGCCGCGGAGTCGCCCGCGCCGCGTCACCCTTGCGGCGTTCCGAAAGCTCACCCAGAGCCCGGAATCGAAGGCGCTCAGCCTCGAACTCAAACGGCGCGGTTGGCGGTTCGTCGGACCCACGACGTGCTACGCGTTCATGCAGTCGATGGGGCTGGTGAACGACCACCTGGAAGGCTGCGACGCGCGCGAGCCCGTCGAGAAGGCGCGGACGAAGCTGCGACGCCCGGAGCTCCCTAGGTGAACTCGACCCGGTCGGCGTAGAAGGCCACGTAGTCCCTGATCCCGGCGACCTGCTCGAAGGGATCCTCGTAGCTCCAGGCGGCGTTCTCCGAGAATTCCCCGCCGGCCCGCAGGTTCCAATAGCTCGCCTCGCCCTTGAAGGGACAGAAGGTCTCGTGGTCGGTGCGCTCGAGGANCGCCATGTTCACGTCCTCGCGCGGAAAATAGAGCACGGGGTCGTGCTTGGTCTCGCGGCACTCGAGGGCGTTCTCGGTGTCGACCAGCGTCTCGCCCCGGAACGCCACCGTCACGCGCCCGCCCCGTGGCTCGAGGTCGACGCGATAGTCGGGAACCTTGTCGTAGAGCGATTCGCCTCTGGGCACGGGCTCACCTCGTCGAGCGGTTGCTACCTCGGGGATCGTATCAGTGCTGGGCGAAGGAATTCGCGAATTCTCTCCGGTCACGGCACGCGGTGGCGGCGCTCCGCCTCGCCGCCTGCCCGCCTACCTCTTGGGAATTACCGGGTCGTTCGCAGCGATGTTCGATTCCGCCCGGCTCCCACCCGCGTCGTGTAGAATCGCCTCCGAGGTGCCGCCGTGGACGCAGTTCGGGTGGGAAGCATGTTGTTCACGCTCGTCGATCCGCAGCGGGGATCCGAGGTGGCGTACAACCGCTGGTACGAGCGGGATCACTTCTACGCGGGCTGCATGATCGGTCCGTGGCTGTTCGCCGGAAACCGCTACGTGGCCACCCGGGCGCTGAAGGACCTGCGCTATCCCGAGAAGAGCAGCGTCGCGGTGCCCGTCGATGCCGGCTCGTATCTCGCGATCTACTGGGTCCACGAAGGGCACCACGACGATCACTTCAACTGGGCGGCCGAACAGGTGCAGTGGCTGTACGCCAACGGGCGCGGCTTCGCGGAGCGCACCCACGTCCACACGGTCCTGTTCGACTACGCGTCCACCCACTACCGCGACGCCGACCCGGTGCCCGTCGAGCTCGCCCTCGATCACCCCTACCCGGGGCTCGTCGCCGTGTTCGTCGATCGCGCACCGGGTGTCGACCCGGCTGATTTCGACGCCTGGCTCGCGCGCGAGCCCGTTGCGGAGCTCCTTGCCGACGGACCCGTCGCGAGCTGTGCCGCGTGGAAGCCGATCTCGCGCGAAGGCGGCGTCACCGAGAACGCACCGATGGACCTCGGCAGCGCCACGGGCGGTCCTGAACGGATGCTGCAGCTGTTCTTCGTCGAGAAGGACCCCAGCCTCGTGTGGGACCGCTTCGTCGCCTACGACAAACGCCTTCGCGATTCCGGACAGGCGACCATCGCCCTCGCCGCCCCGTTCCACACGACGGTGGCCGGCACGGATCGCTACACCGACGAGCTCTGGTAGCTCCAGCGGAGCGGCCGGGAGCCCTCGGCCAAGCGTCGTCGCGGCCGTCCGCGCGGCGCCGTGGCGGGCCCGTCCCTCAGCGCTTCGCGGTCCGTGGACGCGCGTCGGAAACGAGGGAGCGAAACTCCGAGAGCGGCATGCCCTGCGCCTCGAGCGCGTGGATCATGCCCGCGTAGGCGTCGAAGACAGCGTCGGCCTCCACCGGCGTAAATTCCTCGGTGAGCTGACCGAGCTGCTCCGCACGCAGCAGCCGTCGGTACGGGCCGACGACGCGCATCACTCGAGCGACGTCGCTCAACACTCCGCGCAAACGCTCTCGCCGCTCGGGCGTCGACGCGGACAGCTCCTTCTCGATCGCGGCGAAGAGGCGTGCGGCGAGCGAATCGAGGTGCTCGTAGCGACGCATCACGAGGTACTGGCCGAAGAGTCCGCGCAGCACGGGGACGCGCTCCTCGACGTCGGCGGGGACCGCGATGCGCACGGCGTCGGGCGCGAGGGCCGGCTCCGCGGGGAGCCAGCCGCGGTCGACGACGGCGGACAGCACCTCGTGCGCGATCTGCTCGTTCGCCGCCGCGGTGGGGTGTACGTAGTCGATGAACGTGTCGAACCCCGGAATGCCGTCCCGCGCCTCGCGCTCGAAGACGCCGACGAGATCGAGCGGCGGCGCATCCGCGGCGGCGGCCACCTCGCGCACGACGTCGTTGAACACCGAGCGGAAGGGGTACGCGTCGCGGTGAAGCGCCTCGTCGAACGCCTTTCGTGCCGAGCCGACCTCGCCGACCCCGAGGTACGCCTGTCCGAGGCGATACCAGCCCTCGGCGTAGCGCGGATCGAGGGACGTCGAGCGCTCGAGGGGGGCGATGGCCGACGGCGGCTCGCCCGCTTCGAGCGCCAGCACGCCGGTGCGAAACGCCTGCTGCCAGGCGGCGCGCGCCGCGCTGTCCGGATCGGCGGCGTGGAGCGAGACGTTGGGTCGCCAGTCGCGGACGTTGACGGGGACGGTCGCCACGAGCACGGGGATTCCGCGGCGCCGTCCCTCGGCGAGCATCGCCTCGATGTTGAAGCGGTAGTGATCTTCCACCGTCGCGAACTGCTCGGGATCCTCTCGGAGCTCCGAGGCCCGGCCGAAGGCGAAGCTCAGGCGGTTGATCGTGTGATCGCGCTGGCTGTAGTTGGCGACGTCGATGCTGGGGCGCTCGGCGCTGGCTCGCGCGATGCGGCGTGCGAGGCGCAGTAGCGCGAGGGATGCCCCCCCCGGCGCGCCCGCCGGTGCATAGACGACGTTCTCGAGGAACTCGTTGTTGCCCGTGTACAGCACGACCAGATCCGGCTCGTACTCCAGGATCTCGTCGAACACCACCTTGACGCGGTAGCTCGCGTAGGTGTGACCCGCCGCGTTCACCACCTCGACGTTGCGGCCGGGGAGGACGCGCTCGAGCTTCCGCTGCAGGAAGCCGGGATACGACGCCTCCGCGTCGTGGGGCCAGCCCGCCGCGGCCGAGCCGCCGAGACAGAAGACGCGAAAGGCGCCCGCGGGCTTCTCGGCCGCGAAGCGCGCGTCCTTCGAGATCCAGTGGTGGGGGGTGCGGACGTAGCTCCGCGCGTCCGCCGAACGCTGGAAGACGGGGACGACATTGCGCGTGACCAGGAAGGGATTCTCGGGAGCCGCCCGTCCGGCGCGCCACTGATCGACCGAAAACTCGACCAGCCGAGCCGCTCCCTCGATGGCGACCCCCGTGACGATCACGGTCAGCGCGACGAGCAGCGCCTTGCGCGGCCCCCGACGCCCGGGGCCGCCGCCCGGCGACTGCGCTCGGGGTGCGGGCATCGGTAGAAGCTATCACCGACCCCGGCGCGCTGCGCCGCGGCGCCGTCGAGTGCAGGCGCGATCAGACCGGCGGCGCGTCGACGACGACGCTGCGACCGTGGGCGAGCAGCCAGAGCTCGAATCGCGGTGTGTACGGGAGCTCGAGAGCCTCGCGCAGTGCCCGGCGGTAGAGGTCTCCCTGCCCCGCGTACTTCGCCGCTACGGCCCGCAACGCGGCGCCGTCGGCGTCGGCGTCGGCGTCGGGCCCGAGCTGGTCGGTCTTGTAGTCGGCCACCACGAGCTCGCCCGACTCGGGATCCCGGTAGACGAGATCGATCGCTCCGGCGACGAAGCCGACGGGCGCGGGCGTGGCGTCGGATTCGACCGCGGCGGCGGCGGCCGGCAGCAGAACCGGCAGCTCCCGCGCCACGATGTCCGACGCGAGATCGCGCAGACGGGCGATCAGCGGACCGCGGGCGATGTCGTCGAGCAGCGCCCGCCCCACCCCGAGGGCGGTCTCGAGGTCCTCGCCGCCAAGCTCTTCGGACAGCGACGCTTCGAGGGTGGGAGCGGCCTCGGCGCGCAGCTCATCGGGGGGAAGCGAGAGATCGCCGAGCTCCAGCACCCGGTGGATGGCCGTGCCGACGTGGCGCGCCACGCGGGAAGCGGCCTCGGGTTCGCCGCGCGTCTGCGGGTCCGGCGAAGCCCCCGTCGACGCGGGCCCCATGCGACGCTCCGCGCGCGCTTCAGCGTCGGCCTCTCGGCCCGCGTCCGACGCGCGACTCGACACGGGACGGAGCATTCGCGCGCTGGCATCGAGGCGCGCCGCAGCCAGCGTTCGCGCCGAGCTCTCGATCTCTGCGGGCGCGGGGATCGCCACGTCGAAGCAGGGTGCCTCCGCGGCTTCGAGCGCATCGGCGGGCTGCAGGCCCGGGAACACCCACGTCGCGCCGAATTCGTCGACACCGCGGTCGATGCCCCGTGCTGCGAGCTCTCCCATCCACTCCGAGAGCGGGGGCAGAGCCAGCGCCCGCTCGGCCAGAAGCTCGAGGGTCTGGCCAGCGGTTCGGCGCTGCTGGAATTCCGGCCACAGCCCGGCGAGTACCAGCCGCTGCTTCGCGCGCGTCATCGCGACGTAGAGGAGGCGCACGCGTTCCGCCGCGGAGACCGCGCGGGCCGCCGAGGCAACCTCGTCGAAGCCCGGCGTGGCCGCGTCGAGCAGTCGGTATTCGATCCCCGTCGCGCTCTGGCCCGCGCAGGAATCCTGCGACCCGATGGTGTCGGAACCCTTGTGGAGCTGCACGAAATAGACGTGATCGAAGTCGAGACCCTTCGCGCCGTGGACCGTCATGATGCTCACCGAGTCATCGACGCTCTCATCGGGACGCGCCTCGGGCGCCCGCTCCCGCGTGGCAATCGCGCGTCGCAGACGGCGCAGAACGGCGCCGGCGGCACCGCCCTCCGCCAGATCGACGGCGAGCTCGCGGAAGAAGCGCTCGAGGTTCGCACTCCGCCAGGCGCCGAGGTAGCGCGCGGCTTCGCTCGCTTCGAAGAGCGTGGTCGTCCGCAGTGCTTCGACGAAGCGATCGCCGGGCTCGCTGGCGAAGCTGCCGCGGAGCTGGGCGAGCGCCTCGACGGCGGCGACGAGGTTGCGCTCCCACCCCGCGATGCGCGCGAGGCCCGGGACGTCTTCGGGGAGGGATGCCGCCACCTCGTGGATGTCGTCGGCCAGCGCGGTGAGCTCCGGGTCCGCCGCTCCGAACAGCGCGCCCGCGCGGGCCGGGAACCCGCGCGTCCACAGCGGAATGAGCGCGGCATCCGGCACACCGACGGCCGTCGAACGCAGCCAGGTGAGGAGGGCGAGGTGATCGTTGGGGTCGAGCACGCAGCGCACGAGCGCCGCGGCGTCGATCACCTCCCGGCGCTGGTAGTAGTTGCGATCGCCCTCCACCGCGAAGGGGATCCCGACGTCGCGCAGGGCGGACAGATAGATCTCCCAGTCCGTCCTGCTGCGGAACAGCACGCCAATTTCGCCCCACTCGACCCCGTGCTGCTCGTGGAGGTCGCGCAGGTCGTTCGCGAGAGCGCGCGCCTCGAGCTGAGCCGCAGCCGCCACGGGAAGCGGAGCGAAGGCCTCCGCGCCGGCGTCCCACGACGCGGACACCCAGTACTCGACCGCGCTGCGGCCGCCGGCTTCGAAACCCGCCAGCGATGTGTTGGCCGGCGACGGAACCAGCGGCTGAAAGCCGGGCTGCAGGCCCTTGGCCTCGCGCATGATGGGCTCGATCGCTCGTTCGACCTCGTCGAGGATGGCGGGCACCGATCGATAGTTGACCGACAGCCGCTCGCGAATCCCGCCCTCGGCGAGCACCCCTTCCGCGAAAGCGTCGTACGCGGCAAGATCGGCGTTCCGCCAGCCGTAGATCGACTGTTTCGGATCGCCCACCAGCAGCAGGCCAGGCCGCTCCTCCCGAGGCCCCGTGAGAGCGATCGCGCGCACGATGTCACACTGGTCGCGATCGGTGTCCTGGAACTCGTCGACGAGGAGCTGGTCGATGCCCGTGCGAATGCGGCGCGCGACGTCCGGTTGGTCGCAGAGCAGGTTCCTGGCACCGACGAGCAGCGCCTCGAACGTGGCGATCCCGCGCGAGCGCAGCTCGCCCTGGATCTCTGCCAGGAGATCCTCGAAGAGCGGCCGCGCGAGTTCGAGGCCGTCGACGTCGAGGGTGCTGATGTGGGCGATCAGCGTCGAGAGCGTCGCTGCCGCGCGGGCCACCGGCGCTGCAGCGTCAGCCAGGGCCGCCGTCTCTCCAACGAGGAAGTGCCCCCGCGCCCAATCGCGCAGCCGGTTGCGCTCGACGTCGCCGAAGTGCTCGGCGGCGTGGTCGATGCACTCGCGCAGCGCAGCGAGTGCTTCGGTGTCGTCGCCGAGGCGCCCGCGGCGATCGTTGAATTGAGCGCGAACCGCATCGATGCACGACAGCACCTCCTGTGTGCGCGCCCCGGTCTTGGCCCCGCGCAGGCCGGCCGCCCCCGCTGCGAAGAAAGCGTCGACGGCTGCCTCCACGCGCGCACCGAGGGCGCCGACGCGAGCCGCGGTGAAGGGGTCTTCTGCGAGGTGGTGGGCGGCGAGGCCCGCCGCGAGGCACGCGAGCAGCTGCTCCTCGAGGCGCAACAGGCCGTCGCCCCGGAGCGTGAGCGCGAGGAGCGCGCGCGTGAGATCGTCCGAAGGATCGATGGCCGTGCGGGCGGCGAGGACGTCTCGCACCACCTCGGACTGCACGCGGAGGTCGGCGTCCACCTCGAGGTGTGGGTGAAGTCCGGCTTCCAGGGGATGGGCGGCCAACAGCCGGCGGCAGTAGGCGTGGATGGTCTGCACCACGAGGTGATCGAGGCAGCCGTGAAGCGCACGCGCGCGCAACGCGCGAGCGGCGCGGTCCGTCGGGAGCACCTCGTCGAAGAGTCCGAGCGGAAGCTCTCCGCGCTCGAGATCGCACAGTGCCTCAGCGATGCGCAAGCTCATCTCCGCCGCCGCCGCTTCGGTGAACGTGATGGCGACGACGCGACCGAGCGTCTGGGCCGCGATACGGTCGGGCTCGAGCGGACCGGACCGCCCCGAGGCGCTTGCCGCAGCGGCGAGCTCTGCTTCCGCGCGCTGCCAGCCCGGGCCCGCGGCCCACGCCAGCACACGCGCGACGAGCGCCGTGGTCTTCCCGGTGCCCGCCCCGGCCTCGAGGAGCAGCGGGCGATCGAAGACCTCCTGGGCAGCGTGGCGCGCCCGCTCGTCGGATTGGACGAGGGCGGCGTGGCGAGCGGTGTCGGTCATCGCTCAACCTCGTGGAGCTGCCAGATCGCGAGGGCAGCGGCCTCGGCGCGGGCCGCGCCAGACACGGCGTCCGGCGTCGGCTCCGCCTCCTGCGCCAAGCGGAACGCTTGGGACCGCGCAGCGTGCCAGGACACCAGGCGTCGCCGCGCCCCGCTGTCACCTCTCGCGCACGCGTCGCGGACGTCGCAGCGATCACAGAGGGGGAACTCCTTCTCGCCGCTCGCGACGACGAGCCGCGGGAAGAAGCTGCCGGCGTCGAGGGCTGCGACGGCCCGCGAGGCGGCGCGTTCGAACCCGGCTTGGAACTCCTCGTCGTCGGCCGGCACCCGAGCCACCTGCGCCTGCGGCGGTGCGTCCGGCGAGAGGTAGAGGTAGCGCCCCTCGGCCGCCCCCCCAGCGAGGGCGCGAGCCCCGAGTGCGTAGGCCGCGCCCTGCAAGAAGTCACCGCGCTGTACCTTCTTCAACAGCGCGGTGCGTCGCCGCTGTTCGCTCTGCTGCACCGCGACGGGCTTTCCGGTCTTGTAGTCCCACAGGAGCAGTGCACCGTCCTGGGTTCGATCGACGCGATCCGCGCGGAAGTACACGCTGCGCGGCTCGCCTGCGGCGCGCGCGACCTCCACGCGCCCGGTCACCTCGACGCCGAGGACCCCGATCTCCGCAGCGGGCCCGGGCCAGGCAATCCTTCGGGCGCTGTCGAGAAATGCGGCCATCCGCTCGGCGAGCGCGGCGGCGAGCGCGGGCCAGGCGATCCCGGCCTCCGAGAGCGCACGCTCGGCCTGCTTCTGCACGAGCGACCGGAGCGTCGGGCCGTCGGGCCACGGGATGGCAGCCGGCGTGCGGGCCAGTGCGCTGTCGAGGGGTTCGCCCCGTTCGCCGAGGTGGGCGAAGACGATCTCTTCGAGCACGCGGTGCGTGGCGGCGCCGATGACGAGGGCGTCGAGGTCGGGAAGCGTGGCGAGCGCGTCGGGAGCGGGAGCCACGTGAAGCAGCCGCTCGAGAAACGTGCGCCAGGGACAGCCGCACAGCGACTCGACCGTGGTGACGTACAGGTCGGCCCTTCGCGGATCGGCCGGCTCGCGGGCACCGCCGACGAATCCGAAGTACGGCCCGAGTTCGCTCCGGAGGGCGTAGCCGGGATCGAGCTCCGAGAGCACGGCCAGGCGCGCGTTCGCCAGCGCAGCGCCGCCGGGCGAACCGGCGAGGGCCGCCGTGAGCGCCTCGCCGAACTGAACGCGCGATCCGTAGAGACCGGTGAGCTGCAGCAGCTCGTGCGCGGGACGCAGGCGCGACTCGTCGGGGTTCGCCGCGGCTCCGGTGGCCAGGCCCCTGCGTGACCACAAGGTGGGCAGGGTCACGGATTCGACGGCGCGATCCGACACCTGCAGGCGCTCGACGAAGGGCGACACGGAGCGGGGCTTTCCGTCGTCGTCACAGACCGACACGCTGAGCACGACGTCGGGACTCGCCTCGACGAGCTGTGCGAACAGGAAGCGCTCTTCGTCGTGCCCCTCCGCCTTGACGGGAAGGTCGGGGAGCACGCTGCGCAGATTGCGTCGCAGCGCGTCGGGCAGGATCGGACCTTCTTGGATGCTGCGCGGGAACGAGCCGGCCTCGAGCCCGATCACGAACAGGTGGTCGAATGTGCGCGAACGCGCCTCCATCACGCTGAGGACCTGCACGCCGCCACCTCGGCCGCCCAGGGCCTCGCGACCGGCGCCGACGAGGCGTCGCTCGAGGAGCAGCAGAAACTCCTCGCGATCGACTTCGACCGCCGCGCTGGCGGCGTCGAAGCGGACGCCCTGCGCGAGCAGGTCTCCCGCGCTGCCGGGCGCGGTGACACCCGCGGCCCCCGGGGTCCACCCGAGCTCCACACTGGCGAGATCGACGAGCGCCTCGCCGTACTCTGCGAGCGAAGCGCGGACCGCACCCTGCGACCAGCGCTCGACGAAGGCCGCGGCGCGTTTCGCGATCGCCCCGAAGAGCTGGCGCGAAACGCGGCGGCGTTCGCTCGCGGTGCTGCCGTCGGGGCGGAGCGAGAGCCCGGTGCGTACGTCGAGTGGGAGGTCTCGCGCCGGCGGAGGGGAACCGCCGAGCGCCGCGAGACCGTCGAGACGCGCGACCCCCGCGGCGTGGAGGGCCCAAGCAAGATCTGCGCGTTCGGTGTGGCTGAGGTCGCGGGGACCCGAATCGGTTGCCGCGTCCGTGTCCGTTGCGACCTCGATGCGCTCGACGACGTCGACAAACAGCTCGGCCGGAGCGGCACCGCCACGCCGCATCAACACGAGCAGCGCCTCGACCCGGCGAGCGACGGGCGTGAGCGCACCCGTTTCGCCGTGACCGGAATGGGGAATCGCCAGGTGGGCGAAGTGCCGGCGGAGCGGCAGGCGAAGCCGCGCGAGATCACGCGCGACGACGCCGATGCGTTCCGGAATGGCGCCCGCATCGAGCAGCGCGCGGATCCGCGAGGCCACGGCGTGGAGCTCGGCGGTGGGACCCGGGGCGCGGAGGATGCGCACGCGCGAAGGCGGCGGGGCCGACTCGAAGCGCGACAGCTCACCGATGGCGCTGAGCCGCTCGGCGAAGCGCAGCGTGAACGCGACCCCCGCGTCGTCGCGCGCGGGGTCGGCGGGATCGCGCGG
>JABSQW010000101.1 GCA_013215605.1 Myxococcales bacterium
GCTGCTCGCCAACGCCACCTTCTTCCTGGTGCTGATCAACTTCATCGAGTTGCCCTTCGAGCGCGTACCGCCCAACCAGGTGATCTCCGACGGCAACGGCCTCAACCCGCTCTTGCAGCACCCGGTGATGATGATCCACCCGGTCATGCTGTACACGGGACTCGTGGGTTTCGCGGTGCCCTTCGCGTTCGCCCTGGCGGCACTCGTGACCGGCGAGATCGGCTCGATGTGGTTCCGCACGACGCGCCGCTGGACGCTCTTTTCGTGGCTCTTCCTCAGTATCGGGATCATGCTCGGCGGGCGCTGGGCGTACGAGGTACTCGGTTGGGGGGGCTACTGGGCGTGGGACCCCGTGGAGAACGCTTCGTTCATGCCGTGGCTGCCCGCAACGGCGTATCTCCATTCGGTGATGATCCAGGAAAAGCGCAACATGCTGAAGTCCTGGAATCTGCTGCTGATCGGCCTCACCTACACGCTGTGCCTGTTCGGCACGTTTCTCACGCGCAGCGGAATCGTTCAGTCGGTTCACGCGTTCGCCCAGACCCCCCTGTTCACGTCGATCTTCCTGTCGTACGTGCTCGTCAACGCCATCGCGTTCCTCGTGGCGCTGCTGGCGAGGCGGGGCCAGCTGCGAACGTCTGGGCGCCTCGAGAGCATGGTGTCGCGCGAGGCGAGCTTCCTGCTCAACAACTGGGTGTTCATCGCGATCCTGATGGTGGTGTTCTGGGGCACCCTCTTCCCCGTCTTCTCCGAGGCGTTGACCGGCAACCGCATCGCCATCGGTCCGAAGTTCTTCAACACGATGGCCGGGCCGCTCGCGCTCTTCCTGCTGTTCCTCACGGGAGTCGGTCCGCTGATCGCCTGGCGGCAGGCGTCCTTCGAGAGTCTCCGGCGACAGTTCGCCACCCCCGTCATCGTCGGGGTCGCCGCGGCGGTAGGTCTCGTCGCGGCGTTTGGCAGCCGAGCCGGGTTCTACGCGGTTTGCGCCTGGAGCCTCGGTGCGTTCACCACCACGACGATCCTGCAGGAGTACTACCGGGCCATTCGGGCGCGCATGCGCGGCGGTGAAGAGAACGCCGTGCAGGCGCTCGGCGCGCTGCTGCGCAAGAACCAACAGCGCTACGGCGGATACGTGGTCCACCTCGGCGTGGTGTTCAT
This sequence comes from Myxococcales bacterium, assembly GCA_013215605.1. Classification (GTDB taxonomy): domain Bacteria; phylum Myxococcota_A; class UBA9160; order UBA9160; family SMWR01; genus JABSQW01. The sequence goes on from JABSQW010000101.1 coordinate 1,159, forward strand.
CCTGATCGGGACTGCCGGCTCCGCCCTGAACGAGGAACGCCTGGAAAACGTCCGCCCCGGCGACGAGATCGAGCTCGACGATTACCGGATCCGCTACCTTACGGCTGAGGCCATTCCGGAGCAGCACTACGGCGGCGCCGTGGCGCGCTTTGCGCTGTATCGAGACGGCGAGCCGCTTGGCGTCATGGCGCCGGAGAAGCGCATGTACTGGCTCGAGCAGCAGCCGGCGTCGATCCCCTCGGTCTACTCGACGCTGCGCGAGGACCTCTACGTCATTCTCGCTGCGATCGAAGCCGACGGCTCCGCGACGCTCAAGATCTACCGCAACCCGCTCGTCAACTGGATCTGGATCGGCGGAGCCACGTTCGTGCTCGGGGCCATCACCATCCTGTGGCCCCACCCCGAGGTGCGCCGGATCGCGAGCCCTCCCGCCGACACCCCGATCGAAGTATGAACCGGTCACCGGGTCCCCGGCGGCTCGCGATCGGCGTCGTCGGCGCCGTCGCCCTCTCGCTGGGTCTGGCGTCCGGGCTGCGCGCGCAGGCGCCGCATCCGCCCGCCAGCGGAGCCCCGGACGTCTCACCCGGTCCCGCGAGCATCGCCGGACGTCTCATCCACCGCGAACGCCCGGAAGCCGCGGGCGACCTCGAGGTCATCCTCTACGCCCTCACGGAGAGCGGCACTCCGGGACTGCGCACCACGCGCACCGACGCCGCCGGCGCCTTCGGATTCGCGAATATCGAGGGCAACCCCGGCACGGTCTACCTCGTGGGTGCGCGCTATCGCGACATCCCGTTCGGCGAGCGCGTCGTCTTCGCTGTCGGCGAGCGCGAGCAGTCCGTCGAGCTGGCGATCTCGGAGCCGAGCAGCGACGCGTCACGGCTCGACGTCGGCGAGCTCTCCATTCGCGTCGACCACGGCTGCGGCCAGCTGCGCGTGAGCGAGTCGATCGAGGTGCGCAACGCGGGCGCGAGCGTCTTGTACGTACCCGAAGCCCTTCGCGGGTCCCTGGCACCATTGCTCGAATTCCCATTGCCCCAAGGTGCGAGCGACTTTCGGCTGCCGCTCGGCGCTCCCGCCGGCCTGAGGGTCGAGGATCGCGTCATCCAGTTCTGGGGACCCATCCATCCGGGCGGCCACGACGTCGAGTTCTTCTACGCCCTGGACAGCGCCGCCGGAGCGCTTCGCGTGGAGCGGTTGCTCACGCGCGGCGCCGAGCGCGTCGAGGTGACGACCCCGGCGTACTGGGCGGCGCCGCGCGGCGCCGACTTCACGGCGGTCGATCCCGGACCTCGGGCCGACGCTGGCCCCTCGGACGTGCGACGGAGCGCGCTGCCGAGTCTGGCGCCCGGAAGCCAGCTCGCCTTCTCGCTGCCGATCGCCCCGGCAGCGGCCACACGCTCCGCCGTCGAGGTCGTCGAGACACAGATCTGGCTCGAGATGGACGACGCTGCGGTCAGCGTCAACGAACACCACGTCTTGTCGGTGCCCGCGGAGAGCGCCGGAACCTCCGCCACGGGGGCGCCGCTCCTGTGCATCCCGCTGGCCCGAGGCGCCGAGGCACTGCGGTTCTCACCGGAATCCTTGGCAATGGGCCTGGTTCCCGATCCATCCGGCGCACTCGCCGTTCAGGGCCCGCTCAAGGCCGGTCCCGGCGAACTCCACTTCCGCTACCGGCTGCCCGTCACCTCCGAGTCGCTGCGGTTCGAGCGCCGCTTCGACAACCTCCTGCCGCTGCTGACGCTGTTCGTCGCGGACACGAGCGTCAACGTGTCGACGGATCGCCTCCACCGCCGGCGCGCCACGCGCTCTGGCGAGCGCAGCTACCTTCACTTCGAGGCGTTTGGCATCGAGAAGGACGAGGAGATCGTGGTGACCCTCGCGCCGATCACTCCCGCGGCCGCCCTCCCGCCCTGGGTCACCGGCGGGCTCGTGGCGGCGGCGGCCACCGGCACCCTGGCCTTCCTCGCGGCTCCCCTCTACCTGGCCCGGGAACGGCCGGAGGAGGATTTCAGCCCCGCGATCGAAGCCGCCGCCGAGCGCGAGTCCGTGTATGCGGCGATCGACGACGCCGATCACGACTTCGAGACCGGCAAGCTCGACGCCGAAGAGCACGAGCGTCTGCGCATCCAGCTGCGCGCGCGCGCGGTCTCCCTGTTGCGCACGCAGCGCGCGTCGGTGTCTGCGCGAGCCGCGCCAGCCCCCGAAGCCGCCGCGGATCCGACAGCCGGGGATGCCGACGCGGCGAGCTTCTGCCACCAGTGCGGCGCCGAACTCGCGGCCCAGGCCCGCTTCTGCTCCCGCTGTGGTGTGCAGCTGGCGGACGGAGCCGCGTCCGGTTGAGCGCGCCCGCGATCCGCGCCCGCGGCCTCGAGAAGCGCTTTGGACGCGCGGTAGCCCTGCGTCGGATCGACCTCGAGATCGCGCCGGGAACGCGTCTCGCGGTGCTCGGCCCGAACGGGGCCGGCAAGTCCACGCTGCTGCGGCTCGTCGCCGGGCTCGCGCGGCCGTCGGCGGGGAGCCTCGAAATCGCGGGCGTCGTGGCCGGCAAGCCAGCGGCGCGCGCTCAGATTGGCCTGATCGCCCACGCCACCTTCCTGTATCCGCAGCTCACCGCGCGGGAGAATCTGCTGTTCGCGGGGCGGCTTCACGGCGTGGCCGACCCGGGCGCGCGGGCGGATGCACTGCTCGAGGAGTCCGACCTCACGCACGTCGCGCACCGGGCCGCCGGCGCGTTCTCCCGCGGCATGGCCCAGCGCCTCGCGATCGCGCGGGGGCTCGTCCACGACCCATCCGTCGTGCTCCTCGACGAGCCCTTCACCGGTCTCGATCGGAGCGCGGCACAGAAGCTGTCCGAGCGACTCGCCGGTCTGCACGCGGCACCGCGTACGCAGATCGTCGTCACCCACGATCTCGGGCGGGTGGCCCAGCTCGCGGACCGGGCGCTCCTGCTCGTCGCTGGGCGCATCGCGCGCGAGCTCAGGGGAGAAGAGCTCGAGACCCCGGCGCTGGAGCGCGCCTGGGCGGAAGTGACAGAAGGACCGCTGTGAACGTCCTCCTCGCCGTGCTGTGGAAGGACCTCGTCTCCGAGTGGCGCAGCCGCGATCGCCTGATCGCGATGCTCGTCTTCTCGCTGCTCGTCGTGCTCGTGTTCCACTTCGCGCTGCCGGGGGGCGCGACGCCTCGCAACGCGCAGCACGCGCCGGGCCTGCTGTGGATCGCTTTCGTGTTCTCGGCGCTGCTGGGCCTCGGCCGGGCCTTCCAGATCGAGCTCGAGAACGATGCGCTGGCGATCCTCGCGCTGGCGCCGGCCGACCGCGGATGGGTGTTCCTGGGCAAGGCCCTCGCAAACCTGGTGATCCTCAGCCTGGTACAGGCCGTCGTCGCGAGCGTGTTCGCGATCGTGTTCGAGCTGCCGATCCTGGCAGTCGCCGCACCGCTGGCGGGCGTCGTGCTGCTCGGATCGTTGGGGCTGTGCGCGGTGGGGACGTTCTTCTCCGCGATGTCGGTGCGCACCCGTTTCAGCGAGATGATGCTGCCGGTGCTCGTGATCCCGCCGCTCGTCCCCGTGCTCTCCGCTGCGGTGAGCGCCACGGCCGAGCTGCTGCGCGGCGGGGAGGTGACATTCTCATCCGTCCAGCTCCTCGTGGTGGCGGATCTCATCTACTGGATCGTCGGCTTCGTGCTGTTCGAGTACGTTCTCGACGAATGAGCGCCTCGGTCTCCCAGGGTCTCGCCTCCCCGCTCAGTGTCCGCCCCACCGGCTGGGTGCTGGCGATCTTCGTGGCCCTGTACGCCTGGCTCGTGACCATTGCGCCGATCGACTCCGTGCAGGGTCTGATCCAGAAGATCCTGTACGTGCACGTCCCGTGCGCCTTCGCGGCGTACCTCGGCTTCGTTGTCACGGCGGTGTCGGGTGGGCTCTATCTCTGGAAGAGCGACCTGCGCTTCGATCGCGTGGCCGCTGCCGGAGCCGAGGTGGGAGTGCTGTTCTGCAGCCTCATGATCACCTCCGGGCCGATCTGGGCAAAGGGCACCTGGGGGCACTGGTGGGTCTGGGACGCCCGGCTGACGATCACGTTGATGCTCTGGTTCGTCTTCCTCGCCTACCTGCTGCTGCGCAGCTTCACGGAGGGGAGCGAGCGAGCGGCCCGGTTCTCGGCCGTCTACGGGATCGTCGGCGCGCTGCTGATCCCGCTCAATTACTACGCGATCGAGCTTTTCGGGAACGCCGCGATGCACCCGGACAATCTCGAGCGCGACAGCCTGGGCACCGGAATGGGCTGGCCGTTCCTGGTCTCGATCCTCACCGCCTCTGCTGCGTTCTTCCATCTCCTGGTACTGCGCATCGATCTCGCCAAACGCCGGTCTTCACTTGAACAATTCGCTGAAGACCTGTGATGAAGCTGGGGATTTTGCACCACACGTGGAGGGCTCGAGGGAGCCAAAACAAAATCGCGGTTGACAACTGGGAGTCGTGGCGGGTATAAGCGTTAGGCAGACAGTTGCGACTGTCGTTTCCCCTTTTTACGATGGAGGCGACGGCTTACCTACCCCCAGAGGGAAAGCGTGTGCCGCGGGGCATCAGTAATCAGGTGTTCCCGGGTGCGACGAAACTTGCGAGGCTTCCGACCGGGGCGGCAACAGGGTGTAGATCCGTTCCATTCGACGCCCTGAGAAGACACCGCCCCAGAATCTACCTGCCCCCGCCCACACGCATGCATGCGGCAAGTGCCGCCCAAACATCTCGCCTCGACAGCGGACAGCTGCGGCGCGTGTGAAGGTGGCACGGGGATTGCGATGTCTTCCGTACGGGCCCGGGAAGACACCGGGACGAAGCACTCCCCTCCCCCCAGCAAAGGGGCCCTGGAGGCGGTCCAAAAAGGATGGCCAGCATGAAACGTGGCGTCGGCTATTGCGAGAACACGGATTGTGAGGACTACGCCAAGGGAGTCTTCCTGCTCAACCACGGCGACACTTTCTACTGCCCGCGCTGCCGGCAGCTCGGAAAGGTCGAGAAGGAGCGCGGCTTCTACACCGGGAACACGGACATCTTCAAAGAGGTCCGCGTGGAATACAACTTCGACCCGATCAACAGCCTCTACCGTGAGATCGCCATCGTCCGAGACGAGAGTCTCTGGGGGCGAAACAACGTCTACACCCTTCAATCGCCGCTGATCAAGACGGAGAAGCGGGCCCTCAAGGTCGCCGAAGCCATCCTGGCGAACCTCAACCGCTACCGCGGCCTGCTGAACGGCGACGACATACCGCGCACGACCGAGATCATCCTGTCCTTCGACGACGACTTCGACGACTTCTCTCAGAAGCTTCAACAGCTCAGCAAGGAGTGGGAGGCCAGCGGCCTCCGGGAGAATCGCAGGTAGCCCCGTTTCAGACGTCGCCCAACGCAGCGGGCGAACGTCGGTGTGAAGAAGCCCCCGACCGCCATCCAGGCCGGGGGCTTTCTCGTTGCGCCGCCGGAAATCGCGCGGGGCGCTCTCAATCGTCCGCCGTGCCACTCCCCGCGGTGTCTCCGGACAGCCGCATGCGCACATCGATCCGCGCACCCGCCAGCACCTCTCGCCAGCCCTGGACCTCCTCTCGCACCACCGGCGCGTCGAAGCCGGCTAGCGCGTCGGCGAGCGGGGCGCGGTACCAGGGAAACAGCGTGGTCGGCAGCTCGCCCACCGGGAACCAGCGCACCACCGGGGTCTCGCTGCTCGGCGTCGGGGTGCCCTCGAGCACGTGACACCGGTAGACCCGGGCGGTATGGGGGCGGAAGCCGGTTCGCACGTAGTCGCCCACGTAGGCATCTACCGCCACGCGGAGGCCGGTCTCCTCGCGCACCTCGCGGCACAGGGTGTCGTGGGGGGGCTCTCCCGGGTCCGGGTTCCCGCCCGGGAGCTCCCAGCCGCGCAGGTCGCTGCGGACGCTCAGGAGCACGTCGAGATCTTCGGGGGCGTCCAGATCACCGCGGAGGATGACGCCCTGACAGACCACCAGAGGCCGCTCGCGCCCGACGTTGGGTCGCACGAGCCCCCACCAGGCGATCTTCGCGTAGTCCGGCACCACCCGGAGCAGGCGCCGGGCGACGCCCAGCGGTTTCACTCGATGATCTTGTTGAGGGGGTATTCGACGATCCCGCGAGCCCCCGCTTCCGAAAGCGCCGGAACGAGCTCGGTGACGACCCGCTCTTCGACGATGGTGTTGATCGCGACCCAGCGCTCGTCGGAGAGGTACGAGATCGTCGGAGTTTCGAGGGCGGGAAGCAGTGCGAGCACCTTATCGAGGCTCTGGCTCGGCGCGTTGAGCATGAGGCCCACCCGGCCGACAGCGTGGATCGCGCCTCGGAGCATCAGCAGCAGGCGGTCCATTTTTCGCCGCTTCCATTCGTCCTTGCAGGACACCGGGTTGGCGATGAAGCGCGGCGTGCTCTCGATCACGGTGTCGATCACGCGCAGGTCGTTGGCGCGCAGGCTCGCGCCGGTCGCGGTGACGTCGATGATCGCGTCCGCCAGCAGCGGCGGTTTGACCTCGGTGGCACCCCACGAGAACTCGATGTCCGCCGTGACGCCGTGCTGCTTCAGGTAGCGCTTCGTGAGCCCCACCACCTCCGTCGCGATGCGTTTGCCCTGGAGGTCGGCCGGATTCTTGATCGGAGAGTTCTTCTTGACCGCCACCACCCAGCGCACCGGACCGTAGCTGGGCCAGGGCGCACGGAGGTCGGCGAGCTCCTTGACCTTCGCGCGGCTCTCGAGCGTCCAGTCGATACCGGTGATGCCAGCATCGAGGACGCCCTGCTCGACGTAGCGGGCCATCTCCTGCGCTCGGATCAGGACGCACTCGATCTCGACGTCGCTGAGCTCGGGGTAATACGACCGAGACGCCACCTGGACGTCGTAGCCCGCTAGGTTGAACAACTTGAAGGTGGTCTCCTGGAGACTTCCCTTCGGCAGGCCGAGCTTCAGCGTCTTCTTTCCGCGCGCGCTCACTTTCCGTAGACCTGCTTCGGGTCGAAGACCTGTACCCCGACGTCGTCCCAGCGGTCGCCCTCGAGCTTGTTGAAGAAACAGCTCCGGCGGCCGGTGTGGCAGGCGGCGCCGCCGCGCTGCTCGACCCGCAGAAGGATCACATCGCCGTCGCAGTCGCTGAAGATCGCCTTCACCTGCTGGGTGTTGCCGCTCTCCTCGCCCTTGTGCCAGAGCTTTCCGCGCGAGCGACTCCAGTAGACCACCTCGCCGGTCTCGACCGTCGCGCGAAACGCCGCCTCGTTCATGAAGGCGACCATCAGGATCTCGTCGGTCTCGTCGTCCTGGGCGATGGCGGTGACGAGCCCGTCGCCCTTGGTGAAGTCGAGACTCTCGAGCGGATCCATGGGGGGCCGGAGGCTACCCGGCGGTGAGCGCCATCGCCAATCGCTCGTGGAGCCGCGAGAGGTCGTCCCAGGACGCGCCCGGCACGTACTCGGAGTCGCGCGGAGGCGCGCCCTCCTCCGGGTCGGGCGCCCGCTCGAGGACCTGGATCCGGACCAGTAGATCGACGGCGTTCCCGAAGGTGACGGGGTTCGACGCCTCCGACCGCTCCACTTCGCCGAGCAGGCGAGAGCGCTCGAACTGCTCGGCGGCGAGCTTCTGGAGACCCGTCGAAGTGATGTCTCCCTCGTTCCCGAGCAGCGCGCCGGTGGTCGCGTAGTAGACCTCGACCACACCGCGAGTCTGCTCGGAGAGGAAGTGCAGACAGGGCGTGCCCTTCTCGGTGGGGCGCAGGCGCGTCTCGTGTCGTTCGACCCAGCCCATGCGCTCGAAGTGATCGAGGATCGCACGGAAGTTCGCCTGGAAGGTCGCTCCGCGGGGCGTGAAGAACTCGTAGTAGAAGAAGTCGAGCGAGCGCACGAGCTCGGTTTCGAGCGAGTCGAACGGCGGGCTCTGGAGCAGGCGACGGGCGAGGAAGCTAGGGATCGCCAGGTACTGCGCGATCGAGTTGCGGTAGAGGTCGTGCGCCCGGCGCTTCGACTCCTCGAAGTAGAGGATCTCCCCGCGCGGATCCTTGTTCGAGCGGATGAGCCCCGCCTCGAGCATCGACGCGATCGAATCGCGGTACTCGCCTTCGTCTCTGGCGAGCGCCGGGGTGAGTGCCACGCCCTGGATGCGGAGGAGATCCACCACCTCCTGCATGCGGTTGACGAGATCGCCGCGGAAGAGCCCGCGACGCCGCTCGCCGAGGAACGCACACGACACCAGCGACGTGGCGTTCAGTACCGCCGACCAGTTGATGGCCTCGGCGATGCGGTTACCGAGCATTTCAACGAACGCGCGCTTCTCGGCCTTGAGCTCGTCGGTCTCGGCCTTGGCGAAGTCGGTGCGGCGGTCGCCCAGGGCATCGCCGAGCGAGAACGGCTCGCCGAAGTTCACGTGGACGCTGCCGAAGCGCCGCTGCAGGTACTTCCGCGCTCGCACGAGCCCCATCACGCTCTCGGTTTCCTTGGCCTCGCCTTGGAGCTCGCCGACCATGACGCCCTCTTCGACGAGGCGTTCATAGGTGATCGCCATCGGGACGAAGAAGAGGTCGCGGCGCGCGCTCGCGAGGAAGGCCTCGACGTTCCACGACAGCATGCCGAGGCGCGGCGCGAGGGTCTTGCCGGTGCGCGAGCGCCCGCCCTCGATGAAGAACTCCTGGGTGAAGCCCTCGCGGATCAAGTGGGCGACGTAGCTGCGGAACACTTCCTTGTAGAGCGGGTCGTCGAACGACTTCCGCAGAAAGAACGCGCCGGCGCGGCGGAAGATGAAGCCAAACGGGCCGAAGGCCATGTTCTCGCGCGCCGCGATGTGCGGCGGCACGAGGTGGTGGTCGTAGAACATCGACGAAACGATCACGAAGTCGAAGTACGAGCGGTGACTCGGCACGAGAATCACCGGTTGATGCTTCGCGTGCTCGGCAACCTTCTCGATGCCCGAGACCTCGATCTTTGCGAACAGTCGCCGCATGATCGCGCCGACGATCACGTTGAGCACTGCGAGAAACATCGAGTTCATGTTCGCGGCGATCTCGCGGAACATACGCCCGGCGTCGCTCCGCGCCCGCTCGATGGGAATGTGGCGCTCCTCGGCACGCGCGCGGATGGCGCGCTGCACGGACGGGTCCTCCACCACGACATCCTGGACGCGGTGGATGGGCAGCAACGTCGGCCCCTCGACCACCTTCTCCTCGCGGTAGAGGAACATCAGGATCGAGCGCCGCACCGTACGCGCGACGGCGTGGGGGCCCTGGTCGCGGCGGCTCTCGATGAACTGGTTCAGGTCGATGGGATCGCCGACCTTCACGAAGAGACCTCGGTAGGTGGTCAGAAACGACGCGACTTTCGCCAGGTCCGACGGTCGGGTCTGCGCGCCGTAGAAGAGGTTCAGGAAGCGACGGCGAGCGCGCGGACCCTTGCGCCAGAACAGCGCGAGCGGCACGAGCGAAACGGGGTTCCCCGTGTCCCACACCGTCGAGACGACCTCCTCGAGAAGGTCGAGCTCACGGGCGCCCTCCTCGACCGCGCCGCGCCGACCCCGGAGGAAGCTCCGGAGGGTCGCGGTGCGCAAAAAGAGGAACATCGACTCCCCCCCCTCCGCGTGGGCGCGGGCCTGGGCGCGGGCGGCGGTGTGCGCGAGGGCATCCGGAGTGCCACGGCGTCGGCTCAGCGCGATCCCCAGCGCCTCGAACAGCGGACGGTAGTAGTAGAAGCGAATGCCGTTCGCGAAGCCCGAGAGCCGCAGTCCCTCGCGCCGGAACAGCGCGTTGAACAGGAAGTAGTCGAGGCGGCTCGAGTATCGCATGACATAGATGACCGAGCCCCGGTCCTCGAGCGTGCGCAGCTGCGCCACCGTGGCGTCGTCGAGGTCGAAGTGGCGGAAGAAGCGGCGGGCGAACCAGAGGAAGAAGAGGTTGAACCGCTTCGTCATCGCCGACAGCCCGTCGTCGACCTGGTGGGTCGCGCCGGGTCGCGCGCCAGGCGGGGGGTCGGGCGGATCGGATCGGGGTTGTGTGAGCTGCTCGGACATCCCGCGAGAGAGTAAACACCGTCGGGTGCGAGGCAGCAATCGCAGGCTGCGGGAGCTGCAGGGGGCAGGCTGCAGCTCGCGTGCGACCCGAGATATCGCCTGCAAGCGAAGCGCGCAGCGAGGCGCAGCCGAGCGAAGCCTGGCAGGCGGGCTTTGCCCGACGACCCCAGCCAGACTACGTGAAGAGAATCGTGCGCAGCTTCCCGAAGGGCTTGAAGCCCAGTCCCTCGTAGAGCGCGCGCCCCGCCTCGTTGCCATCGATCACGGCGAGCTGAACATGGTCGGCCCCGGCCGCGAAGGCCTCGTGACACAGGTCGAGCATCCCCGCCCTCGCGTAGCCGCGGCGGCGAGCCGCCTTCCAGGTGAAGACGCCCTGGACGAGCCAGCCCGCGCGACGCTGGACGTCAGCGTACGCGACGAACAGCAGCTCACCGTCGGCCTCGACGACGCGCGCCCGCTCGACGCGTCCCGCAACCCACCGGCGGAAGCCGCGCACATCGTTGGCGAAGGGATCAGGGCGGTTCTCTTCGCGCAGGCTCTCGCGAGCTGCGATCACGAGTTGCTCGAGATCGTCCGGTCGCGCAACTCGCCCGACGTCCACGCCCGGTCGCGCGCGCGGGGTTTCGAAGTCGCTCCCGTGCAGCGCGTACGTGGTCTCGATGCGATCGACGACCGTTTGCCGCCCGCGCCGCTTCGACAGGCGAGACCACAAGAGGTCGACGATGGGCTCGGCGCTCTTCACGAGGCCCATTCCGAGCGCTTCGAGATAGGGAAAGAACGCGTCGAGCACGTCGGCCGAAACCGCGGAGTCGAACACGACCGACGGCCGCAGCGCCGCCACGCCGACCACCCGTCCATCGCGCCGGGCACAGACGATCTCCGTGGGCATCTCCCCCGGAGCGTGAGACGAGCCGAGTCGCTCGGTCAGGTCGAGGAGGAACAGATTCTGCTTGGTGTTCCGGCGCAGGTGCGCGAGGGCCTCTTCGCGCTCGGACGGTCGCAGCACGCGCGCGTCGATCCGGCTCGGCATGGCTAGAAATCCCGCCGGAAAGAAGGCCTGCATTCGGTCGCGTCTGCAGGCCGTTGACTGCGTAGCGCTCCCATCGACGTCGCACAGGCTAAGCCTGGGTTGCGCGAGTTGCCATCGGCCCACAGCCCCGTCCCCGGCGCACCGCGTTGCATCCTGGCCGAACCTCTAGTCGATGACCGCGAGTATCGCGCCCTCTTCGATGCTGTCGCCCTCGGAGACCCGAATCTCCGAGATGCGCCCAGCGCACGGGGCCTCGACGGGGATCTCCATCTTCATCGACTCGACGATGAGGATGACGTCCTCCTCCTCGACCGCGTCTCCCACTGTCAATTCGATCTTCCAGACGTTCCCCGAAATCTGGGCCTCGACGTCGGTTGCCATCTCGGTTTCCACTCCTGCGCTTCGACGTAGCTGCCCATGGTGCACGCCAGCGGTCCGTTCTGCCACCACTTCGCTATCCTGCGCGCCCAATGTTCGAGACCTTAACCAGGGGATTCACGTCGGCCCGCGAGAAGCTCGGCGGCGTGCGCGAGCTCAACGACGAAAACGTCGACCAGTCGCTCCGCGACGTGCGGATGTCGTTGCTCGAGGCAGACGTCGACCTCGCCATCGTCAAGGACTTCCTCGCACGCGTGAAGGAACGCGCGCTCGGCAGCAAGGTCGAGACGCGCGTCCGCGACGCCTCCGGCAGGCGGATCAAGGTCACTCCCGGCCAGCACTTCGTGAAGTGCTGCGAGGAGGAGCTCGTCGCACTGATGGGCCCGGTCGACCCGACGCTGACCCACGAGGGCGGCGTCACCTCGCTGATGCTCGTAGGGCTCCAGGGCGTCGGCAAGACCACCGTCGCCGCGAAGCTCGCGCGGCATCTGCAGAAGGACAAGAAGAAGCCGCTCCTGGTCGCCGCGGACGTCCACCGCCCCGCCGCCGTCCAGCAGCTGCAGCAGCTCGGCGCGCGCATCGACGTCCCCGTTCACGCCGCCGAGCCGGGCACCTCCGCCCCCGACATCTGCCGAGAGGCGCTGAATCGGGTGCGCAGCGGGGGATTCGACGCGGTCATCTACGACACCGCGGGCCGCCTCGCCATCGACGCAGAGCTGATGGAGGAGCTGCACCAGATCCGCACCGCGACCGAGCCGGCCAACATCGTTCTGGTTTGCGACGCGCTGATGGGTCGGGACGCCGTAAACGTCGCCGCAGCGTTCAACGAGCAGCTGCCCATCGACAGCCTGATCTTGACGAAGCTCGACGGCGACGCACGCGGCGGTGCGGCGCTCGCGGCCAAAGCGGTCACGGGCGTCCCCATCAAGTTCCTGGGCACCGGCGAATCGATCGACCGCCTCGAACCCTTCCGTCCCGAAGGCCTCGCCTCCAGGATCCTCGGAATGGGCGACATCGTCGGCCTCGTTCGCGACTTCGAGGAAGTCGTCGACGAGAAGGAGGCCGAGGAAGACGCCGAGCGTCTCTTGAAGGGCCAGTTCGGCCTCGACGATCTGCTGAAGCAGATGCGCACGATCCAGAAGATGGGCCCGCTGCGCGAGGTGTTCTCGAAGCTCCCGATGTTCGGCGGAATGGCGGATCAGGTGGACGAGGGCGAGCTCAAAAGCGTCGAAGCGCTGATCCACTCGATGACGCCCGGCGAGCGCCTGAGCCCCGAGATCATCGACAAGAGCCGGGCTTCGCGCATCGCGAAGGGCAGCGGTCACCGTTCGAAGGATGTCTTCGGCCTCGTCGAGCGGTTCGGTCAGATGCGCGAGATGATGTCGTCGCTCGGCTCGCCAGACGGCCTGCTCTCGAAGATGGGTCTCGGCGGGATCGGCGACGGATTCGATCCGGCGGGGATGCTCGCCGCCGGCGCCGGGGGTCCCGCCGTGGGCCTCGGCCGCCGGTCCACCGAGCGGAAACGAACGCAGCAGAAGAGCAAGAGAAAGGCCGCCCGAAAGGCCCGGAAGAAGAATCGAAAGCGCTGACGCTCCCTCATGGGGGGTGGAGCACCAGCGCAAATCCGCGGTTCACCGCGGCAGTCGCGGACCGCTTCGTGGAGATTTCACTACGAAGCGACCGCTCCGAGAAGTGCCCTGCGGGCCATTTTCACGAAACTCCCCTCGCAGAGGATTTCTTACCCACGTGGAGTCAATTCGCACGGCGATGTTGCCGATCCGGGATCTCATGCACAGGTTCCCCGCTCTGCTCGTTTTCAGCCTGCTCGTCGCGCTTCCGACACCCTCTGCCTGGGCCGACGACCGCCTGCCGCGTCCGGCCGGAATCGAGCCGAATGTCGGGTTCTGGTTGCGTATCTACACCGAGACCGACGGCAACAGCGGTCTGCTCCACGACAGTGAGCACCTCGACGTGGTGTACCGCGTCATGCGGTTCCCGGAGGGCGCGAGCCAGCGGAGCCGCGACCGCATCATCGACAAACAGCGCGGCCGCGTCAAAGTCGCGCTGCGACTGCTCGCCGCGGGCAGGCGCTCCGGTCTGACCGGCGATCAGGCGCGCATCCTCTCGCTGTGGCCAAAGGGGGTGTCGAACTCGACGCTGCGACGCGCGTCGAAGCACATCCGCTTCCAGCTCGGCCAGGCGGACAAGTTCCGAGCCGGCCTCGCACGCCAGGGCGAGTGGCATCGCCAGATCGAGAAGGTGCTCAAGGATCACGGCGTCCCGCGCAACCTCGTGGCGCTCCCCCACGTCGAATCGTCCTACAACGCCACGGCGTACTCGCGCGTGGGGGCAGCCGGGCTCTGGCAGTTCACGCGGTCCACGGGACGGCGCTATCTGCGCATCGACTCGGTGATCGACGAGCGACTCGATCCCGAGAAGGCGTCGGTCGCGGCGGCGCGTCTGCTGCGCGACAACTACCGACGTCTGGATTCGTGGCCCCTCGCGATCACCGCGTACAACCACGGCGCGGCCGGCATGGCGCGGGCGAAACGCAGGCTCGGCACCGACGACATCGCGACGATCGTCAAGAAATACAAGAGCCGCGCGTTCGGCTTCGCGTCCCGGAACTTCTACGCCGAATTCCTGGCCGCCGACCAGATCGACCGGAATCCCGAGCGCTACTTCGAGCCCATTCGGCGCAACCGTCCGCGAGCGGTCGATCGGATCCGGATCCCCCATTTCTACGACGCCGCGAACCTCGCCGCCGCGCTGCGGGTGGACCTCGATGTTCTGCGCGACCACAACCCGGCACTGCGTCCCTCGGTCTGGAACGGCTCGAAGTACGTGCCCCGCGGATACAGCATCCGGCTGCCCGCCGGAACGGTCACCGCTCCCGCCGAGCAGATCTTCGCCTCGATCCCGGCATCCGAGCGCAAGAGCGCGCAGCACCGCGACCGCCTCTACAAGGTGCGCCGCGGCGACAGTGTCTCGAAGATCGCCTCGCGCTACGGCGTGCGCGAGAGCAAGCTCGTTTCGCTCAACAACCTGCGGAGCCGGCACCGCATTCGCGTCGGCCAGGTGCTCGCCCTCCCCGATAGCGCGAAGAGCTCGAGCCGGCGGGTGGCCCGGCGGGCTCTGCCGGCCGACGGCGTGTACCGCGTGCGCCGCGGCGACACGATCACGGGCATAGCCGCCCGGTATCGCCTGCCCGAGGCGGACGTCGTCGCGTGGAACGGACTGCGCAACCGCAACCAGATCTCGGTGGGGCAGAAACTCCGCCTCGCGCCGTTGGAGGCGCCGGTCCTCGTCGCCCGCGCGCCCGAGTCGTCGACGACGACGCAGTCCACGCGCGCCGATTCGACTCGAGCTACGGCCCGCGAGGACGTGCCCGAGAAGCCCACGCCGCAACGCGAGATCGCCGCCGTAACTCCACGCCCGGTACCCGATCCGATAGCGCCGGAGCCGGCGGTTGAGCTCGTCGCATCCGTGTCTCCTGAGCGTTCGGACCCCGCTGCCGATGCGCCAGACGAAGCGGTAGAACTCGAAGACCCGCAGCCGCTCGCTGAGCCGGTCACGGACACACACGACCACGGCACGTCGGCCACCGCGCACCTCGTCGCGGCCCTCGACTTCGAAGTCCCGAAACGGCTCGGCCTCGAAGCCGAGCTCGATGCCGAGGCTGAGATCGACGGCTCTCCTGCCGCGAACGCGTCGAGTGACGACGAAACGACCGACGCGTACGCTCCCGCGCCACCCGATCCGTCGCAGTACGCGGTTCGCGGGGACGGTCGCATCGTCGTCCAGGCGGACGAGACACTCGGCCACTACGCGGATTGGCTGGAGATCCGCACGAGCCGGCTGCGCTCACTGAATCGGATGCGCCGTGGGTCGACCGTCGTGATCGGCCGGACCACGAAGCTCTCCTTCACGAACGTGGATCCCAAAACATTCGAGCGGCGCCGCCTCGAGTATCACCGCACGCTGCAGGAAGAGTTCTTCGGCGCTTTCGTCGTCACGGGTACACAGACGTACGAGCTGTCGCACGGCGACACGCTGTGGGAGCTCGCCCACGAGCGCTATAAGCTCCCGGTCTGGCTGCTGCGCCAGTACAACCCGGAGCTCAATTTCGCCGCGCTGACACCGGGAGAGCGGATGATCATCCCGAGTGTCGAGCCCCGTCGGGGCTAGTTTTCGGGGACCCGATCCCGGGGAGCCCTCGGCTCGAGGTCTATTCTTCGGGGGCGCCGAAGCGGTAGGTGAAGCCGAGGGCCTCGACTGAGAGGTAGTCGAGCATGTCCTTCAGCGAGCCGGTGGGGTAGACGTACGTCACACCAGTCGTCATCACGATGCTCTCTGTGATGTAGAATTCGATCCCGCCGCCGAAACGCATCGCAAAGGCAGTCTTGTTGAAGCGTTCGCCCGAGTGGGGGAATTCGAGGCGCGCGAACATCGCGCCCACGCCACCGAGCAGGTACGGCTGAAAGCGACCGGTCAGCAGGTAGTGCTTGACGTTTGCCGTCGCGACCATGGGTCGCAGCTTGAGCCCAGTGCTCGTCACGCGCAGCGTTTCGCGAAATTCGTCCCCCTGTGCTTCTGTGGGGAACAATACCTGGCGCCGGAACGGGATGTCTTCCTTCGAACGGACGTCGAACTCGTCCGCAATCTCGAACAACCCCTCGACGGCCCAGCGATCGTTGATCCGATAGCCGCCGCGCAACAGAAGCACGACTCGTTCGCCGATTTCGAAGCCGTAAAAGTGGGACGTGGCGTTGGGCGAGAACGGGCACGGTCCGCCCTCGCGGTCGGGGTTGGGATCGGTGCAGGTGGGATCGGTGAAGAACGGCGGCTCGATTCCGGCGACGTCGATCTCGTCACCGGGCTTCCCCTCTCCGAGATTCGAAAGGATGCCGTCGCCGCCGACACTGCTGGGGACCAAGTACTGCGACTTGCGGTACTCATCCCCAAACATCTCGAGCCCGACACCACCGCCGACTCCTACGTACCAGCCCGAGCGGTCATAGGCGGGCTCGTAGTCCTGCGCCAGAACCGCAGGAGCCGCCATCAGCCCGCAGAAGAGGGCCAGGACCGTGGTTCGTCGGCGCATGATCGGAGTTCCAGCCTCCCGGCTCGCTGAGGGCAAGAGGCCCCGCGATGTGGCTTCTCTAATACCTCAGGACGCTCTGGCGGGTCTAGCGAAATGCGATGAAGTCCCTGAGGGTAGTCCACCTCACAGGCTCGCGATGGCCGCGCATGGACGGCCCCCTCCCACAGGTTTGGGGTTCCGGGGGACAGTCTCTCAAAGTCTGCCAGCATCCGTCTTGCCGCATACGGGGGGTGCCGGGCAAACTTCAGGACTGAAATACGGTCTCGTCGGGCAGCCGGATTGCCGTGAGATGGCCACCGTAGACCGCGCCCGTGTCGATTCCGATGCTGAAAGGCAGGTTCCAGCGCACCTCGAGGTCGGAAGCAGGCGTGTGACCGTACACGACAGTGACTCCGAGCTTGTGCGGCAGGTCGACCGTGGCTCGGTCCCACAGGAGGTCCTCGACGGAGGCGCGGCGCAGCGCGAACTCCGGGTCGGCCTCGGAGAGCTGGTCGCGCCCGACGCCAGCGTGAACGAAAAGGTAGTCGCCTTCCCGATGCGACAGCGCGAGACCGCGAAAGAACGCCGCGTGCGCGCAGGGCAGTCGGAAATTCTCCGGGCTCGGGTCGTCCAAATCGAAGTAGCCGTAGCTCGCGAGCGTGCGGTCGCCGCCGTTCATCAGGAAGGCGTCTCCGCCGAAATACGCGAGATCGGTCCAGCCCAGGAAATCCAGAAACATCGACTCGTGGTTTCCCATCAGGAACACGCAGCGCTGCCGCTTCGACAGCTCGATCAGCCGCTCGACGACACCGCGCGGCTCCGGTCCGCGGTCGATGTAGTCGCCCATGAAGACGAAGGCGTCGTCGGAATCGAGTGGCAATTTCCCGAGCAGGTCGTCGAGCATCTCTCGCTCGCCGTGGATGTCGCCGACCGCATAGAGCATCAGCGGGCCCATCGCGGCGGAGCTCCGGTGGAGACCGACGCGGCGGCGCGCGCGACGTGGCGCAGCGCGAGCTGACCGCAGGCGGCATCGATGTCGAGACCACGACTTCGCCGCAGCGACACGAACAGTCCGCTGCCAGCGACGATTCGCAGGAAACGATCGATCGTCGCGTCATCGGGCGAGTGCATGGGCGAATCCGCGTGCCCGTTCATCGGGATGAGGTTGAGCTTCGACGGTATGCCCGCCAGCAGCGGCGCGAGACGTTTCGCGTCCTCGGGCGAGTCGTTCACACCTTCGATCAATGTGTATTCGAAGAACACCGGGCGCCTCTGCGTCACCGTCTCCAGCCCGCGCAACGTATCGAGGAGCTCGGCGAGGGGGAACCTCCGGTTGAGCGGCACGAGCTGGTCGCGCACGGCGTCGGTGGTGGCGTGGAGCGAGACGGCGAGATTCACGGGCGCGACGGCCAGGAGTGGCTCGAGGCGCGGCAGCACGCCCACCGTCGACACCGTCACCCGGCGCGGCGCCAGCGCGAAGGCCTTGGGGTGGATCAGCAGACGAATCGTCTCGAGCACCGCGTCGAGGTTGAGCAGCGGCTCGCCCATCCCCATGAACACGACGTTCGTGATGCCGCGCGCGCTCTCGGGCGAGTCGTCCGCGGCGAGAATCTCCGCCATGCGACACACCTGGTCGATGATCTCGGATGTGCGCAGGTTTCGGGTGAACCCGAGAGCGCCCGTCGCGCAGAACGAGCAGGCGAGGGGACAACCGACCTGGGTCGAGATGCACAGGGTGTTGCGCGCTCTCTCCGGGATCAGCACCGACTCGATGTGCTCGCCGTCCCACGTCCGGAACGCGGCCTTGATCGTGCCATCGACGGATCGCAGCACCGACGCCACCTCGAGCGCTCTGGTCTGCCACTCCGATGCCAGATGCACACGCAGGTCCGCGGGCAGGTCCGTCATCGCCTCCGGATCGTCGACGCCTCGACGGTACAGCCACCCGGCGATCTGATCGGCGCGGTAGGACGGCAGACCGAACTCGACGAGCTTCGTCCGAAGCGACCCGATCGAGTGGTCCTTGAGGTGCGGGAGGCCGCTCGGGTCGACGGGGCCGGTCGCGATGTCGAGAGCTTGAATGAGCGGGTCCATTACCGGGTTCCGTCCGCGAAATCAATGACCACACCGGGGCTCAACTGACCGGGGACTCGACTTCGTCGAATCCCCGCCAATCCTACCGTCAAGCGCGCCCGGACAACACCCTTCCTCACACCCGAACATACATAAAATAGTGTAGATCCCGGTCGAGGGCGCGCCATTCGATCTCGAAGCTCGTCGCCAATCGACCGGGTACCTCGGGCAGGTACGGCATCGGGGCGTAGCCGTTGGAAAGAAGGGAATCTCCCGAGAGAACGGTCGCGATCTGCCCCGCGTACTCGGGGTGATCGGTGGCGACGTAGACCACTCCGCCGGGTCGCAAGCGCAGGGCCAGGTCTCGCACGAAGTCGGCGCGCAAGAGGCGGCGCAGGGCGTGGCGTTTCTTGGGCCACGGATCGGGGAAATTGATCCAGAAGCAGTCGACCGACTTCCACGTCAGGAGCTCGCTCACGACGCGCTCGGCGCGTAGTTCGAGAAGACGGATGTTCGAGAGTTCTGTGCGCGCCAGTCGGCGCGCCATCTTGAGACAGCGCTTGTGGGACAGCTCGATCCCGATGAAGCCGGTGTCGGGATTCCTCTCGGCCTGATCCACCAGGAACTCTCCGCGACCAAAGCCGATCTCGACGACCAGGCGCTGCGATCGTGGACGGGGCGACGGCGCCGAGCCACCGGGCGCGTCGGCGAAGACCCCGGGCCAGCCCTGCGCGAGCACCTGGTCGGGATCGATCCGCCAGTCGCGGCCAGGGATGTCGTACTTGAGTCCGCGCGTCATCGACCCGCAACCGTCGCGCGAAACGACTCGGTTCACCAGGCCAGGCGGCGCAATAGCGAGCGCGCCGACGGAACACGCGGCCCTCGGGGATAGACGTCGATTCCAGCGCGTTCGCCGGAGGCGAAGCCGGCGCGCTCGCGCGCTTCGCGAAGCGCCTCGAGGGGCCCTCCGATCGCGTCGACGAGCCCGAGGCTCAACGCCCGCGCGCCGCTCCACACCCGGCCCTCGCCGACGCGAGAGAGCTCCTCCAGCGACAGGCCGCGGCCGCTCATCACACGGTCGACAAACGTCTCGTAGACGGCGTCCAGCTCCGCCTGGACCGCGCGGCGTTCGTCGTCACTGAAACCGCGGGTCTCGGACAGAAGTCCGGCTCGCGCACCGCGCTCGACGGCGTCCTTCCCGACACCAAGGCGCCGGTAGAGTGCCCCGAGGTTTGCCTTGCCACCGACGACGCCGATCGATCCCGTGATCGTCGTCGCTTCGGCGAGTAGCGCGTTCGCAGCGACGGCCATGTAGTAGCCGCCCGACGCGGTGACGTCCCCCATCGACACCACCACCGGCTTGTCCTTCGCGACTTGAGACACGCTGCGCCAGAGAAGATCGGACGCGAGGCTGTCGCCGCCGGGACTGTCGATCCGCAGCACGATGGCGCGCACCTCCTCCGCCTTCCGGAGGCGCTCGAGCAGCCCCCGCAGATCGTCGCTGCCGATCCCCTGGCTGCGTCGTCCGCGACCGATGCTTCCGCAGGCCACCACGTAGGCGATCCGCGGGACCTCGCGAAACAGCGGCTGCCATTCGACGCAGGATCGGCGCAGCGGGTAATACGCCTCTGCTTCGATGCGTCGAACGTCGGGGGCCAAACCGTCCTTCTCGTCCGACCCCGCGGCCGAGCGCCGCGATCGGGCCTTCGCTGCGTCTCGCTCGGGAGACAGCGCGGCCAGCTGCTCGTCGATCTCGTCGGGGTAGAGGCAGCCGTCCACCAGACCCGCCTCTACAGCGGCGCGACCCCGGTGGGGTCCGGAGTCGATGATGCGCCGCACGGCGTCGGGCTCGAGGCCGCGACCGGTGGCAATGGCATCTACCAGGGTCTCGTAGAGATCATCGGCCAGCGCATCGAGCTGTTCGCGCTCGGCGTCGGACATTCGCTCGCTCGTGAATCGATCGCCCGCTGACTTGTGACTGCCGGTGCGAACGACTTCCGGCTCGACCCCGAGGTGGTCGAGCAGACCGCGCAGGTAGGTGCCTTCGAGTCGAATGCCCACGACGAAGACGCTCCCCACCTCGGGAATCCAGAACCGCGTCGCCGCGCTGGCGAGCAACAGACCGGGCGCGCCGAGAGTCTCCGCGTACGCGACGACAGGTGTGCCGCGATCTCGCGCGCGCAGCACAGCGCGGCGCAGCGCGAGCGCCATACCGAGACTCGGCGGCCCGCCTTGGAGCGTCAGAAGCACTCCATCGACGCGCTCGTCTTCAGCCGCGGCATCGAGCACCTCGAGCATCTGCAGGAAGTGAAGCGGCACGTCGCGCTGAAAGGGAAGGTGCTGAACGAGAAGCTCGCTGATGTTCTCGCGCACGACGAGCTCGACCCAGCAGCTCCCGGCGCGCGGAAACGCGAACCGCTGGAGCAAGCGACGAACCCCGCGGGTCGCATTGCCCGCGGCCTGGCGCGCGACCCGACCCGCGCTCGACATCAGACCTTTCGCTTCCTCTTCCCGTCCAGGTAGTCGACCATCAGGTACGAGCCGAGCTGGTCCGGAGAGCTGAACATCGCGCGGCCACGGTTGACCTGGGTCATGTGCTCGACGAAGCCCACGAGCTCCGGCGCGTCGTCGAGCATGAACGTGTTGATCGTGATCCCGCGCCGGGTGATACGGCGCACCTGCTTCATCGTCTCCGCCACTGCGTGGGGCGACACGCCGCCGAAGCCCATCGGCCACTCGATGTGGAGCTCGCCCTCGCGGAAGTAGGCGGTCGGTTGACCGTCCGTGATGACGAGAATCTGCGGGCTCGCGCTCGGGTGCCGCGCAATCAGCTTCTCCGCCAGCATCAGTCCTTCCTGAAGGTTGGTGAATGGATCGCCGAGGTCCCAGCTCGCCTCGGGCAGCTGCGCGATGGGGAGCTCGCGAGCACGAGTGGAAAAGCCCACCACGAAGAACTGATCCCGCGGAAAGCGCGAGCGAATCATCTGATCGAGGGCGAGCGCCACGCGCTTGGCGGCGGGGAAGCGCCCGGCCCAGGACATCGACCAGCTCATGTCGAGCAGCAATACGGTGGTCGTCATCGTCGCGTGGTCGAATTCGCGGAGCTCGAAGTCGTCGACGCTGAGCGAAATACGCGGGCCGCCACCTGGGCCGAGGAGGCTCTGACCGCCCCCCGCCGCCGAGCGCCGGATCCCGTTCATCATCGTGCGCACGATGTCGAGATCGAGCGCGTCCCCGAACTCGTAGGGCTTCGTCTCGTCCGGACGCACCACGGCGGCGCCGCGGTAGTCGGTCTCGTGAGTGCCGACGCGGTCCTTGCGGAGCGCACCGTACACATCGGCGAGCGCCTGGGCGCCAATTCGACGGATCGCGCGCGGTGTCAGAGACGCGGCCTCGTCCCCGCCGCGAAGATAGCCCGCGCGCTTGAGGGTCGACTCGAGATCGCGCAGCATGATCAGCGAGCGCGATGCGTTCTCGCCGAGCAGCCGCGCGAGATCCTCGGGCGTGATCTGTTCGAGGTTTCCCTCGGCGAGATTCCGCATCATCTGCTCGAGGGCGCGGAGCTGCTCGCGAACGGACTGGGCGGTCTCGTAGTCCGCCGACTCGTCGCCCTGGAAGCGGTCGCCCTGCTCGTCGAGGAAGTCTTCGAGGTCGCGCATGCGATCCAGCTCGGCGCAAAGCTCGGCGAAATCCGCGGCAGCGGACTCGTCTTCGAAATCGTGGTCGCGAAATCGGTCGACGAGGTCGGAGACGCGCTGCGAGCCCTCGTGGCGCTTCTCGAGGAAGTCGTTGAGCCGCGCCGACTCGAAACCCTGGGATTCGCGCAGCGCGTTCTGCTCGCGGTCGAGGATGTCGTCGAGACGCTCGCGATGCTCGCGCATCGCATCGCTCATGTCGTACTTGTCGTAGAGCGATTGCGCCTCGGCGCGCAGCTCGTCCATGAGCTCCTCGGTGCCCATGACCCGGAAGTCGAGCCCCGCGAGTTCGAAACCGGCGCGACGCATCCAGTCGAGGGCGCTCTGTACGTCGAGCCCCTCCATCAGCAGGTCCGAGAGCTGATCGAGCGCGAGCTCCGCGTCGAGACGGAACTCCTCCTGGCTCCCGTCCCAGCGGCTGTAGATCGAGGTCTTCACGCCTTCCCGTAGAGCGCGCCGCGCTCCTGTTCGTCCTTGTTGAGGCGGTTCGAGAGGTGGAGACCCTCGAGGATGAACTCGATGGCCGATGCCAGACGCGCCGGGGATTCGCCGCCGGCGAGACGCGCGGCGGCGGCGCGCAGGCCCGCGATCTCGTCGAGCCCGGCGAGATACTCGTCGGACGGCATCGTCGACGACACTTCGACACGCCAGCCATTCTCGAACGACTCGATGACGGGCGCGATGCCCTCGAGCGCGGGCCCGTCGAGCGGGAGGACCTCGTCGAACACGACCTTCACGGCGCGCTGCATGATCTCGCGGATCACTTCGAATTCGCTGCGCTCGGCGCCCGCGTACTCGAGTTCGATCTTGCCCGCTGTAGAGGCCTCCAGAGCCTGCAGGTCGGAGATGCGGGGCACCGCCTCGGACTCGCCCAGGCGCACCGCGCGCAGCACGGCCGATGCCATGAGCGTTTCGTAGTTCGCGATCGACATGCGCACCGACACGCCGGACGACTGGTTGACATCGGGGCTCAGGCGCGCCTCGAAGGTCATCGCGCCGATGATCTCCTCCATGAACCCCGGCACGAAGACCTCGACATCGCTCGCTCCGGGCGCCACGGCTTCCTGGTGCACGATCGCGAGCTCGTGCTCGCGTTCGCGCGGATAGTGCGTGCGCACCTGCGCCTTGTAGCGGTCCTTGAGCGGCGTGATGATACGGCCACGGCTCGTGTAGTCCTCGGGGTTGGCGCTCGCGACGATCAACACGTCCATCGGGAGCCGCACCCGGTAGCCCTTCACCTGGATGTCGCGCTCCTCCATCACGTTGAAGAGGCCGACCTGCACCTTCTCCGTCAGGTCGGGCAGCTCGTTGATACAGAAGATCCCGCGGTTCGTGCGCGGGACGAGACCGAAGTGGATGGTCTCCTCGTCGCCGAGAGAGCGCCCCTCCGCCACCTTCACCGGATCGACGTCGCCAATCAGGTCGGCGATCGACGTGTCCGGCGTGGCGAGCTTCTCGACGTAGCGATCGTCGCGGTGCACCCATGCGATCTCGCAGGCGTCACCGTGTTCGGCGACGGCTTTTCGCCCGAAGGCGGAGATGGGCGCGAACGGATCGTCCCGCACCTCGCTACCGGCGATCTCGGGAGTCCACTCGTCGAGCATCTCGACGAGCGCGCGAATCATGCGGCTCTTCGCCTGACCGCGCTCACCGAGAAAGATGAGGTCGTGGCCGCAGAGAATCGCGTTTTGCACGCCCGGGATGACGCTGTCGTCGAAGCCCATCACCCCGGCGAACAGGGGCTTTCCGCTGCGGATCCGGAGCACGAGATTCGTGCGCAGCTCCTCGCGCAGACTGCAGGAAACGAAGTCCGATGCGCGGAGCTCCGCGATCGTGCGAGGTGCGGGCGGCGACGCGGACATGAGCCCTCCGACGAGATGGTTCAGAGCAGATCGGCCAGGTCATGGTCCCCTCGTTTGCGCAGGGCCTCGGTGACGTGGCGGATGATCAACAGCACGGAGCGATCGAAGGAGACATTGTCCACGATGGGCACATCCGCTCGCTCCGCCAGACTCAAGAAATAGTCCTGGATCTTCTGGATGGAGTCGAGGTTTTCGAGGTAGCGGTGCGTGCCGCGGCGGCGCTCGTCGGCGGCGCGCGCGTGGAATCGACCGACGAACGCATCCTCGTCGAGGGCGGCGACCACGAGGAAGACCACGTCTGCGAGCTCCTCGTAGGCTTCGAGATCGAACAACCCGGGTACGAGGGATACACCGTCGAGCACCATGCTCGCGTTCTCGGCGATGGCGCGGTCGATCGAGGCGCGCACGCCGACGGACACAGCGGCTGTCTGCGCGCGGAAGCCCTCCAGCACCGGATCGCGGCCGCCGGGATCGTTCGAGAGCAGCCGGGAGCCGTCGTACGACGAGCCGTGGATCGACGGAGCGAGCTCCGCCGAGAGCATCACGCGCATGATCTGGCGGATCGAATCGGTCGAGAGAACGCGTCCGATGCCGAAGCGGTGCGCGACCTCGAGCGCCAGCGACGTCTTCCCGACGCCCGCGGTTCCCCCCAGGAGGATGATCACCGGGCGCTCCGGCTCCTGGTAGCGCCGCCAGATCAGGTAGCGCTCGGCGGTCTGGGGACCGAGTTCGTGGGAGAGGGCCTCGTAGGCGAGGCCGCGCAGCTCGTGGCGGTCGATCTCGCGGGTATCGCGCCGCAGCAGCTCGCGCTCGATCTCGCGCGCGACGTCGAAGGCGTCGTTCGGATCGATGGCCGCCGCGAGAAGGGACTGGGAGAGGAGTCCCTTCGAGAACGGCAGGCGCTTGCCAGACCCCGTCACGGTGATGTCGAGCGCGGTGGGGACCCATTGCTCGTCGCGGAAGGGCGTGTCGCCGAGGACCTCGCGGATGGCCTTCGCGATCTCGGACTTCTGGACCAGCGTGAGATCGGCGAAGCGATCGCGAACCAGATTGGCCGTCCGGTAGGCCTCGTCGAAACCCACCCCCCGGGCCACCAGGGAATGAACCATGATCCCGCGCATGAAGGGTCGTCGGCGGCCGGCATCCTCGACTTCGAGGGCTGTGGTTTCGCCGTCGGGCACGGGGTCGCGGGCGGCGCCTTTCGGATCGGAGGACGCCATTTCTACCAGACTACCAGAGGGGCCTACTCCGGGCGACCGACGTTCGACCGAGACAACGGGTCTCGCTTCGACCGGAATTCACGTGACCAAAGAGCGACGACGGCTTCGTTCTCCGCCCCCAACGCGGTCGCTCGAGATCGGCGAAGGCTTTGCCCGGGGGCCGGGAGACCCTGGGAAAACCTCTTGGATTTCAACCCTTTTACCCTGAATTGCGACAGAAACACCCCGTTTTGGGTTGACTCATCGGGAGGCGGAGACCTACGCTTCTCGGAGTCAACCATGGGTTGATGGGGGGATGATCGCAGGGAATGGTGGATCGCGACGTCCAGACCGAGGACGCTGCCGACTCATCGACTCCTCCGGCACGCCGCCCCGCGCAGAAGAAAGCGCGGAGTTCGAGCCCGGAGAAGAGCGGTGGAGCCGGCGAAGTGACGCGGTGCGCACCCCAGGCGGGGAATTCGCAACAGGACCAGCCGCCGCAGGCGACGGAGTGGAGTACGGTGGTGACGGGTCCCAAGGGGACCCCGCCGGTGCAGCCGGGCGCGTTCCGGAACGACCGGTACCGCACGCGAGACGTCGTCGAAATCCTGAACATCTCGCGTCGCCAGCTCCAGTACTGGGCACAAACCGATCTCGTCGTTCCCAGCGCGCAGACCCCCGGTGGGCACAGCAGGTATTCGTTCGAAGACCTGGTGGCCCTGAAGACGGCAAAGCGTTTGATTGATGCCGGCGTCTCGGTCCAGCGGATCCGCAAGTCGATTCGGAAGCTGAGAGAGGTCCTACCGACCGTGCGACGCCCCCTCGCCGAGCTGACGCTCGTGGCGACGGGTGATGTGGTGCTTGCGTTTCGAGAGGGTACGGTGTTCGACGCCGTCTCCGGCCAGGAATGGGTGTTCGAGGTCGCGCGCTTCCGGCGCGAGGTCGACGCCTGGAAACGGTCGCCTTCGACGCATCCCGCCGCTCCCCGTCCTCGGGCGGTCCGCTCGACGCAGGTGCGCAACCGCACGGGTTGACGCGCTGCTGCCGTCCGGAGTCGACGGGACTCCGGTCCGCCGCGCTGGCACCGGTCAGGATCCGAACCCGAGAGATCGGGCGCGAAGCAGTGCGGTGCGGCGAGTCCGCAGGAGCCGCGGAAAGAACGGGGGGGCCCGAATGCGCGTAATCGCGATCGTGAACCAGAAGGGTGGCTGCGGGAAGACCACGACGACCGTCAATCTGGCGGGGTGTCTGGCCGCCGACGGCGCACAGGTGCTCGTCATTGACCTGGATCCGCAAGCCCACTCGACCATGGCCCTCGGTGTCGACCCCGAGGAGGTCGAGGAGAACCTCTACGAAGTCCTCGCCGAGCCTGGCGGTTCCGATCACCTCCAGAGTGTGATCCTCGAGGTGGGGGACAACCTCTATGTCGCGCCGTCGGGAATCGTGCTCTCGGCCCTGGAGCAGAAGCTCGCCTCGGAGCGCGTCGAGTCGCGCACCGAGCGCCTCTCGGCGGCCGTCGAAAAGCTGCCGTCGCAGTACGACTACGCGCTGATCGACTGCCCGCCGAACGTGGGCCTGCTCACGTTCAACGCCCTGCGGGCGGCGAGCGAGGTGATCGTCCCGCTCGAGACCAGTCCCTTTGCCATCAACGGCGTACAGAAGCTCCTCGAAACCATCGGTCTGCTGTCGGAGCGGATCGGCCACGAGGTCAGCGTGCGAATCCTGCCCACCTTGTACGACGGGCGGACGCGCTACGCGCGGAAGATCCTCACCGAGATCCGCGAGATGTTCAAGGACATGTGCTTCGACTCGGTGATCCGGCAGAACGTCAAGCTCCGAGAGGCGGTGGCCAAGGGCAAGCCGATCATCCGCTACGCCCCGTCGGCGAACGGCGCGATCGACTACTCGGCGCTTGCCGTCGAGGTCTCGGCCCTCGATCCGTCGCTCGGCGTCGCCCAGCTCCCGGAACCCGAACCGCGTGTCAACGACCCGCGCGAAGTGGTGGTTCGCTACCGTGACCCCATGGCCAGCGATGTCCGCATCGCGGGCGATTTCAACGGATGGGTGCCCGACAAGGGCGTGCGTTCGCTGATCGAGTCCGAGGGCCAGACGCGAATCTGGACGAAGATCCTGCAGCTGCCACCGGGGACGTATCAATACCGTTACGTGGTCGATGGCCAGTGGCTGGAGGATCCGGAGAATCCGGAGTTCGCAAAGGGTTCTGTGGGCGGTAGGAACTCGATTCTGGTGGTGCGCTGACGGCGGCTCATCCGCTCGGGTCGGGGGCCGCAGCCGTGGTGGCGAAGCCCGCGTTGCCGGGGCCCTCTACGCCGTAGGAGCGAAGTTCAGACGTGCCCCGCGACCTCGGCGACGTTTTCGACTACTTCTTGCCGCCGGCCGAAGGCGACAGGCTACCGACGCCCCACGACTCGGATGCGTGGGGGAGCCCCGGTCTCGACCCGGCGGGCTCGCCGAGCATCCGCTCTCCGTATGTGCGCACACCCGAAGACCGGCCGGCTGCACTCCCCATCGTCGCGCTGCCGATCGGCGACCGCGAGGTCGTGCGCGCAGCCTACGCGTGGAACCTCGCTGTCGAGGTGGCCCGCCGGGGAGCGACCTCTCTGCTGGTCGCGCCGGCCGGCTTGGACCACTCGCTCCTGTGGCCCGAGCCTGGAACGGGGCCCGTGGGCGCCGAGATGGTGCTCGCGAAGGCGGCCAATCTTTCGGAGCTCAACCGTGCGGCACTCGACATCGCAGTCGAGCGCGCCGCGGACGCCAACGACGGCGGCGTCGTCTTCGTGCGGGTGCCCCCCGCCTGGCTGGTGGACGCCCGGGCCGCTCGTGGCCTGCTTCGCTGGCCGCTGCTCTTCGGCACGTCGGACCGCCGCGACCTGATCGAGACCTACGGCCTGGCCAAGACGGTGCTGGAGAGCCACCCCGACTCCCGGGTGGGGTTGACGATTCACGGTGTGCGCCGGATCAGCGAGGCCGAGCAGGCCTTCCGGCGGGTGGCGGACGTGACGGCGCGGCGCCTGGGACAGCCTCTCCTCAGCTACGGCTTGCTCGTCGACGATCTCCACGTCTATCGTGCCATTGTGGCGCGCCGCCCCGTCGGACTCGAGCACCCGCAGTCGCGCGCCGCGAAAGCCATTCAGGACGTTGCGCGTCTGCTGCTGGAGGACGCGCAGAAGTACGCCATTGCTTGAACTCGATACGACGGCAACGACGCCCCGCGACGAACTCCTCCGCCTCGTCCGCTCGCGCCTGCACCATGTCGTGCCGCAGGGCCGTCTCGTTGCCGAGGGAATCCTCGGGGCCGAAGCGCGGGTCGACTTCGTGGCCGTGGAGTCCTCCGGGCGCGTGGTGCTCGTTCTGGTCGGAGCGGAAGGCGACGACCTCGCACTGATCGGTCGCGCTGTGGCGCAGCGCGGCTGGGTGGGCGAGCGGCTCGCGGATTGGCATCAGCTGGCGCCGGATCTCGGAATCCGT
This sequence comes from Myxococcales bacterium, assembly GCA_013215605.1. GTDB lineage: Bacteria > Myxococcota_A > UBA9160 > UBA9160 > SMWR01 > JABSQW01. The sequence continues at coordinate 30,011 of JABSQW010000101.1, forward strand.
CCCGAGGCCGGCGTTGGCGTGTGCGTATTGGCCCCGGTCTTCAGCGAAGAGTCGCGCGCCGCCGCGCGGGCCCTCGGCGACGACGCGGTCCGGCTGATCCGGTTTCACGGCGTGCGCAACGGCGCCGGCATCGACGTTCTCGTCGAAAAATCGCCCCACGACCCCCGCGCTTCGATCGCCGCCCACCCGGCACCGGTCACCGCCGAGCCCGCGGGCGGCCCTCCTCCCATCGATCGACCCGGGGGGACGCCCGCGTCGCGCCCCGCTCTCCCCGAGGCGCCCGCGGCCGCCTTCCGAACCGGGCTTACCCACCGCGATCTCGGCCTCAGCCGCGAGGAGCGCGGCGAGTTCGAGTAATCGCCGCTTCGCCCACCAACCCGAGCGCCGGCGACCCGCACGTTTCTGCTCCTGCATCCGAACCCTGGGGGCT
>JABSQW010000102.1 GCA_013215605.1 Myxococcales bacterium
TATTGGATCCGAGGGGCGGCGCTCGCGCGGGGAGACCGAGGCACGCGAGGATTTTTCGCGCCACCCTGGAATCGTCGATGGCGGCGATCAGGTGCATGGGGACTCCACAACGCGGGCAGCGCAGCGCGTCCACGCTGAACACCCGCTGGAGGAGTTCGGCCCAGGGAAGTCGCCTCGATCGGGTGCGGTCCGCGACGGTGTCGAGGTGATCGGCGCTCCGCGAATCGCCGGCGGAGCGAAGGGCGCTCGCAGGACGCTTTGCCTGAGTGCGTGGATTCACAGCGAAGCTCGAATCGGTGGTCTCGGAATCGCCGACGCGGCCGAACGCCTTCGGGGCTGATGGGTGGGTTCCTGTGGGTGTTTCGTTCGGCTCGCGGATCGGCCCTTTCACCTCGGGCCCAGCCTGTTCCCATGGACGCCGCGGGCCGGGGACGATTCGATCGCGGAAGCTGGCGCAGGGTGCCAGCACTCCGTGATAGCGAACCTGGTGGGCTCGGGGAGGCGGGATGAGGGGCGTCAGTCGCTCCAACAACTCGTGGCGCTCCATCAGGATGTGCGTCGTTCCATCGCGCCAGCGGGTCTTGAGGCGCAGGGCGAGTTGTCCGTCGGCTCTGGCTTCGAGGCGGTCGTGGGCCAGTGGAGGGCGAGCGACGTAGCGGCAGAGCCTTTCGAGTCGGCGACGGTCTCGCGCGGGGACGGCGACATCGGCGTGGAGACTCATGCCACCGTACTGGGGGACGCGGGGAGAGGCTTCGGGATCGGCGCCCGCCTCTTCGGGCTCGACGCGGTCTCCCAGGCGCCGCCATCGCTGGCCGGCATGCGGGCCCGACGGGATGCGGCTGCGGAGCGATGCGGCGGCGAGGGTGGCGAGGAGCGGCTCGTCTCGGGCGAGGGTGTCGTCGTCGTCGGTTCGTGACGCGAGCAGTCTCGTGATGCGGCGCGCAGTACCGGCCAGAACACGCGCGACCTCGTCTGCGCTTGGCGGTGGCAGGGGTAGAAAGTTACCCGGGGTGCTGTCGTCGCGGGTGTAGACGCCGTCGAGGGCGAGTGTATGGAAATGGACATTCAGGTTCAGGGCCGAGCCAAACCGCTGAATGAAGGTGACGGCACCGCATTGCACCCGAGCCTCACCCCACCGATCTCTCGCCCGCCGTCGCTGCGCGGCAAAGAGGGCACGGAGAAAGGCTCGAAGGGCGTGGCTGGTGAGTGTTGCGTCGTAGGCACATCGGTAGCGAAGCGGGTAGGGGAGGGTGAGGACCCACTGGCGGATGGGCACTTCCGGCAGCACGCAGTCCACGAGATGCGCGGCGGTGTCGGCCATGCGCCGGCCGCCGCACGACGGGCAGAAGCCACGCCGTTTGCACGAGAAGGGGACGAGGCGATCGAGTCGACACTCATCGCAGCGAAGCCTCAGGAAGCCGTGGGCGAGGATTCCGCATTCGAGGTAGGCGCGGAATTCTTTCTCGACGAAGTGGGGCAGCGGGCGCTCGCGCTCCCGAGACCGCGCGAGGAACGTCTCGAGGTGCTCGCGAACGATCGCGTGCAGAGTGGTGTCTTCCGGGCGGCGTCGTTCGTAGCCCGGCTTCGACGCGAGCCATCCGCTGAGTGAGGAGCTGGACCCAACCTCGGTCACCATTCCCGGTAGGTGTTGCGAGAGGCATACCGAGTTTGAAACTGCCTCGGCAGGCGCTCGGGGACTCGCAGGTCCACGGCAGGGACGGGCGTTCACGCCGAAGTCGTTACCCGCGTGTTACGCAGGTTGGAATCCGAGGGGGTTACTGCGCGAGCTTCGAGGTGACTTTGAGGTATGTCTCGTCCATCGATGTGTGGATGTCGATCACGGCTGGGCGGCCGCACGAGAGCGCCTTCTCGAGGGCGGCCTCGAGGGCCGCCGGCTCATCGACCCGGAACCCCTCGCAGCCCATCGCGCGGGCGATGGCGGCGTGGTCGAAATCGTGGAAGTCGCAGGCGATCGTCCGATCGCCCTGGCCGTGTTTCACCCAGCCGAGTGCGCCGTTGCGGAACACGACCACGACGATGGGCAGGTTCTCCTCGACGGCGGTCATGAGCCCGTTCATGCCGATCGCGAAGCCGCCGTCGCCGCAGACGGCCACGGCCGCCCGGTCGGGGTGCACGAGTTTCGCTGCGAGCGCAGCGGGTACCGCGTACCCCATGCCTCCCACGCCGGCCGGCTGCACGAACGTTCCGGCGGCTTTCGTTTGAAAATAGTGGGTCATGAAGAGGCGGTTCTCGCCCGCGTCGCAGAGCACCATCGCGTCGCGGGGAAGTTTCTCGTGCAGCACCCGGATCACGCGCTGGGGGAGCAGCGGTGAGGCGTCCGACACCATCTCCCGGGCGTCGAAGAAGCCGTGCTTCATTCGCGCGCGCGCGATTTCGGCGAGGCGTTCGGTGCGGACGTCGTCGGGAATGCCGCCGGCTGCGCGAATCAGCGTGTCGATCTGAGCGAGCACGCCGCGGGCGTCCCCCACGATCGACTGCGCGACGGGGAACGTCCAGGCCGCATTGAGGGGCTCGATGTCGACCTGGATGAGCGTCTGGCGCTGCGGGTCGAGGAGTTCGGGATTCTCGAAGGCCGTGTCGGTGGGTGCGAGCTTCGACCCCACCACGAGCACCACGTCGGCCTGCGCGATCACCGCGTTCGCGAGCGGTGTTCCGAAGTTTCCGTAGGTGCCGAGAGCGAGATCGCTCGTCTCGTCGAACACGCCCTTGCCCGAAGCGCTCGTGGCGACGGGAGCGGAAAGCGTGCCGGCCAGCTTTTCCAGCTCGTCGTAGGCGCGGCTGATGCGCACGCCGTTGCCCGCGATGACGACGGGGTGCGCAGCACCGGACAGCCGCGCTGCGGCATCCGCCACACTCGCGGCCTCGGCCTGCGGGGCCGGCACCGACAAGTAGGGGCCGCTGCGGTAGAGCGTGGGTCTCGTGTCCGGGCCGATGCGCCCGCGCAGCGCCTGGCTGTGGAACAGCACCGCCACCGGGCCGGGCTCGCCCGCCATGGCGTGCTTGATGGCCAGCTGCGTGCACTGGACCGCTTGGGCGGGCGAGTTGGCCACGAAGGTGGCCTTGGTGAAACCGCCGAACACATCCGGCGCGTTCCAGCTGCCGTATTCCCCGGTGCCACTCTGGTAGGGGCCGTGGTGGGAGTGGGGCGAGTTGTCGCTCAGGTCCGTGAGGAGCAGCATCGGGCTGCTCGACATCTTGGCCTCGATTGCTCCCAGACTCGCGTGCACCAGGAACGCGGCCTGGCCGATCGCAACGCCGGGCCTCCCCGTCAGCTTTCCGTAGACCTCCGCCATGACGCCTGCGCGCGCTTCCTCGCGAACGAGCACCGTGCGGATGGTCGACGCGTGATCGTAGAGCGCGTCGAAGATCCTGCCCGTATTGCCCCCCGGCATGCCGAACACGGCATCGATGCCGGCGTCTTCGAGGACCCGCGCGATGCCCTCGGCGGGCGGAACCTGGGCATCGAGCAGAGGTTGAGCGTTCTGCGTATCGGACATCGGGACTTCCTCGTTGGTACCCGCGCGGACCCACACTGGCCGCGACGCCGGCCCACCCTATCACGAGGATCGCGTGCCAGATGCCGCCCTTCACTCGAACGACCGAGCCCGCATGGCCAGAAGCGTTCGTGCTGCGGCAGCCGTTGACGTTCGGCTCCAATCTCTGGCTAGATTCAGCATCGAACCGGAGGGAGCCATGGCGACACTGACGACACGGGACGGCACGCGAATCTTCTACAAGGTGCGGGGGGAGGGACGGCCGCCCTTCATCTTCATCCACGGCTGGTGCTCGAACCTGGCGCATTGGGACGCCCAGACGCGCCATTTCGGGAAACGGCACCGCGTGCTCGCCGTCGACCGGCGCGGTCAAGGACGCTCCGACGTGCCCCCCGGCGGGTACACGGGCAAACAGCACGCGGCCGACCTGGCCGAGGTGGCGCGCAAGGAGAAGATCCGATCCGCGATCGTGGTGGGACACGCCGGCGGCGGACCGACGACCCTGGAGTTTGCGCGTTCCTACCCGCATCTCGCCCGCGCCGTAGTGATGGTCGACTCCATGGTGGGTCCGAAGGCGCGGATCGGCGATCCGTCCGACCCGGCCGGGAGGGCCCTCGGTGCACTCATCGACAGCTTCGAGGGGCCGGGAGGTGCCGCGGAGTTCAAGAAGATGTACAGCGGCCTCTTCAGCAGGCACGCCGGCCCGGCCGGGCGACAAGCGGTTGCCGACGCCGCGAAGACGCCGCGCGAAGTGGTGGCGGCGGAGCTCGAGTCTCTTGCGATCAACACCCTGGGGATCGCCAAACGGCTCGAACAGCCCGTGTTGTGGCTGACGGCGGCCGCAGCGAACGAGGCCGCTGTCGGCAAGGCGTTCCGCAACGTGCAGTTCGCACGGACGGTGGGCTCGGGTCACTTCCCGCACATCGAGGTGCCCGAGCAGACCAATGCGATGATCGAACGATTCGTCTCCACGCTGTAGAGGACCTGTCCCGTCGCCCTACGGCGGGGCACGACGCGGCCTTTACGCCCGACGAGTTGGGGTCCATCATGGACCCGGTAGAACCACAAGAAAGCTGGAGGGGTTTCGTCCATGCAAGCCGAAGATCTGATTCTCGTGAGCATCGACGACCACGTCATCGAGCCCCGCGACATGTTCGACCGCCACGTCCCCGCCCGCTGGAAGGACGAGGCACCGAAGAGCGTCATGGGCGACGACGGCATCGAGTCCTGGGTGTTCCAGGGCGTGGCCAGTGGCTCGAGCGGGCTCAACGCCGTGGTGACCTGGCCCAAGGAAGAATGGGGGATGGATCCCTCTACCTACTCGGAGATGCGCCCGGGCGCCTACGATATTCACGAGCGCGTCCGCGACATGAATCACAACGGGATTCTGTCGTCGATGTGCTTTCCGTCCTTCGCGGGCTTCAACGCGCGTTTCTTCTACGAGGCGAAGGACCACGACCTCGCTCTCATCATGCTCAAGGCCTACAACGACTGGCACATCGACGAGTGGTGCACCGCCTATCCGGGGCGATTCATTCCCCTCGGCATCGCGCCGGTATGGGATCCCAACGAACTCGCCGATGAAATCCGGAGGCTGTCGAGCAAGGGTTGCAAGGCCGTCACCATGCCGGAACTGCCCCACTTGATGGGTCTGCCGAGCTATCACGACATGGACTACTGGGGTCCGTTCTTCCAAACCGTCTGCGACGAGCAGGTGGTCATGTGCCTGCACATCGGCCAGGGCTTCAGTGCGATCCAGTCCGCTCCGGCTGCGCCGATCGACAACCTGATCATCCTCGCCACGCAGGTCTCGGCGATCGCGGCCCAGGATCTGCTGTGGGGGCCGGCCTTCCACCAGTATCCCGACCTCAAGGTGGCCTGGTCGGAAGCCGGTATCGGGTGGATCCCCTTCTATCTGAATCGCTGCGATCGCCACTACACGAATCAACGATGGCTCGATCACGACTTCGGCGACAAGCTGCCGAGCGATATCTTCCGCGACCACTCGCTGGCCTGCTTCGTCACCGATCCCACGGCACTCAAGGTCCGCCACGACATCGGTATGGACATCATCGCCTGGGAGTGTGACTTCCCGCACTCCGACTCGATCTTTCCCGGCGCCCCCGAGTACATCCTCGACGAAATGCAGCAGGCCGGCTGCAGCGACGCCGAGATGAACCAGATCACCTGGCAGAACACCTGCCGATTCTTCGACATCGACCCGTTTCGCGACATCCCGCGCGAGCAGGCGAGTGTCGGGGCGCTGCGCGCGCTATCGCCGGACGTCGACACGACGATCCGCTCCCGGCACGAATGGCGCCGCCTCTACGAGTCGCGCCAGTCTGCTTGAATGCGGGCCGGGTCAGCAGCCGCTTCGCTGGATTCAAGACAGGAGGCTGGGTGAAATGGAAGACCGCATCACTCCCTGTGTGTACCTCGAGATGACCGATCTTCCTGCAGAGGACTACGCAAAGGAGCGAGCGCTCGATTTGCGCAAGTCGCCCGGCGCCGAGCGCGTAACCTGGTGGGAGAACTGTGTGCCGGAGCGTCAGGACCTGCCTCGGCGGCTGCCCGAGTTCCACACACTCGGACTGGTGGAAGGCGATCTCACGTTCTTGCCTTCCCCCACGCCGGATGGAGTCACGGGTCACCTGTTCCACCTGACGCCGCGTCCCGGCCAGGGAATCCTGAACGATCGTCCCACGCTGGGCCTCGAACTCGTGTTGATCAGCCCAAAGAACGCCGCCAACGCCCAGGACCTGCGCGACTGGGGCGACTTCGTTCATCTTCGAGACATCGCGGCTGCGTCCCCGCCCCATTTCACGATGATCACGCCCTACGCGAACGCAGGCGCCGAAACGCCGCGTTTCATGCATCTCTACGAGCTCGATACCGACGACCCGGAGCCCGCGTTCAAGGAGATGACGCCCGCCACCGTACGCCACCAGAAATCGGTTGGCGGACATACCTGGGACGAGTGGGCCGGTCATCCCGAGCTGGTGATCGAATACGTAAACACCTTCCGTCTACTCGGAGAATACCGGTAGCGGGAACCGTCGTCTCCAACCGAATCCGATCGGCATCAGATGTCACGCAATTGTACCGAAGCCGACGCGCGGCGATCGAAGGACGGTTCCGGGACACAGGAAGTTCAAGCTGGGACATCGGAAGAATACGCTGCGTTTCTTCCGGGCGGCCGAATCGAATCACCTCGGTTGGAACGATCAGGCCCCGTACGGGAAGAATGTTGCACCTCCCCGAGGCTGCTGAGTAGATCCTCGGTCGAGTGACACTCGGTGGCGGGTTCAGGCTCCATCCTGGGCGCCGAACTCTGCCGGCGTTATGATGCGTGAGCAGCGCGTGTTCGTCTCCGGCGTTGCGACGAAGGCGTGCATCCGCTGATCGCCGAGGAAATGCGCAACGTGACCGAGTCGACGACCGCGCACGATTTGAACGACCGAGCGCGTGGCTGGCTGCGTCACCTCTGGCGCAAAGCAGTCACGCCCGATGACTGGTCGAAGGAAGGCGAGCCGCATCGGTGGTGGGATCGTTACAGCCTCGAACCGATGATGTCGTTTCCGCGTTTCGACTTGTCCGAGTCGTCCTACGCAATGTTGATCATGGCGCGGAAAACGCCGGCCTGGCGCGAGGTGTACACGCGAATCCTGGATGAACTCGTCGAGCGGTACTCGACCCATTGGGCGGCCATCGACTGGCTCACCCAGATCGGCCCCGATCCTGACCGTGCACGCTACCCGGATCGTTACCGGAGGCTGATCCCCAAAGATCTCTGGGGCGAATACGATGTGCCCGGTTGGACCGCCAACGGGATCGAGCCCTGGGGCCTGCAACCGGACCCCATCGCCTCCGACGGCAATCTCTTCTTCCGCGGCTTCTTCACCCTACTGCTCGGAATCCACCGAGCCGTCTCGGGCGAGACGACCTGGGAGCGCCCCTTCGAGATGGCGGGCCTCGACGACCGGACCTTTCCCTGGACCCACACGAAGATCGCGACCTACCTGTCCGACCACTGGAAGCAGCATCCCGAGGGTCCTCATTGCGAGAACACCAAAGTCTGGCCCTTCTGTCTCTCGGCCGCCGCCCTGGGGCTCCAGATGACGGATCTCGTGGTGGGAACCGACACCCACTCGATCTACGACACGTGGGTCGAGGAGACTTTCCAAGAGCGTTACCTGCGATTCGACTCGCGCGGAAGGCTGAAGTCGGTCGCCCTCTACTACGATCCGCTTCTCGAGCGAGCACACGGTCAGGGGGCTCTTGGGGGCATCGGGCCGGCCCTCTACATGCTGCCCCAGAACCGGCCAATGGCCGAAGAACTCTACCGCGCCGGAGTCGCATCGGTGGGTTGGGACCGGCGGTGGATGCCCGTACTTGGACCCACGTCCGAACCGCGTTTCTTCACCATCGCCATGCTGCTCGCGCGCGAGTTCGGCGACCACACCACCGCGCGCCGGCTCGCACGCAAGCTCGGACGTTTCGAGAACGGGCGTTTCTTCGACGCCTCCAGCGAAGGTGAAACGGACGAGTTCGGGTACTTCTACGGATACGGTGAGCCCTACCCCCGCGGCCAGGAGTCCGCGATCCGGATCCTGGCGGAACTGCTGCACGACGAGGGCGACTGGTACCGGGCCTTCAACGAGTCCGACGCAGACAAGTTCGATGCGCCCACGATCGAAGCTGTCGACTACCCCAGGATCGGTCTCTCCCGCGCACACAACGAGGATCGAACCGGCGTACTGGAGTTCGAGACCTACGCTGCCTCGAGCGATGCGACCGGCGCATCGACGAGCCTACGCGTCACCCAATTGCCCGATTTGGCCCAGGTCTCGGTTCGCCGCGACGGCGCAAACTACGAGAACTGGCGCAGACTCGAAAACGGTTCGATCGAAATCCAGACCGAGATCCGAGCCCACCGCTTCGATGTCTACACAGGCTATGCACGCGACGCACGAGCATTCGACCCAGCATGGGCAACGGATCGCAGCACCCCCGCAGTCGGTTCGGCGCCGTTGCGCGCATCGCAACTTGCGCCGGCGTTGATATCCCCGGGCGCCCGGCAATTGGGCTGCCCGTGCTGCGCATAGAGCCGAAGGGCTCGCGCCGACGTCCGATGAGCAGATATTTTGTCAACTAGCAATGGGTGACGGGACGAAACCCCCAATACGGGCCCCAGGTCCCAGCGGGGGCGGGCAAGCGCCGATTCGGGATGAGAAGATCCAATACCCAACTCGGGTCCTGTGTGGAGTCATCGACCGTTGTGGAAGCTTGACCGGGCCGATTGCGTTCTCCTGATCCGCCAGACAGCGATCTGCGCCGCGGCGGTGTTCGCCCTGGCGACCAACCCGTTCGGGTGGGAAGACACCAGGTCGTTGTGGATCGCCCTGACCTTCGGCTTGCTGAACTTCGGCGTGTATTTCGCGTGCAAGGTCGCATCCTTGGCATCACTGGGCGCGATCGTCTCTCCGGTCCTGGGCCTCGCATGCTGGGGCTCACTCCTTGCGACCACTACGGGAATGGAGTCACCTTTCGTGGCCGGGCTCTGGCTCGAGGTCGCACTCTCCGCAGTGACGTTCTCGCCCGGCGGCGTCGCGCTTGTGACCGGCGGGGCCATCTGCGTGCTTTGGGCCCAGCCGGAGCTGGCGGGGAGTGAGGTCGCGACGCTCGCGGTGGCGCTCCACAGCGCGCTCCTCGTCGGCCTGGGCGTGGCGACCATCAGGTTTGCCCACGGTCCAGGCGCACTTCGGACCTTCTCCGTGGGGTTGTTTCGGGAGCTGCAGGGAGACCTGTCGATGGCGCGCGTCGTCCTGGCCGTCGCCCTGCTTGCCGCCATCGCCACCGTTCCAGCGGAGCTCGAGGTCTACGCGCCGCTCTTCGAGCCATCACCGGGCCTCGCGTTTCGAGCGACCCTCGTGCTCGCCATCCTCGGCAAGACCCTGGCGGCGCTCGGCATTGGCGTGGCGGTTGCCTGCCTGATGGCGCTGAGTCAGCGGAATGCGCGCTGGCTCTTTCTGGGCTTCGCGTGGACGATCGGGGTGCTCGCATGGATCCGTGTCGACGCGCACCTGTATGCGGTGACCAGCAACCACCTCCTCGATTACGTGGTCTTCCTGGGGGATCCCGACGCGCTCGTGTGGGCGGGCCGCGGTCTCGACCCCTGGACTCCCATTGCGAGCAGCGTGTTTCGCACGCTTTGTTGGGTCGCCCTGGCGCTGCCGGTGTCCTGGGCGCTGCTTCGTATTCGCGGTGCGGGAAGGGTCGTGGCGCTCTCGTGGTTCCTGGCCCTCCTGGCATCGCTTCTCCTGCAGCGCGTGTCGCCGGAGGTCAGGGCCCTCCGCCTCCTGGAGGTGGAGCTCCCCTGGACATGGTCCGCCGGTTTCGACGAGTCCGCGGACCCCTCGCGGTTCGCGGAGGACCGGGCACGCGCCATCTACGAGAAGAAGGGCGAACCGCTCTACCAGGTGCAGCGCTTCGACGAATTCGAGCGCGGGATCCAACTGCAATCGACGCCACACGTCCTGTTGCTCGTGATCGAGAGCCTGCGCGCGGATGCGCTGACCCCAGACATCATGCCCAACCTGTGGCGCTTCTCCGAGCGCGGGGCCCGCGGCGAGCGACACTACTCGGGCAGCAACGTGTCCCACCTCGGGTGGTTCTCGATGCTGTACGCGCGCCTACCCTTCTCGTACCGGGTGTACATCGATAGCGGGCAGCCGGTTCTTTTTGCAGAAACCTTCGCTCGCGCTGGCTACCGCAATCGTCTCGTCGCCGCCTCGCACGTCACATTCGGAGGGTTGGAGCGGTTTCTCGGAGATTCGCACTTCGAGGTGGATCTCTTCCATGAAGAACCGCTGAGCTGGCAGCGCGATCCGCTGGTGGTCGAGCGCTCCATGGAGATCCTCCGAGATTCGCAAGAGCCTCAATTCCTGGTGGCGTATCCGATGGCTACGCATTTCCCCTATCTCGTTCCACCCGAGGCCGACAACCTCGATTCGGCGAGAGATGACGATCTGAACGGACTCGATCCGGACCTGCGGAACCAATCGAAGGACCTGATGCGGCGCTACCGCAACGCAGCCCACTACGTGGACACGTTGCTCGCTCCGTGGCTCGACGAGATCGATCTCACGCGAGTCCTCGTCGTCGTCACGGGCGACCATGGCGAGTCGCTCTATGACGATGGGGTCCTGGGACATTTCAGCCGGCTGTCGGAGGTCCAGATCCGGGTCCCCCTCATCATCGCTGGACCGGGCGTCGAGGCGGATCGCGTGATCGCCGGACCGACCAGCCACGTCGATCTGTTGCCGACCGTGCTTCGCCTGCTCGGCGCCTCCCCCGACGCTTTGGCCGCACTGCCGGGCCGCGATCTCTTTGCGGCGCAGGTTGCACCCGCCGTGGTGGGGGTGCTCGACAGACGAGCACCGAGGCAGCACCCCGCACAGCTGCTGCTCCTGTCCGGGGACGCCCGTTACGCCGTCAAGCTCCCGCACGAAGGCCGAGGTCTGGAGTTGACGGGGCCGATGAAGCTCGACGGCCTACCGGCCAGCGCCTGGGAAGACATCGACGTCGAAGGGTTCCTCGGGATGTTCGAGGCGTTCCTCGATCAGCAACGCTGAACGGAGCCCCCTAGTAGATAGGAAGTTCAGCTGAGTTTTCGCGACGGCCTGCTCTTCGGTGTACCCGCGGGGACATGTCACAACATCCATACTCGGATGTGACTCAGAAATGCGTTTATAATTCCGATCCGCCCGGAATCGTTGATCCTGACAACTCAGGTACGAACTCTGCCACGCAGCGATGGAGGAAGTTTCCATGCGTCCGTTGATTGGTTCACTGGTACTGATCGCTCTCTTCCTTGCGAATACCGTGTACGCGAAGTCGAACGGCGAAAGGGCTGAAGAGCGGTCGTCTCGGGGTGAGACCGGACAGTCCGCGAGCAAAACCCAAAACGGCCCAAACCGAATCGTCGGCACTCGTGACGACGATCTCTTGCCCGGGACCGTTCAGGACGACCTCATCATTGGGAGGCGGGGAGACGACCAACTCCAGGGGTTCGATGGCGAAGACACCCTCAGAGGAGGGCGCGGGGATGATGATCTCGATGGGGGTCCCGGTGAGGACATCCTGCGCGGAAATCGTGGAGATGACGTTCTTCGTACCGAAGGGGGCGGCGATCGCCTCATCGGGGGGCGCGGAGAAGACACCTTCTTCATCGCAGCGGGCAGCCAGGGAGCTGTACAAATCCGCGATTTCGATCCAGACGAGGATCGGTTGCTCATCGCAATCGACGACCTCCACGCATTGAGTAACGAGAGTCTGAGCAACACCCGCCGAGGTGCCAAACTCGTCTTGACGACAAACGAGGGCGAGGTGGCCATCTCCTTTCGTGGCATCCGGAAGCATGCCCTGAGCGAGGCAGTGATCGAGTTCGTCAGCCAATCTCCCGGCTATGGAAACCTTCAGTTGGTCTCACTCTATGATGAGCCACTCGCTCATGAAGGCCCTGTCTTCCTGGAGGAAAGCGAAACGCTGGTCTTCACTTCCAACCGGCTCTTCGAGGCGTCGGGTGACCAGTTCGTCGTCGTCTCGTCCTTCGACCCGGACTCGGGAGAGACCACGGACCTTGGGCTCCGTGACGCCATCCCGATGGCGAATGGCGCCACCTTGGCGAGCAACGGGAGCATCGTTTTCGACCGGCAAGGCTACCTCGACTCGACTGCGGGACTCTCGAGCTACGACCCCGAAACGGGGGAGGTGATCGACCTCGTGTCGGGCGTCGATGGAGTCGAATTCAATAGCCCCAATGATGTCGTCCAATCCAGTCTGGGAGAGTTCTTGTTTACCGATCCGCAGTACGGGTTCGAGCAGGGATTCCGTCCGCCTCCCGCTCTCGGGAACTGGGTCTGGCTGTATGACCCCGCGACCGGCGCGTTTACGGTGCTCGCCGATGAACTCAGCAGGCCGAACGGAATCGCGCTCTCCAACGATGAACAGTCTGTCTACGTCACCGACTCGGGCTGGGCGATCGGCGACGGTACGATCGACCCTGACGGCCCACGGAACGTGTACGAATACCAGCTCAATCGTGAGAACGGAGAGGTCTTCCTGTCCGATCGGCGTCTGCTCGCCACAGCGGAAAATGGAATTCCCGACGGCGTCAAGGTAGACGAAGCAGGCAACGTATGGTTTACGACGGGGGCCGGCCTGCACACGCTGGATCATAACGACGCACAGATCGGCCTCGCGAGGGTCCCGGGGGGCACGTCGAACTTCACGTTCACAGAAGATGGAATCTACGTAATGGGAGAGACGGCGCTCTACATGCTCCCGATCGAAGAAAGCGAAGAAGATTGAGTCCTTCCCCGGGTGGCGCCTGCAGGTCGGGCGCCACCCGGGCAACCCCACTCACAGGAACCGCCCGGGTTCCCACCCCGTCAGAAACGCGGCCTGATTCTTNCTATCCGCAACTCGGCGTTGCTANAACGTCGTAGTCTTCCGGGTGGGCGAGCTGCGGGGTTACCCGATTGGCCGGGCTGAAAGCGTGTCGGCACGGTAGATGGGAAGTTCAAGCTGAGTTTTCGCGACGTCCGATCCGGCTGGGACCTTACAGATGAGAAGTAGAGTTGGGATGCCTACGGCGGCGCCGACGTCCGATCCGCTCGCTCCGACTCCCGTCAACCGGGGTTCTTCTCGATCAACAGCCAGATCTGCCCGTAGAGCTCTTCCTTCACCTGCACCGACAAGGCGTGCTTGCGACATTCGTCCTCGATCCACTTCAGCGAGTGCGCGACGAGCGGGCGTCCTAGCCATCGCTCGCCCATGTAGTCCGGCTTGTCCGCTCGCGGAAAGACGACGGAGGTCAAGAACCTGGCATCCGGTGTCGAGTTCTCTGCGAACTCAGCGAGCATCTTCGAGATCATCCACTTGCTGGCGTGTGTCCAGATGCTTCGAGCGAGCACGAAGTCGAACTTGACGTCTGGAAACTCCCAATCGTCATTGTAGTAGATGTTGATCTTCGCACCGATGAGCTCAGCCGCATTGTCGATGCTCTTCTTCCTCGGCTCGATCGCGTGGTAGTTCGAGGGCTCGATGAATTGAATCAGCCACCAGCCGTTGCGCAGGCCCCCCGCGCCCACGTCCAGGACCTTGTCGCTCGGCATCAGCCCGTACTTGATCGAGGTAGCGAGGGTGTTCCGACCGACGTCTTCGAAACGATCCGCCGGACCCCCCAGACCCAGCCCCCGGGCCAGCATCGCCGCTTCGAACTCCTGAAAGCCGATGATCGCTGCGCCCGCGCTCAGCAGCAACACAAGTGCGTTCATTCTTCCCCCGGACCGATTTCTGCCGCCAGGAGGCTGTGGTGAGCCCGTTGCCAGCAGCTGGAATTGTCGCACGCCGCATCAGGCGGATCACATCCCCCTGCGCCGGTGGTACCTTTCGGCATGGTGTAGCTCTACATCGCCTTCTTGGCGATTTGCTTTGTTAGCTCGGAAGGTTTCGACACTTCGTATTTTCCACGGAACCCAGTACAGATCCAGGATGGGAGAAACAGGTAAGGGAGCCGACGAAAGCGACGACTCGGATGAGAGCAACAGCAATTCGGACAAGAAGCGAAAGGGGAGCCGACCGCAGTTTGCACGGGCGGCGGACTGCGCATGGGGCCTCTTCGAGCCGCAGGGCGGGCGTTCGGGTAGAGACAGGACACTCGAACCCGAAGGGGTGCGGCCCGGCGTGCCGGAGCGCGCGAGCAACGGTGCTGCTCGGGCTCGCCCTGGCATTCGAACCGCCGCGCATGCCGATCCGCCCGAACTCCAGGCCTGGTTGCGGAACACTGACGGCACCACGGGCTATGCGGGCATTCTGGCCGATGTGCAGACGGTCCAGTACACGGACGACCACGTCTGGGTGAGCGCCACGGGGATTCCGAGCTATCCGATCGGTCCCTGGCCCATGAACCCCAATGATGCCACGGACCAGGACTACCGCGTCCGGATTCCGCGCATTCCCGCAGAGCAGACCGGGGCCAAGACCTCGACGCCGCTCGGCAGGATCGGCGCGTTCACGAACGGTGTGGCGATCTACAATCCGCTCGACGCATTTTCCTTCCAGAACCGTGGCGTTTGGAATCAAAACGCCGTGGTCAATGAGGCGCCGAGCTTCGACAGTTGCCTGGGACACGCGCCCCCGAACGGCGAGTACCACCACCACCAGAATCCGGTCTGCCTCTACACGGCGAGTTCGCCCCAGCATTCGCCGCTCGTGGGCTTCGCGTTCGACGGCTACCCGATCTACGGCGCGTATGGCTACGCGAACACGGACGGCACCGGCGGCATCAAGCGCATCGAGTCGAGCTACCGGGACCGCGACATCGCTCACCGCCAGACCCTGACCGACGGCACCGCACTCGCGCCCGCGGACTGGGGCCCGCCGGTGGGATCGAATACGCCGCCCGAGCAGCCGCTCGGCACCTACGTGGAAGACTTCGAGTACGTCTCCGGCCTCGGAGACCTCGATGAATTCAACGGCCGCTTCGCGGTGACTCCCGAATATCCAGCCGGCACCTACGCGTACTACGCGACGACAAACAGCGATGGAAGCTCGGCCTACCCCTACATCCTCGGATCCGAATACCGCGGCATCGTCGACGCGGCCAACTTCGCACCCGGCCAGGTCGCACTCGATCCCGGAGCCCTCACCT
The DNA here is from genome assembly GCA_013215605.1 of Myxococcales bacterium. GTDB lineage: Bacteria > Myxococcota_A > UBA9160 > UBA9160 > SMWR01 > JABSQW01. The sequence goes on from JABSQW010000102.1 coordinate 15,232, forward strand.
ACACCGGCCCCGCGACAGGGATCCCAGTCCTTCCCTCACGGGGCAGCTTCCTGATCTGCGTACTTCTCCTGGCGGGCCTGGGCCTCGCGCGCTCAACTGGAACCCGCAAGCCTCGCAACGTCGGGAGTTGAGGATAGGAGAAGCGGGCTTTGCAGCTTGGGTTCAAGTTCCGGTGAGGGGTTTTCTGCGAAATTGAAGCCGGGTTGAGGCTGGGCAGGGCGGTAGGGGGAGTTCTGGCCAGGCGTGGCTCGAGAGCCTGGCAGCGTGATGCCCTCGACGCCGTCTTCTCCGCAGTAGGTCGGCCCTCATCGTCCTCTCGTTCTGGCTGAACGCCGGGCGTAAGCGAGTTCACGCAGGGCTGCAGCTCCGATCAAGAGCACCATCAGGAGCCTCCCACCCCAATCAGCCGACGGAACCGAGACCACACAGCCCTCCACGGGTACGTTTGCGCAGCCGGTCTCCGAGTCACAGATGCCCGCGGTACACGGATTACCGTCGTCGCAGAGGTTGTCGTCGGCGGTGTTCACGACGACATCCAGCGTTTCGTCGCAGCTGTCCACCGTGCAGGCCAAGCCGTCACTGGTGGTGGGCGGCGTGCCGGCCTGGCAGTCGAGGCTGGCATCGCAGGTTTCGGCGCCGTTGCAGAAGAGGGCGTCGTCGCAGCTGGCGTCGTTGGCCGCATGGACGATGACGTCATTCACTTCATCGCAGCTGTCGTCGGTGCACGAGACGCCATCATTCGCCACCGGGTCGCTGCCGTCCTGGCAGTCGTTGACGGCGTCACAGGTCTCGGAGCCGTCGCAGAAGGCGCCGTTATCGCAGTTGGCGTCTTTGACGGCGTTGACGATGACGTCATTCACCTCATCGCAACTGTCGTCGGTGCACGAGACGCCATCGCTCACGGTCGGTGCGGTGCCGGCTTG
>JABSQW010000103.1 GCA_013215605.1 Myxococcales bacterium
TGGTCGCGTCGTGCCGCGTCCCAGGCGCCGCGCAGGCCGATCTCGTGGAGGCTGTTGCCCTCGTCGTCTTCGCCGAACCACTCCTCCTGGAAGTCGGCGTCGCCCATGAAGCTCACATTGGAGGGCATCCCGGCCGCGGCGCGCCGCTCGGCGATGAGCTGTTCGCGGTGCTCGAGCTCGTGGTCGAAGTCCGCGCGGTACGCAGGGTCGAGAAACTCGCGGTATTCGGGCGAGTTCGGCCCGGCGTGGCAGTCCGACGAGATGACGATATAGCGCTGCATGCAGAGTTCTCCCTGGCGATCGGCGCCGCGCAAGTGGATGACGGCCACCGATTGTCGCCTCTGAGGCTGCGGGTCGTCTACGACGTCATGACCTCGGGTGGACAATCTCTCGCGGAATCGGGCGGCCCTCCCCCCATCCGCGTATTCTTGTGGCGATGGATTCGGGGGCGACACGCAACCGCGCGGAGCGCGCCGAACCCCACTCCACGCTGCCGAGCCCGGCCGAGCGCGCGGCGCTCGTGGTCTCGGGGGCGCTGCTGCTGGCCAGCCTCGCCTTTACCGTGCACCCCTGGTACGAGGCGCGGCCCGATGCCTCGCTGTATCTCTCCACCGCCCGCTCTCTGGCTGCGGGCGAGGGTTACACGTACCTGGGCGAGCCCTACACGCTGCGGCCGCCCGGCTTCCCGCTCCTCGTGGCCGGCGTGATCGAGCTGGCCGGGCTCGACTTCTTCGCACTCCACCTGCTCGTCAGCGGCTTCGGCGTGCTCGGCGTCGCCGCGCTCTGCGCGTGGCTGCTGCCGCGGGTGGGCGTGACGCTGGCGATCGCAACCGCCTGCTGTGTCTGGCTGAATCCGGAATTCCAGCGGCTCTGCAACAACGTGATGTCGGACGTGCCGGGAGCGGCGGGCGTGCTCTTGTGTCTGCTCCTCGATGGGCGCGCGCGGGCGCGTCCGTCGTTGCGCTCCGAGGGGCTATTGGGAATCGCGATCGGTCTCGTCTCGCTGCTGCGCACGGCGTCGCTGCTGCTCATCCCCGCCATCGCACTGGCGCGGTTCCTCGACGCGCCCGGGCGCCGAAGTGCAGCGGAATCCGCGGCGCCGGAGAGCCGCGGCCCGACAGCGGCGCTGCGCGTCGCCGTCTGCACGGGCGCGGCACTGCTCTTGGCGCTGCCGTGGCTCGTCTACGCCACCGCTGCTGCGCCGCAGGGCGCGATGGACCAGACCAAGATCCACTCCTACGCGACCGCCATGCTGCACGAGGATCAGGGCGATCCCCACTCCCGCCGCCTCGGGCTCGGCGAGATCCTGGGCCGCGCACCGCTGCGCGCGCGCCAGATCGTCGAAGTGCTCGGGAGTCGGCTGCAGCTGCACGTGGCCGCATCGCCCGGTGAGGCGGAGGCGGGTGGCGTTCGCGGCTCTCCGCTGTTCGCGGCGGCGCTACTCGGGGCGCTGGCACTGCAGATGCTGCGGCGCCGGGGGGCGGCTGAGGGCTTCGCCGTGGCGAGCCTGCTCGTCCTGCTCTTCTACTTCGGCTTCGGCGGCCGGCTGCTGCTGCCCGTCTACCTCATCGCCCTGGCGTCGCTCGTCGAGGTCGCGCGCGACGCCGCAACCGCCGGGCTCGGCGGGCGCGTCGCGACACCGCTGGTCGCGGTCGCGGTGCTCGCGCTCGGCATTCACGACGCCTCGCGCGGCAGTTCCGTCGCCGAGCGCGAGCGCACGTACGAGGCGCTGATCGCGGAGCTTTCGGCCGTCGACGCCCAGCTGCCCGAAAATGCTCGCGTGGGGACGGTTCGCGCCTTCGACTACAACGCGCTCCTCGAGCGGCGGTTCTACAGCCTGCACCGCGCCGCACTCCGCCACGGCGTCGAGCGCGGCGTGGAGGCCACCGTGGAGCGCTACGCACTCGACACGCTCGTCGTCGGCTCGACGCGCAATCCCCTGTCCCGGGACATCGCCAACTATCTCGGCGCGCGCTACGGCGAACCGCAGCTCGCGGGCGGCGCCTCCATCTGGCGGGTCCGCGGCCCCGGGACACGCATCGGGGTGGGCAGTCCGCGACCGTAAGGTGCGGCTCGCAGTCGTGCGGGCGCTGCAGGGCGCGCCTAGAATGGGCTCGATTCCACGACAGGGGGTTCCGATAGCGGCCGAGATGGATTCGCGCGACGTCAGCGTGGTGGTCCCCGCCTTCGACGAGGAGGAGTGGATCGAGGCCGGCATCCGCGAGGTCCGTGCCGCGCTGGAGCAGGTCCCCGGAGATCACGAGATCATCGTGGTCAACGACGGCTCCACCGACGCCACCTCCAGACGAGCCAGGGACGCTGGCGCGACCGTCATCGACCAGCCCGAGAACCGCGGCTACGGCGCCGCGCTCAAGGTCGGGATCCGGGCGGCTCGAAATCCCCTGATCGTGATCACGGACGCGGACGGCACCTATCCGGCGGCCGCGATTCCCGAGTTGATCGCCCACGCCGACGCGTACGACATGGTCGTGGGCGCGCGCACCGGCGAGAACGTGGCCATCCCCTGGTCGCGGCGGCCGGCCAAATGGCTCCTCGGCCTGCTGGCCAGCTATCTGGCGGGACGCCCGATCCCCGACCTCAACTCCGGCCTGCGGGTCCTCCGTCGCGAGACGGTGCTGCGCTTCGAGCACATCCTGCCCGCGGGCTTCTCCTTCACCACGACGATCACGCTGGCTTCCCTGTGCTCCGACCAACTCGTCTACTACCACCCCATCGACTATTTCGAACGGGTGGGCCAGTCGAAGATCCGCCCGTGGCACGCGCTCGAGTTCATGGTCCTGATCCTGAGAACGATCGTCTATTTCAACCCGCTCAAGGTGTTCCTTCCCGCGGGCGGCGTGTTCTTCCTGTGCGGTCTCGCCAAGTTCGTCCACGACGTCATGCTCTCGAATCTCTCGGAGACGGCCGTCCTCTTCTTCCTGGGCGGAACCCTGCTCTGGGCGGTGGGCCTGCTGGCCGATCAGATCGCCCGCGTCGGACTGGGCGGCGGTCGTCGTTGACGGGTGACCCGGAAGAGGGGTCTGCAGCCACCGGGCTCCGCGACGAACTGCGAACCCGACGCCGTTGGTGGAGCTTCGGGCTGAGAGCGGGGCTCACCGTCGGGGTGTTCGCCGTCCTCTTGGCCTGGCTCCCGGTCCCACGGCTGATGGAGGCCCTGGGACGGGCTCCCGCCGGAGTCTGGATCGGAGTTCTGGCGGGCTTGACGGCCGGGCACGTCGTCGCCTCCTTCAAGTGGCGCGTGCTTCTCGGAGCGGCGGGCCTGCCGTGCCGTGCCATCGAGGCACTTCGCGCCCACGCCGCGGGGCTCTTCGCCAACCTCTGCCTTCCCTCGCTGGTCGGCGGAGACGTGGTGCGCGCGGGCTTCCTGGCGGGCTCGGGACGTCGAATCGAGTCGATCGTCGTCGGCGGTCTCGGCGACCGCGTCATCGACACCGCCGTGCTCGTGATGCTCGCCGCCACGGGCGTCGCCCTGGCACCGGGCGTCCCGCCCGCGGCCAGCGGGCCGGTGCTGGGCTCCGTCGCTGGCCTGCTCGTTCTCGCGGTCGGCCTCGGGCCCTGGGCTCTGCGGCGGATTCCGGCCGCGGCACTTCCGCGGGCCCTGGAACGGCCCGTCGTACAACTCCTCGAGGCGGCCGACTCGCTGGCCCGGTCACCGGCTGCAGCGACGCTCGCGCTGCTGCTCTCGGTCGCTGTCCAGACGACGTTCGTCGCGCTGAACGTGGCACTGGGTCGCGCCATGGGAATCGAGGTGCCGCTTGCGGTCTGGTTCCTCGCCTGGCCCCTGGCCAAGCTGATCGCGCTGACTCCCATCAGCCTGGGGGGGCTCGGGGTGCGCGAGGCTGCCCTCGCCGGTCTGCTGGTCCCCTTCGGCGTCGACCCCGCGCTGGCGGTAGCCGAGTCGCTCCTCTGGCAGGCGGCGTTGATCGTCCTGGGCCTCGTCGCGGGTGGGCTCGCCTTCGCGAGCCGCGGCTGGGCGCGTGCCGCAGACGGGAGCGCGGCGTGAGCGGCCTCGACGTCATCGTGCTGGGCGCCGGGCCGGCCGGACTCGCCGCCGCCAACGGTCTGGCCCGGCGCGGCCTGTCCGTGCACCTCGTCGAGGCACAGGCCGCGGTCGGAGGCAACGCGGGAAGCTTCGAACTCGCGGGCCTGCGGGTCGACTTCGGAAGCCACCGACTCCACCCGGCCAGCCACCCGGCGGTGTTCGCCGAGCTTCGCGAGTTGCTGGGCGAGGATCTCCTCGAGCGACCGAGGCACGGGCGCATCCGCCTGCTCGGCCGCTGGATTCACTTCCCTCTGCGGCCACTGGATCTGGCGCTGCGGGTCGATCCCCGCTTCGCTGCAGGCGTGGGACTGGACCTGGCCCGGAAGCTGCTGCCGGGCCTGGGCGCCGGCGGCGGCGCGAACCGGGACGAGACGGATACGTTCGCGAGTGTCCTCGAGCGCGGCCTCGGCAGGACCATCTGTCGCGACTTCTACTTCCCCTACGCGCGGAAGATCTGGGGCATCGAGCCCGGGGAGATCTCCGCGGTTCAGGCCACCAAGCGCGTCTCCTCGGGCAGCCTCGGCGCAGTGCTTCGCCGGCTTCTGCCCGGCGGGACCGGCAGCGGCGCGGCCCAGTCGCGCGGCATCTTCTACTACCCACGCCGGGGCTACGGTCAGATCTCCGAGTCCCTGGCGGCTGCCGCCGAAGCGGCCGGAGCGCAGATCTCCCTGGGCTCCCGGGTGACCCGCGTGCACCGCGCGCCGCAAGGGGGCTTCGAGGTGGAGCTTCGATCCGGCGATGAGACCCGGCGACTTGCGGCGCCCCGGGTGTGGTCGACGCTTCCGATCACGGTCTTGGCCCGGTTCCTCGACCCGTCCGCCCCGGAAGAGATTCGCCGGGCGGCGGAGAATCTCGAGTTGCGCGCCCTGCTGCTCATCTACCTCGTGCTCGACGTGGACCGCTTCACCGGCTACGACGCCCACTACTTTCCGGGCGCCGACGTCCCGTTCACGCGGATCTCGGAGCCGAAGAACTACACGGACCTCGCGCCCCGCGGAAGAACGGTCTTGTGCGTGGAGATGCCCTGCTCGCCCTCCGACGAGGTCTGGTCCCTCGAAGACGGGGCCCTGGGCGAGCGGGTCGCCGACGGCCTGGCCCGCTCGGGTCTGCCGCTGCCGTGCCCGATTCGCGAGGTCGTGACCCGACGTCTACCGGCGGCGTATCCCGTGTACCGGTCGGGCTTCGAGACGCAGTTCGATCCGATCGATCGCTGGCTCGCGGACGTCGAGGGTCTCCTCAGCTTCGGGCGCCAGGGCCTCTTCGTCCACGACAACACCCACCACGCCCTCTACATGGCCCGCGCCGCGGTGGCGTGCCTACGAGACGATGGGAGCTTCGACGAGCGAGCCTGGCAACGTGAACGCGAGATCTTCGAGACGCACGTGGTGGAGGACTGAGCGGCCGATCCACGGAAGGGGTCGGTTGCCGATGCCCGAAGGGATGCGCAACGCTCTGCGGCCGTGACGACGATGAAGAAGCGTCGGAAGCTGATGCTCGGGGTGCTGGCCGCCCCGTGGTTGGCGTGCTTGCTGGCGTGCGGCGGGGAAACCCGGCCCAACGTCCTGCTGATCTCCATCGACACACTCCGGGCCGACCATCTCGGCGTGTACGGCTACTCGCGGGACACCTCGCCCGCCCTCGATCGACTCGCAGAAGAGTCGATCGTCTTCGCGAACGCGTTCTCGCCAGCTCCCCGCACCCTGCCCTCCCACGTCATGATGCTCACCGGAAATCATCCCTACCGGATGGGCATCTCGCACGGCGGGGACCAGAGCACGATCCCGAGCGACGCCAGGATCGTCAGCGAGATCCTCCAGGAATCCGGCTACCAGACCGTTGCCTTCGTCGACTCTTCGAGCAGCGGATGGCTCGGCAGTCGGCGCGGCTTCGCCCGCGGCTTCGACGCCTACCATCACGCACCCCACCGCGACGACCTGTTCTACGACTTCGACACCGCCGCCAGCGTAGACGCCGCCACGGAGTGGCTCGACGGCCAGCGTGACGGCCGCCCCTTCTTCATGTTCCTGCACACGAAGTCCGTTCACGCGATTCGCGCGGACACACCCCGCCCGGACGACAGGATCTTTCCCTACGACAAGCCCGCGCCGTATCGATTCCGCTTCGTCGCCGACGAGGACGCGCGGTTCACGTGGAGCGCAGCGGACCTCGGCGCCGGCACCCTCTACCTCAACGCACTCAACAAGGCGTACTTCCACGGCACGAAGGATCCCGGGGATTTTCCGAAGCAGCGCATCGAAACCCTGAAGGCGCTCTACGACAATGGCATCGCCTACACCGACCACCATCTCGGCCGCTTCTTCGACGCGCTGCGAAGCAGGGGCCTGATGGACGACACGATCCTCATCGTGACCTCCGATCACGGAGAGGCGTTTCTCGAGCACGGCTTCTTCAAGCACGGCATCACCGTCTACCGGGAGATGCTCCACGTGCCGCTGATCCTGCGGATTCCCGGAACACCGGGACGCCGAAGCGTTGCCGAGGCCGTGTCCATCGGCGACGTCCCCCCCACGATCCTCCAGCAACTGGGCATCCCGGTTCCGCCCGAGATGGAGGGCCGCCCACTGATCGGAGACGCGGCCGATGCCAACGCCGACCGGCCGCTGTTCGCGTTCATCAAGCACCGCCTGACTCCGGCCACCGGCGCCGCGATCCGCCAGGGCGACTGGAGACTCATCTACGATCGGACGCGGGCCGACGGGGGCGCGGAAGCGCGGCTGTATCACGTGAGCGAGGATCCCGAAGAGCTGCACCCCGTCCCGGGCGAGGGCGAGCGCGCGGCCCGCATGCTGACGGAGCTCCTCGACTGGCGCGACCGCGGCGAGGTGAAGACCGGCCCAGGGATCGAGATCGACGAGAAGACGCTCGAACACTTGAGGGCCGTCGGCTACATCGAGTAGCCCGAGGAACCGCGCGCCGTGACGACGACCCGATGCGATGACGCACTCCATCCGAAACGGCGGCGGCGTTTCACGCGCTCGCGCCGGGCGCTCGTGGTGCTCGCGATCGCGCTCCCGCTGGCGTGCAGTCCGGCCGCCGAGGATCCGCCCGAAAGCGGCGATCTCCCGCCGGAGCGGTCCCCGAGCGAGGCGTTGGCCCGCGATCTCGAGCTACTCCGGGACCTCGGCTACACGGACTGGGACGATCGGACCGACGACACGCTGCGCTCGGTGACCGTCTTCGACCCGGCGCGAACGTCGCCCGGCTACAACCTCTACACCAACGACGTCGACGAGGTGATCCTCATGGATCTCGCGGGCGAGCGTGTGCGCACCTGGAAGCTGCCGGGAAAGAAGTTCTGCGAGCACGCAGAGCTCCTGCCCGACGGGGACCTGCTCGTCGTGTGCACGCGGCAGGCGCTCGTTCGCCTGAGCTGGGACGGCGACGTCGTCTGGGAGGTCGAAGTCCCGGTGCACCACGACGTGGCGACGGCGCCCGACGGCAGCGTGTGGGCGCCCTTCATCGACTCGCGCCGTTCGTACCTCGGCCGCCGGGTGAAGTTCGACGGACTCCTCCAGGTCGACACCCGGGGACGGCGGCTCCGGACCTGGTCGACCTTCGAACACCTGGAAGAGCTGCAGCGCTACCACGCTCCCTCTGCCCTCGACGCCCCGGCGACAGCCGAAGAAGCGGCGGAGCAAGAACCGGCTGAAAGGAAGCGTTGGGACTACTACCACCTCAACACGGTCGAGGTGCTCCCCGAAACTTCGCTCGGGTCGAAGGACCCGCGTTTCCGGGCCGGCAACCTGCTCGTCTGCCTGCGCAACGCCAACCTGGTGCTGATCCTCGATCGCGACGATTCCTCGGTGGTGTGGGACTGGGGAACCGGCACGCTCGACGCTCCACACATGCCGACGCTGCTGGCGAACGGGCACATCCTGGTCTTCGACAACGGCTACCGGCGCGGGTTCAGCCGCATCCTCGAGATCGATCCCCCCTCCGGCGAGATCGTCTGGTCCTACGAGGCCACCCCCCGGACCGACTTCTTCACGGCTCGGCGCGGGAGCAGCCAGCGGCTCGCCAACGGCAATACGCTCATCTGCGAGGCCGAGCGCGGCCGTGCCTTCGAGGTAACGCGCAGCGGCGACATCGTGTGGGAGTTCTGGAATCCCGAGATCCGGGACGGGAAGCGCAAGCGCATCTATCGATTTACGCGCGTTCCACCGGAGGCCGTAGAGCCCTTCCTGCATCGATAGACCCGGGGAGGTCCCCGTGGGACGAACGTCATGGGCCCCTGGATCTCAACACTTCGTACTCCCCGACCTGGGCGAGCGGTTCGAATTCTCGTTCGATGCAGTCGTTCAGGATCGGACAGGTTCGATCGAACTGGAGGGCAGGATCCGAACCGAAGCCCCAGGATCGGGAGTGGACGACCAATGCCGTCGGGTGTCCGACCAGCGCACCGCACACCTCCCGTTGGGCCGCTTCGGAAGGCCGATAGACCAGGTCGATGAGGGAGTCGTACCGGGTCGGATTCCGCCGGCGGGTCAGCGCGTAGAACACCGGCGCCTTCTTGGGCGTGGCGAAGAGGAAGTCCCCCTCGCGGGTCTTCGCGGTCACGAGGTCGATGACCCGTTGGGCGTCCGCTGCGTTTGCCCTGTTGGACATGTAGAGCTTCCCGTAAGGACCGCGGACCACGGGGCGGAGATGAATCCGCGATTCGATCTGCTCGTACGTGACGGCCGCCCAGTGCAGGCCGAAGCCCAGGACGAAGACGAACAGCACCGAGGCGGCCAGGCGATGCGATCGCTTTCCCGATTCGTTCCCGAGGCGCCGGAACTCGCGCCACAAGAAGACGAGGATGAAGAACAAGGGCGTCGTCGCGTGGGCGATCTTCTGGATCGAGCCGCGGGTGAAGCCGCGCAGGAAGAGAATCCCCCCCCAGATGAGCAAGGTCCACAGTCCGGCCCTCACGGCCGGCGGCGGATGGGGCCCGGATGCTGCGCTTCTCGTCGCGCGCGACCAGACGGAGAACAGCGCCACCACCAGAAAGGGAAGCAGACGCGTCAGCAGTTCCTCCAGCGATCCCACGGCCTTGACCCAGAGACCCCCCGGCGCCCCGAGGAAGAGCGCGCCGGCCGTGGAGGCGAGCGACCGCCCGGCTTCGATCAGCAGTTCGAGGTATCCGCCGGCGCTGCGCACGCTCCCGTGCGCGACGGATTCCACCAACACGGACCACCCCATCTCGGGAAGGACGTCCGCAAGGAGCAACGAGACCCCAGCGAGGACCACCAGGACCCCGGACGCGAGCGCGCCGAGGTTCCTGAACATCGAACCCGGCGGGTCACCCCGCCGGCGAGACTCCCAGGCCAACGTCAGGAAGCAGGCCGCCGCAGCGCCGCCGGCGTAGAAGAGACGGAAGCTCATCCCCACACCCAGCAGAAGTCCGCACGCGAACAGGCTCCGGCGACGTCCCGACGACCAGAAGTGGAGCAGGCAGCCGAACGCGGCGAGAACCGCCACCAGGTAGACGTGGATGTAGCGAAATCCCTGGTGGTGGTAGGTGAGGCCGTCGAAGAAGACCAGGCACGCCACCAGGGTCGCCGCGAGATCGGATTTCAGCAGCCTCCGTGCGACGGCGAATGCCATCAGGCCGGCCAGTACACTCACCGCCGCCATCACGCGCTTGACGCCGTTCATGTCCAGTCCCAGCTGGTACAGCCAGGCGGGCAGCAACACCTCTCCTGGCGCGGTCACCAGCCAGAAATCCCGGTACGGCAGCTCGCCATAGAGCATCCGCACCGGGTTGCTCAGGAACTCGCCCATGTCGAGGGTGGCGCCGTTGGTGTCGAGGCCGTGCGCCGCGACTCCGAACCAGACCGCGAGCGCCAGTCCGATGAGGAGACCCCGTCGACTCTCTACCGACGACGTCCCAGCTGCCGCGCTGTCTTCGGTCGCACCGAAAGCCACCCTCGAAATCCCCCGCGTCGCGGCCGCGAGTCTACAGGCACCGGAATCCGCCGTCCTGCGCGTCGGGTTTCCGCAGACCCCACCCGCCGGTGGGGATTCGCACGGCGGCGCCTCGGGTCGCGCTCCGCTATTCCGCGTAGCCGAGGGCTCGCAGGAACTCGGCTTCGTCGCCGCCGGGCTCGACCACGCGCGGTGCTCGCCGAGCCGGCGCCCGGATCGCGGCCTCCTGGCGCTTCGCCTCGGCGCGCAGGCGGGCGGCGAGCTCCGGCTCGAACGACAGGCGATTCTGCGTTTCTCCCGGGTCGGCGACCAGGTCGTAGATCTCTTCGCCCCCGTTGGTGAGCTGGAGGATCCACTTGTGGTCGGGAGTTCGGAGCGCCAGGAAGCGGGGCGAATACGTCGACGGATTCTTCGCCAGCACGGGCCGCTCGGAGAGAGCTCCGAGCAGGCTCCGACCCGGGAGCTCCGAGGGGATTGGCAACCCCGCCATCGCGAGGAGCGTGGGCAGCGTATCGAGGTTGCTCACCTGCTCGTCGTGTTGCTGGTGCCGCCCCGGGCCCGGCGGCTTCACGAGCAGCGGCACCCGAAGCGTCGCGTCGTAGACGAACCAGCCGTGCTCGAAGTAGTAGTCGTGTTCGCCGAGGCTCTCACCGTGATCGGCGGTGAAGAGGATCCCCGCAGCATCGTAGAGACCCCGTCTGTGCAGCAGCGCGGTCAGCCGCCCGAACGCGTCATCCATGTGGCGGATCTCCGCGTCGTACTGGCTCACGTACCAGGCGACGCGGCCCTCGTCGCCCTGGCGCTGGTAGGCGGGGACCGCCCCGAGCACCCGGTTGCGACGGCCCGGCACCGGGGGGTCGTAGTCCACTGGAATCAAGCGATCGTCCGAGTCGAAGAGTTCATCACCGACGAAAAGCTCGCGAAGCACCGGCGGCGGAGTGTAGGGACCGTGCGGATCGATGAAGTGGATCCAGACGAAGCTGGGCTGCGACCAACTCGTCGCTTCCCCCCAGGCTTCGAAGGCTGTGACGAGTTCGACGAGGCCGTCGTCCCTGGGAAACTGTTCGTAGTGGTCGAAGCCGCGATCGAAGCCCTTCCTCGGGGAGAGGATCGGGTTGCTCACGAAGGCGGTGGTGGCGTAGCCAGCCTGGCGGAGTCGCTCGGCCAGAACGGGGATCTCAGCCGGCAACGCCATCATATTTCCCGTGACACCGTGAGTAGTTGGCTGCAGACCGGTGAAGTGACTCGCGAAGGAGGGCCCGGTCTTCGGAACGAGCGTCACGGCTTCGCTGAAGACGAGCGCCTCAGCCGCGAGGGAGTCGAGGTGGGGAGAGGTCGGT
>JABSQW010000104.1 GCA_013215605.1 Myxococcales bacterium
CTGCCAAGAACGGCGTCGTCGAACGCCATGTAGGTGACGCTCAGACCCGCCATGTCACTCGACCAGCCGGCGCCGACCGTCCACGTCTTGGCGTCGTTCGTATCGGCATTGCTGGTATTTCCGGCAAAGCCGGTGTTCGACACGGAGGCCGACACGCTCAGGTTGTCGTTGAACGCCAGGTCGAGCTTGGCGCCGTTGTGGTTGACGGGCTGCAGGGCCCGCACCAGACCGCGCGTGATGTTGAGGTTCTGCCCGACGTAGACGACCTCGGCGCCCATGGCGCTGTCGAAGCGTCCGGCCGTCAACGTCAAGCCGCTGGCCACGGGCATCAGGTACGACGCGTAGGCCTGCATGATCTGGGGACCGTCACCATTGGCGCTTGTGGCACCGTGAATGGCGTCGAAGCCAAAGCCCGCGCGGCTCTTCTCCGTCGAATCGTTCGACATGGAGAAGTGGACCTGGTCGACCTGGAACGAATTGTTCGTTCCGTGCGTCGTGATCCCGCCGTTCACGCTATCGCCCGGATCATTGAAGTTGTAGTTGTAGCTCGCCGCAACCGCGCCACCGAACTCGGTGTCGTTGAGGAACGCCGACAGGGCGGAGAGCCCCGAGCGCTCTTCGTCGAGGCCCGAGCGGCGGATGACGTTCTGCTGCTCTTCCACCTGGCCCTGAGCCGAGACCAACTCGTCCTGGGTCGCCTTCAGGCTGTCCTCGAGCTGAGCCATCCGCTCCTGCATTTGATTCAGCTGGTCTTGAACTTCGTCCGCCGCCGCTAGTTGCGGGACGACGACGAGAATGGCCGCTACCGCGACTAGGGTCTTCCAGTAGGCTCGCATTGCGATACCCCTCCTCATTGTCGTGTCACTTTTCCAACGCCCAACTTGAGCGCAACGCAGACCACCGTGGCCATGCGGGAAACCTATTCGTCATGTCGGGGGGGGGAAAAGGTCGCGGGCTCAATAAGCTCTTCGCACACCTTCTCGTGTGTATAGCTGCGAGTTACCGAATCTCGTCAGGCTTCGCAAACTCTCTTTCACCCGATCGCGCCTTTCATCGACTCCGCAAAGTGTCAGTTTTTTGGCGGGTGCCGAGGCACCGGGTGTTGTTAAGGACATTGCATCCGGGGGGAGCGGCTGTTTAGCACGCTGTTTTTGACTCGGCCACCCATTTCTTCGACGCCTCCCAGAGCCGGTTTTCGTCCAGGTAGGCGAGCGTTCGGTGACACATTTTCAGGTCACGGCGTGCACGCTCGGCGGCGAGGAGCAGCAGGTCGTGCGCGGTGTCGAGATCGAAGCCGGGTTCGAGCACGTGGCTGCTGTATCCGAGTGACTTCGCGTTCGCGAGGGTGTCATCGAGCACCGAACGCGTACTCATCGGGTGATCGAAAAGGCCCGCGATGGGTTCGCGCAGACCGATGAGGTTGTATCCCCCATCGCGGTCCGGGCAGATCGCGACGTCGCTCCCTTCGAGCGCCTCCGTGATCTCGCGCACCACCGCGCCATCGAGCAGCGGACTGTCGCTTCCCCGCAGGAGCACGCGGCGCGCGCCACCCGCCGCCGCCTCGCGCACCGCCCAGTCCATCCGCTGCGACAGATCCACACCGCGCTGCGCCACCACGCGAAAGCCGGTGGGTGCGCGTCGCGCCAGTTCCCCGCAAGCCTCCGGGGGATGGACCGCGAGGACTGGAAACAGGCCCTGCTCGTCGGAGAATGCCGCCGTGGCGGCGAGCACGTCATCGAGCAGATGCGCGTAGAGGTCGGAGGCCTGCCGCGACGACAGAGGCGGCGTCATTCGCGTCTTGACGAAACCGGGGCGCGGCCGCTTCGCGAAGACGACGATGCTGGTGGGGGGCGGGGCAGCGCTCACGAGACAGAAGACGGCGCGACGAAGGGAAGCTCGACGACTTCCGTGGAAGCTGCGCCGAAATAGACACGGTTGCCCGGCTCCGCGTGGGCAACCCGCACGAAGCCGAGCGCGATGGGACCTGCCAGGTCGGAACGACACACACTCGTCACTTCGCCCACCGAGGCCGACCCACCGGCCGCTGCAGTGAGGCGCATCCCCGGTTCGGGGGGCGTCCCGGCAGTGCGCAACCCCACCAGGAGATGGCCAACGCGACCGCGAGCGCGCATGCGCTCGACGACCTCCTGACCCGTGTAGCAGCCCTTCGTCGTGGAGATGGCGCGCTCGAGCCGCGCTTCGGCGGGCAGCACCCCTTCATCGAGCTCCGACCCGAAGCGCGGTACGCCCGCTTCGACCCGAAGAATTTCGAGGGCCTGCAGGGAGCCCGCGAGCATTCCGAGCCCGGACCCGCACTCGCTGAGCGCGCTCCGAAACGCCTCGGGAGCGCCTCCGGCGGCCTCGAAAAAAAATTGAAAAGAAACCTCTCCACTCCAGCCGAAAGCCGCAACGAGCCCCGAAACGCCCGCCAGCTCGATCTCCGCACAGCCGTTGGGAGCGAGATCGGGGAAGCCTCGAGGGGCGGCGGAATCGAGGATTCTTCGAGAATTGGGGCCTTCCAGCCCCAATCTGGAAATCGTGGGGCGGCGCACGAGCTCGACATCGTCGGCCACGATGAACTTTTCGAGGCTGGAGATCGTCGCTTCGGCGGCCGCGGACTCGACGTCGAGCCAGAAGACGTCCGGCTGGGCGAGGACCTGGAGATCCGCCACGATCCGACCCTGACGGGTGAGGAGCAGGGCATAGCAGCCGCTGTTGGGTCCATTTACCTCCAGCGCTGCGATGTCGTTCGACAGCATGCCGTTCAGCCAGCGGACCCGATCGCTCCCCCGCACCTCGATCACCTGGCGCTGAGGGAGTTCGAAGAGTCCGGCCGTCTGCCGCACCGCGGCGGCGAGCTTCGACGCCTGGGTCACCCCTCCTCCGATGCGCGCTTCGACGCGGAAGATTCGTTGGCTCCCGGCTGGGCGGATGATTCCGCCCCGAGTGGGATCGGGCCGTAGAGATCGACCGCGCGTTTCGCCTGGGCGGCGTGCCACTCCGCATAGCGCTCGCGCGCCGCGTCGTACTCGGCCTCGTTGTCGATGTCGACCGCGCAGCCCCCCGCTTCCGTGAACTCGAAGCAGAACTCCGCCCGCAGCAGCTCGCTGCAGCCGCGCTCGATGCGATGCGACGGCACCCAGGAGCGGATGCGATCCGCGAGGCGCCCCAGACCCAAGCGATTCACCATCAGCGCCAGATGCATCAGCGCGTAGTAGGCCATGACCACCAGACCGCCCTGCTCGCTGGTCAGCAACCGCCAGGCAAGTGCGGCGATATTCCCCCATTCCCGCTGATAGCGGTGCTCGTACATCTCCTCGACGTAGAAGCGATTGAGGATGCGAGCGGGCTTCAGGAGATGGAGGTTGCTCTGGCGGAACCGACCCTCTTTGAGATGGAAGAACTCGGGCTCGATGCCCGGTCCGCCGGGTGTACCGGGCTGAAAGCTGGTGAGCGAGTCGCTCGTGACGAGGCCCAGCACGTAGCTCCGCCCAGACGCGACGGCACGGCGTACGAAGGTCGAGATCTCCTGGGGGGTCGCGAACGGCAGATCGCCCGAGAGGTAGAGGACTCGGAGATCGAGGTCCGCCTCTTCGGGATCGCGACCTTGGGGCCCCGCAGCGGGCAGCAGCCGGCGATAGGTCTGCCAACCATTCTCGTAGAGGCTGCGGAGCTGCTCGACGATGTGGAGCGGCTTTTGGATGCGCGAGCGCTGTGCGGGCTCGTCGAAGAGCGCGCCGAGTCGCTCGGCGTCGCCGACCACCCAGACCTCCGACACTTCGGGAACGGCCTGGAGCACCTCGACGACGTGGGCCACGAGGGGCTTTCCGGCGATCTCGAGATAGACCTTGCTCTCGCCGTAGACCGCCTTGGCGGCCCGGCGGTCGCCGGCGAGCACGATCGCGGGCAGGGAAACGCTGGGCACGAGCGACGAGCGCGACACAGTCCCAAGTTAAATCCCTATATATGGGGGGACAAGGCGCGCAGCGCCGAAGAAGCGATCTCAGCGGACCGGCCTGCAGGGGGCTCTGATGAAACTGATCACGTTCAGCCACGAGAACCGGACCCGAATCGGCGTTCACGACGGTGACTCCGTGGTGGATCTCGCCGATGCCGCCCCGGCGCTGCCCACGGAAATGTGCGCCTTCCTCGCTGCCGGCCGCGCCGCTCTGGATGCCGCGCGATCCGCGGTCGCGGGCGACCAGGGGAGGCTCGACGCCGCAAGCGTGAGGCTCCTGGCGCCGATCCCGAAGCCTTCGAAGGTTCTCGCCGTAGGCCTCAACTACAGGGATCACATCGAGGAAACCGGGATGAAGACGCCGGAGATCCCGATGATCTTCAACAAGCAGAGCACCTCGGTCACGGGGCCCTTCGATCCCATCCACGTCCCGCGCGCGAGCGACAAGCTCGACTACGAGGGCGAACTCGCGGTGGTGATCGGCCGGCGTTGTCGCCACGTACCGCGCGACCGCGCCGCGGAAGTGATCGCGGGCTACTGCGTGGCCGACGACGTGAGCGTGCGCGATTGGCAGATGCGCTCGGCGACGTTCACGATGGGAAAATCGTGGGACACCCACTGCCCGCTCGGGCCGTGGCTCACGACCGCGGACGAGGTCGAGCCCCACACGCTCCGGCTCGAGACCTGGGTGAACGGCGAGCTGCGTCAGAACTCGAACACCGAGCAGCTGCTCTTCGACTGCTTCACCCTCGTCGAACACCTTTCGACCGCGTTCACGCTGGAGCCCGGTGACGTCATATCGACCGGGACCCCGAGCGGCGCCGGAGCACTGATGAATCCCCGCAAGTACCTCGTGGCCGGTGACGTGGTGAAGGTCGAGATCGAGGGCCTCGGCGCGATCGAGAACACCTGCATCGAAGAGCCCGCGGACACCGTCCTCATCGAGCCGTCGGACAGGATCGGCTAGGAGCGTTTCTCCGCGAGCTGCTTTGCGCGGCGGAGTTGAGCGGGGGCGCCGAGGCGTTCGCAGACCTTTTCGAACTCGGGTGTGGGGCCCTTCCATTCGAGCTCGTCGATGGTCTCGATCACGGGCGGATCGGGTGCCAGCGTCGCGAGGTGTTTGAAGCGCATCGCGAGGTCGCGCTTTTCCGCCAGCGTTTCGGCGAGGCGTGCCGCGCCACGGACCTTCACCGACCAGACGTTCGCCGAGTCGGGAATGTCCTCGATGTGTGCGTAGCGCGCGAGCACGCGAGCGGCGCTCTTCGCCCCCCAACCCGGCAGACCCGGAAATCCGTCCGCACTGTCGCCGACGAGCGCGAGGTAGTCGGGAATCGACTCGGGAGGCACGCCGAACTTCTCCTTCACCCCCTTCGCGTCGAGGGTGACGCGCTTGCGGCGATCGAGCTGCACGATACGTCCGCCAACGCACTGACCCAGGTCCTTGTCGGGAGTGCAGAGCAGCACGCGTCCCACGCGAGCGTCGGCCGCCGCCACCTGCGCCGCCGACGCCATGGCGTCGTCGGCCTCGCGTTCGACCATGGGGAAGAGAGCGACCCCGAGCGCGGCGATCGCCTCCTCGAGAATCGAGAACTGATTCTTGAGGTCGGGCTCGATGCCCTCGCCGGTCTTGTAGTCGGGCCAGAGATCGTTGCGAAACGACTCGACGACGTGATCCGTTGCNACGCCNACGTGGGTCGCCCCCTCCTCGAGCAGGCTGAGCACGGAGCCCACGACGCCCCGCGTGGCGCCGACGTCCACGCCCTTCGCATCGAGGTGGCTCGGCACCGCGAAGTAGTGGCGGAACAATTCATAGGTCCCGTCGACCAGGTGGACTTGAAGCTTCATGGCGCCGACCAGGGTACGCGAACCGGCGCGAGGACTTCGCTTGAAAAGGTCCCCGCGGACCGAACACGATCGGACACTCCGGACACGGGTAGGACACGAATCGTATGCAGTTTTGGATAGATAGGGACCGACCGGTGTTAGGATCCTCCCCTGGGAGAACTCCGATGCGCAGTACGGTCCTCGTCGTCGACGATCAGCAACTCCCCCGCCAGGCACTGAGTTCAGAGCTCGAGGACGCGGGCTTCGCGGTGGTCGAGGCCCGCGACGGCGAGGAAGCCTGGGGGGCGTTCGTCAGCGATGAGCCCGACGTCGTCATCAGCGACGTCGTGATGCCACGCGCCGACGGCATCGACCTGCTGACTCGCATCCGCGCCATGTCCGAAGTCCCCGTCATCCTGTTCACGTCACAGGGCACGGCAAAGGCCGCCGCGACCGCCTTCAAATCCGGCGCAGATGATTTCATCTGCTCCCGCGACGTGGAGATCGAAGACCTGGTGGCCGTCGTCGCGAACGCGGCCCGAGGCGCGGAGTCAGCGCCCGACGCCGCCCTGCTCGAGGACCAGCTGGCCGGTCGAAGCCGCGCGATGGTCCGCACCCGTGAACACCTGGCGGGACTCGCCGCCCTGCGCACTCCCGTGCTCGTCTCGGGCGAGCCCGGAACCGGGCGGCGCACCGCAATCCGGATCCTCAGCGAGCTCGGCCACACGAACGGCGCAGCGATCGTGGACGTCGACGCCGAGTGCTTCGAGCTCGACGCCGGCGCCCCCGAGCCGCGCGTGGTCCACCTGCACAACATCGAGGAGTTTCCCGGCCGGGCGCAGACTTACTGGACCGAGCGCATCGAGACCCTCGCCGCGCGACACTTCTGCGACGGGCCGCGCATCCTCGCTTCCAGCGTCGAGCCGCTGTCCGTTCTCGGCCAGAACGAGAAATTCAGCCGCGGCATGGGGCGCATCCTGCTGCGCTTCGCCCTCGAACTCCCACCGCTGCGTTCGCTCGACAGCGACCTTTCGCTCATCGCCGACGTGCTGGTGCAACGGGTCGCCACGTCGCTCGGTCGCCGCACGAAGCTCTCGCCCGCCGCGCGCAAGCTCCTCGCCCAACAGCGCTGGCGCGGCAACGTGTCCGAGCTCGAGCGCGTCATCGAGCGCGCCGTCGCCTATTCGAGCGGTCGTCAGGTGCGCCGGGAGACCATCGCCGACGTCCTGTCCGAGCAGGCCGAGAGCCTCGAGAGCTTCCGCGAGCTCGGCTCGAAGCGCGAACGCGAGCAACTCGTCGCCCTTCTCCAGGAAACCGGCGGAAATGTGACCCACACCGCCGATGCCATGGAGCGAAGTCGAAGCGCCGTCTACCGGATGATCGAGAAGCACGGAATCACGCTGCGGAAGAACTGCTGAGGTTCGGGGGGACGGC
The DNA here is from genome assembly GCA_013215605.1 of Myxococcales bacterium. Lineage (GTDB taxonomy): Bacteria > Myxococcota_A > UBA9160 > UBA9160 > SMWR01 > JABSQW01. The sequence continues at coordinate 7,217 of JABSQW010000104.1, forward strand.
GAGGAAGCGTGGATCTCGCGCGGCGTCTTGGGACAGAACGCCGAGCCACGAAGCAGAACACGAGCGAGATCGGGAGAGGGATCGGAGCCGAGAAGAAAATTCTGCAGCTGTCTGCGTCAGACGCGGAGCTCGACGTCGGTGACTCCGAAGAAGAACTTGTCGATCAAGCCGCTTCCCACCCGCCCCCGCACGAAGGGCGAGCGCACGAGCACGGAGACGAGTCCACGGATCCACGCGTGGAAGAACCGCTGGCCCATGACGACCCGGGGCGGTTGCGCAGCGAGAAACTGAATCTCGTCGATTTCGGGCCGGCGCTCTGGCTCCACACGCGCAGCCGCCGCCTCGAGGTCGTACCCGTGCAGGAAAGCGGGAACGAGGTGGTTCGCCGCGACCACGGCGTCGCGCATCGCGACGTTGAGCCCCTGTCCGCCGACGGGAGACATGGTGTGTGCGGCATCCCCGATCACGAGAGCCCCCGGGCGCGCCCATCCCTCGACACAATCGGTCACCGAGTCGAGGAGGAAGGGCCGGGAAATCGCGTTGCAATTCGCGACGAGATGCGCGGCAAACTCGTCGTCCACATGGTCGGCCATGGCGTGAACCCACTCTTCCACGCCGCGTTTCTGCAACTCCCCGTAGGTCCCCTTGAGGATCACCCACGCGAGCTGGAGGAGTCCGTCGGGAGCGGGAAACGCAATCAGCAGATGTCCGCCGCCCACGTACCCGCGCACCTGACCGCCCGGCCAGGATTCCGGCCACGGCAGCTTGCACCAGACGATGTCCATCGGCGCGCCGCGATCGCGCATCGGAAGCTCGAGCTTCCTGCGCACCACGGAGGCGCGTCCGTCGGCGCCGATCACGAGCTGTGCGCCGACCTCGATGCGGCCCTCGGCAGCGGTCCGGAGGCGAACGCCGGAGACCCGGCCGTCCTCGCTCAGCAGGTCGCGCACCGATCCCCCGCGCACCAGGCGGAAGTGGCCGGTGCCCTCGGCTAGGCAGACGATGTGTTCGAGCATTTCGGGCTGGGAGACGATCCGCGGCAGCTCGGCGGCCGCGTCGGACTCGATCTCCAGGTCGACCACCGCGCGCTTTCGAAAGTAGGCAGCGAAGCGCTTGGGGTTTCGAGTCCTCACGCCCTCGAGGTCGATCCCCGCCGCGGCCAGCATGCGCAGGCCACTTGGCATCAACACCTCGCCCCGGAACTCGCGGTCGAAGTCCGACTGACGTTCGACGAGCACGGTCTCGACGCCGCGACTCGCGAGCAGGTACGACAAGAGCGCACCGCCCGGGCCGGCGCCGACTACGAGGGCCTGCGTCTCCGACATCTCATACTCCGCGCGCGGGAAGACCTCGGCGGGGCGTTGGGTTGGTGGAGCCGAGCGGGATCGAACCGCCAACCTCCGCGTTGCGAACGCGGCGCTCTCCCAATTGAGCTACGGCCCCAGCGCCCAGCCATCGCGGGGTGCACCACGGTAGCCTGCTCGCGCAGGCCCACCAACCCGTTCTGGAGCGTGCAGCGCCGCGAGAACCCCGTCCAGTCGTCCGGATTTCCTGAGGAAATCGATTTTCGAACAGAAAGCTGGACGAACCCGCATCCCGTGCACACCCTGTTGGGTATGACGATCAAGATTCGCCGCATCCTGGTTCCGGTGGACTTCTCGGATCACGCGCGGGCCGTGGTCGACTGGGGAGCCCACCTTGCCGAGGAGCACGGCAGCTCCGTCGTGTTCCTCCACGCCTACCACCTGCCCGTGGAGTTCCAGCAACTCGAGGGCGCCTACCTGCCACCCGACTTCTGGTACAGCGTCAAGGAGGAGGCCGAGAAGACACTCGCCGGCTATGTCGATGCACTGCGCGAGCGCGGAATCGCCGTGGAGGCTGTCGTGCGCGAGGGCTACCCCGCCACGGTCATCGTCGACGAGGCGCGCGAAATCAACGCCGACCTCATCATCATCGGCACCCAGGGACTCTCGGGCCTCAAACACCTACTGCTAGGCAGCGTCGCCGAACGCGTGGTCCAACGAGCCCCCTGCCCCGTACTCACCATAAAGACCCGCGAAGAGGAGGACTAGAGACCGAGCGCGCGATCCTCCGCCTCGGAATCGACGTCCTCGAAGTGGATGATCTGCATGTCCTCGAAGGCTGCGCGGACACGCGGTGTCATGAGTCCGAGTTTCTTGATGTTCGGCACGACGCGGGCAAACAGGCTCTGGCGGAACGCCACCATGATGGGAGACGCCTTCATGATGTCGTAGTACTCCTTGCGGTCGAAGCCGACGACGTCCGCGACTTCGGTGCCGATGAGGCGGTCGCGCATCAGCAGAGAGGCCTCGATCACGAAATCCTCGCGGTCCCGCAGCTCGTTCGCCTCCATGTCGTCGTAGTAACCCTTCAGACTCAACACACCGAATGCGACGTGGCGACTCTCGTCGCGCATGACGTTGTAGATGAGGTCCTTGAGGAGCGGCTCGGTCGCCATGTTGTAGAGGTTCGCGAAGGCCGCCATGGCGAGTCCCTCGACGAGAATCTGCATGCCCAGGTACTTGAAGTCCCAGCGGCTGTCCTTGAGGATCATGTCGAGTAGCGACTTGAGATTCGGGTTGATGGGCCACTCGCCGTCGAGCTTCTCGTGGAGGTATCGCGAGAACACCTCGACGTGCCGCGCTTCGTCGATGGTCTGTGTCGACGCGTAGTACTTCGCGTCCATCCACGGCACGGCACCGACCAGCTGCGAGGCGGTGATGAGCGCGCCCTGCTCGCCGTGCATGAACTGCGAGAGCTGCCACGACAGGCTCGCGCGTCCGAAGAAGGTCGCTTCCTTCTCGGAGAGCTTCTTGAACGGACCGTAGTCGGCGAGCGGGTTGATCGCGGCGGGCAGAATCTCGGTGTCCGCGTCGACGTTCGTCGACCAGTCGAGAAGCTCGCTGCCGTTCCACTGCTCGCGCTTCGACTTCTCGTAGAGGTCGTGGAGACCCTCCTTCACGTTGCCGTAGTTCCACACGTAGCTGGTGTCGAACGACGTGAGGATGGTTTCGAGCTCGGCGTCGATGGCGTCGAAGCTCGTGGGGTCTTTGGAAATGGGTGCATTCGCCATGGCGGATCTCCTGTATTCGCACGACCAACTTCAATCGATCTCGGGCGCCGACGTACAGCGTAACGCAAAATCTGAAACTGGCGTCAGTTTTGGATCGGGTGGCCGATCCGGTATCTATAGGGAGATGTCCACCCCTGCGAAGGCCTCCCCGCGGGAAAGAGAGCTCCGGGTTCCCCAGCAGGCCCGAAGTCGCCGAACCCGCGAGCGAACCCTCGAAGCCGCCATGGCCTGCTTCGACGAGAAGGGTTTCGACGAGACCACGACCGCCGAGATCGCCAAGCGCGCCGGTATCGCCGTGGGTTCGGTCTACGACTACTTCCACGACAAGCGTGCGATCCTGCTGGAGATCCTCCGCGGCACGGTCGAGGTGGTCGCCGACACGGTGGTGGCCGGTCTCGACCTCTCCCGCTGGGAGGACGACGATCCGCGCCCCGCCGTGCGCAACCTCGTCCACCTCGTCTTCCACTCCCGCGACGTGAACCCGGGAATCCAGCGCATCCTCTGGGAACGCTTCTTCAAGGACCCGGAGTTCCGCGCCGCGACCGAGGCCATCGAGCACCGCGTCATGGGCGCCATCGTGGCCACCCTCGATGAGCTGAAGGCCCGCGGTCGACTCCGTATCGACGACGTCGAGACCGCCGCCTACGTGATCCACTTGTCGATCGAGTGGGTGAGCTCGCGGCTCGTGCTCGGCGACGACCCCGTGTCCCTGGACGCCGCCGTGGACACGGCGTCGGACATGATCGAGCGGTTTCTGTTTCCGGAACCCGACAGCGGGGAGCGCCGCTGATAGAGACCACGGTGAGGTGAAGGGGCCGGACAGGGCAGCCGCCAGCTGGTCTCTCTCGGGCGATCGCGCCCGGGCTCCGACGCTGGGTGAGTCGGTCGGATCTCGCTACGAGTCCCGCGGCGGCTCGCCCAGCACTCCCGCCGGATGCCGCCGGTCGTACTCGTCGCGCGTCAGGCCGGCGGCGCGTTCGAGTGCGGCGGAGAGCGCGGCGAGAATGAGGATCTCGGCCGCCACGCTCGTGCGCGGGGCCAGCCCGAGCGGGCCGCCCTCGCGATCGACGTGCGCATCGAGCACGACTTCGGCTTCGCGCGCGAGCGACGAGTCGACGTTGCCCGTCACGACGATGATGCGCGCCCCCATGTTGCGCACCGCGTCCACGGCCGCACATATCTCCTCGGTCTCGCCGCTGTTGCTGACGGCAATCACGACGTCGTCCGCCATCACCTGGCCCGCGCTCCCATGAACCACCTCCGTGGCGTGGAGGAACGTGGCGGGCGTACCGGTCGACGAGAAGAGTGAAGCCGAATAGTGGGCCACGTGCTCCGCCTTGCCGATTCCAGTGACGTGCACACGAGCGCCATTGCTGCAGCCATCGCGGATCAACGACAGCGCAGCGTCGAAAGACGCCTCCGTCGTGCGGTCGCGCAGCGCGGTCAGCTCTTCGAGCGCGACGTCGAGCAGCGCCATCGATTCACTCGCCAAGTTGTCGGGCGCCGGCGCCGCCGACACCGGTGCGCGGGCCAGCGCAACCGGCTCGCCCTGGTAGAGCTCGGCCACCCGAGCCCGCGCGGCATCGGGATCGTCCGGGAAGGCGCCGAGCTTCTCCGCGCACGCGGCCCCGCAGGCATTGGCGAGCTTGCCCGCGTCCTGCCAGCCGAGGCCTCGCACGAGCGCCACGAGCAGTCCACCCAGGAACGCATCGCCGGCGCCCGTGGTGTCGATGGCCTTGACGCGCTGGGCCGGAACGAATGCATCGAACGCGTCGGCCGCGATCGCGCAGCCGGCCTCGCCATCCGTGACCACCACCGCGCGGTTTCCGTAGCGTTCTCGCAGCGCGCGGGCGATCTCGAGGGCATCGGTGGTGCCGCCGACGATCTCGCGCGCCGCGATCTTCGACGGCTTCAACACGTGCGCGAGGTGCAACAGCGCCTCGAGCTCGGACTCGTCGCCGAGTGTGGCGACGGCGTCCGACGGCGGAACGTCGAGGTCGAGCACCGTGGTGGCGCCGGCTTCGCGGCCGAGGGTCAGTGCCGCACATGCCGCTTCGAGGGGGAGCTGCGAGACCTCGGTGGTCACGATGTGCGCGCTGCGGATGAACTCGGCGTGGTGGCCGACGACGTGCTGCGCCGTAGTGGCCGTTGTCGCGCCCGGCGCCATGTAGATCGCGCGACCGCCCGCGTCGTCGACGAAGATCTCCGCCATCGACGTCGGCAACCCGTCTACGACGAGATGCTGCTCGATGCCGAGGGCGTCCATGGCGGCCCGCAGGAAGCGACCGCCGTCATCGGCGCCCTGCCGTCCGAAGACCCCGGTGCGGAGCCCCAGCGCAGCCGCCCAGCCGAGGTGGTTGAGAACGACGCCCCCCACCATGTGCTGCACCGGATCCGACCCGGCGACATCGCGCAGCATCCCCTTCTCGTCTCCCGCGAGAATGCGCAGCGTGCGGTGGACACGGTCGACCACCATGCTTCCAATTCCGACGACGTCGAGATCACTCACGAGGCGGAAGACTACCCGCTCGACGCCACCCGGGTCACCCACGAATCGCTGGGGCGTTTCCCGGGGCCTCCCACCGGAACACCGGCGTCGCGGAGTAAGAATCCAGCCAGCGAAGGCCCGCTGAATGTCGGGGCCGGTTGGAAGCAGCCGAGTGGAATCAGCGAACTCGTATCAGCGGGTGGGCGAGCTGGGCGGAGCAGTGAGCCATTCCACCGCAAAGGCCGCGGCGGGCGCATTCGCGGGCGCGACGCGATTGACGTCGAGCCGGGCCACGGGCCGATCGGGGACCTCGATGGTGATCCAGCTCGGCGCCGTCACTCCGTCGAACATCGACATCGGGCCGAGGGTGACGCTTACACCGCCGCCATCGATGCGACGGACCTCGAAGCTGCGATGGTCGACCCACATCGACGGCCGTCGCCTGGCGCCGGCGTCTTCCTCGCTCTTCGCGAGTCGACCGCCCAGCACATAGCACTCGCGATCCTCGAGCAGCGCGAGCTCGGCTTCATCGCTGGAGACGCCGAAGCTCGAGAGCGCGGCCTGCAGCGCCGCGCCCGACGAAGCCTGGAGGAGGAAGAGGGGAGGGAGATAGGGATTCGGCCGACTGAGGATGCGGCCGTCGCTGCTGGCCCGATACGTGTTGCCCTGCAGGAGATGGCGCTCGACGCTGCCGCGTGTCGAACGCTCGGTCGGACGCGAGATCCGCGACTCGATGAGATCGTCCATGCCGTTCGACCCGGTCTCGGTCGCGCGCGGCAGAGGCGCTTTTTCGGGCAGGCGGTAGAGCTCCAGGCGTGCGAGCCCGGTGGGGTGACTCGCGAGCACACCAGTCGCGACGGGACCCTCGTCCCCAACGCTGAGGGTCACCTCGAACCACAGCGGAACGGCGCGGCCCGACGCGTCGTTCGCGGCGGCGATGGCGTCGGCGATCTTCGCGGACTGCGGGATCACAGCCGCCGCGGGCGCCGCGATCAACGCCAGCACCAGCAACGCACGAATGGCGTGTCTGCGGCGGATCATCCGGCCCCCACGACCTTGCTGCGACCCGCATAGCGTGCCGCCGAGCCCAGCTCTTCCTCGATTCGAAGCAGGCGATTGTACTTGCACACGCGGTCCGTTCGGCTCAGCGAGCCGGTCTTGATCTGTCCGCACGCCGAGCCCACAGCGAGGTCGGCAATCGTGGTGTCCTCGGTTTCGCCGGAGCGATGGGAGACGATGGCCGAGTAGCCCGCATCGCTCGCAATGCGGATCGCTTCCAGCGTCTCGGTCAATGTCCCGATCTGGTTGACCTTGATCAGGATGGAATTACCGGCGCCCTTCTCGATCCCCTGGCTCAGGGTGGCGGGATTCGTCACGAACAGGTCGTCTCCCACGATCTGGCAGCGGTCGCCCACGCGCTTCGTGAGCGCCACCCAGCCCTCCCAGTCTCCTTCGGCCAGACCGTCCTCGAGCGAGATCACCGGGTACTGGGTGATCCACTCGTCCCAGAAGGCGATCATTTCGTCGGAGCTCTTCGTCGCTCCCTCGCCGCTGAGCTCGTAGCGTCCGTCTTCGTAGAATTCCGAAGAGGCGGGGTCCAGAGCGATCGCGATGTCCTCGCCCGGGCGGAAGCCGGCTTTCTCGACGGCGGAGAGCACGAGGTCGATGGCCTCCTTGTTGCTCGCGACGTTCGGCGCGAAGCCGCCCTCGTCGCCCACGGAGGTGGCGAGACCCTTCCCGTGGAGCACCGTCTTCAGTGTGTGGAACACCTCGGTCCCCCAGCGCAGGGCCTCCGAAAAGGTGGGCGCGCCGATCGGGAAGACCATGAACTCCTGGAGGTCGACGGTGTTGTCCGCGTGGGCGCCGCCGTTGAGGACGTTCATCATCGGTGCCGGAAGCAGATTCGCGGTGTCGCCCCCGACGAATCGGTAGAGGGGAATGCGGGCGGCGTCCGCAGCGGCGTGGGCCGCGGCGAGCGAGACGCCGAGCAACGCGTTCGCACCGAGGCGGGCCTTCATCTCGGTGCCATCGAGCACGATCAGGGCGCGGTCGAGGGTGGCCTGTTCGTCGAGGCCGCCGAGCGTATGGCCCAGGACGCTTTCGGCGATCTCGCCGTTCACGTGGGCGACGGCCTTCTTCACGCCCTTGCCCCCGTAGCGTCCGACGTCGCCGTCGCGAAGCTCGAGGGCCTCACGCGAGCCGGTCGACGCGCCCGACGGGACAGCCGCCGTTGCGCGGCGGCCCTCCGACGTGGTGATTTCGACCTCGACCGTCGGATTGCCCCGCGAATCGAGAATCTCTCGGCCCTTGACCCCTGCAATCGTGACGCCCGCCATCGGACTCCCCTCGCTGTGGCCGTTTCCGCTGACCGTTCCGTTGAACCAACCCTGTGAATCGGTATTTCGCGCGGCGAAGGCTAGCCCGCATTTCCCGCCCGGTCGCCACGGGGGGGTTGAGCGATCGAGCGCGGGACGACCACGGGTGCGCCATCGGCGTCGTGGAGAACGTCGGCTTCGACCCCGAACACCTCGCGGAGGGTGTCGGGAGTGAGCACGTCGGCCGGCGCGCCCGACGCCAGGATCCGCCCGGCGGCGAGCAGCGCGACGCTGTGACTCTGGCGCGCGGCCAGGGTGAGGTCGTGGGAAACCACGAGCGCGCTGCCTCCGCGGGCGACGAAGCCCTTCACCACGGAGAGCACCGCGACTCGGTGACGCAGATCGAGGTGGGCGGTCGGCTCGTCGAGCAGGAGCACGCGGGCAGCCTGAGCGATGGCGCGAGCGACGAGCACGAGCTGGCGCTCGCCCCCGGAGAGTTCGAGAAGGCTGCGGTCCGCGAGGTGCGTGATCCCGACGGTCTCCATCGCAAGGGCGGCCTTCTCGACGTCGGCGGCCGCCTCGAATCCGAACACGCCGAGGTGGGGTGAGCGACCCATCAGAACCACTTCCTCGACCCGAAACGGGAACGAGATCGCTGCATCCTGGGGCACTACCGCGATCTGCTGGGCGAGGCGCCGGCGCGACAGGCGCGCCACATCTTCACCGGCCACGCGGATCGCGCCGCGCTCGGTGGCGATCACGCGGGACGCGGCGCGCAGCAGCGTGGTCTTCCCCGCGCCGTTCGCACCGGCGAGCGTCACGATCTTTCCGACGGGCACGTCGAGGTCGACGCCGCGCAGGATCTCTCGCTCGCCGGCGCGGACCGCGACGTCGCGGAAGGAGAGGGCGGGTTGCGTCACGGAGCGAAGCTCCGCACGTGGTGGCGGCGCAAGAGCCACAGAAAGAGCGGCCCTCCCACGAGCGCGGTAATCGCACCGACGGGTAGCTCGCGGCCATCGAGCAGGGTACGCGCCACGGTGTCACAAACCACGAGAAACGCCGCGCCCCCGAGCACTGCGGCTGGGATCAGCAGACGGTGATCCGGCCCGAACACGACGCGCAGCAGGTGGGGAATGATGAGCCCGACGAAGCCGATCAGACCCGCAGCAGAGACCGCGGCCCCGACCATGAGCGACGTCGCCACGAGCAACAATCGCTTGTGTCGCTCCACCTCCACTCCGAGCTGCTGAGCGGACTCCTCGCCGAGCGTCAGGAGGTTCAAGCTGCGCGCCATCGGCGCCGCGCACAGAAGTCCGAGTAACAGAAACGCCGCGACCCAGCCCGCGATATCGATGCGGGTGGCGGACAGATTTCCGATGAGCCAGAGGAAGATACTCGCACTCTCTGTGAGTCCTGCCGTAGACGCGAGAAACACGATCGCCGCAGACGCAAAGGCATTGAAGACCACGCCGGTCAGGAGCAGGTGCGTAGCCGACACACGACCGCGTACGCCAGCTACGCCGAAGAGCAGGAGCGTCGTCGCCACCGATCCCGCGAACGCCGCGGGCGGGACCGCCTCGTAGCCGAGTCCCACGGCGCTGCCGACGCTCAGCATCGCGATGCCACCGAGCGCCGCCCCGCCCGACACGCCGAGTACATAGGGATCGGCGAGGGGATTGCGAAGCAGCGCCTGGAAGAGCACGCCCGACACGGAGAGCGCGGCACCCACGAGGACGGCGAGCACGACGCGGGGAAGGCGGATGCGCAGCACGATGTCGGCCGCCGGTCCATCGACGTCATTGCCCACGAGTACGTCGAGGACGCGGCCGGGTGCCAGCGTGCTCGGCCCCACGACGAGACCCGCGAACACACTGCAAGCGAGGAAACCCGCGAGCAACGCGAGCACACCGGCGACACGCCCCAGGGTGATCCTCACGGGTCGATGTCCGAGGTGGCCGCGGCCCCCGAGGCCGCGGACGTACACACCGCGCCTTGGGCCCCCGCGCCGCTCGCACCGCACTGCACCGCGCCGGCGAGGATGCGCACGGCGCGTCCGATGTGGGGCCCGGGCAGCGTCACGTCGGCGCGCGACACCTCGACGACTCCTCCGTCACGCACTGCGGGCAGCGATGCCCAGCGCGACCAATAGCTCGCGGGCGGTTCCGCGGCGTCCGTCGCGTCGAGGATCAGCTCTGGGGCGGCCGCGACGAGCCACTCGATGCCGACGCGCGGATAGGGATCATCGAACTCCGCAGCCACGTTCTCGACGCCGGTAGCGCTGAGCATCTCGTCGATGAAGCTGCCGCGTCCCACCACGAACAGCGGCTCGCGTTGCAGCACCATCACACCGCGGGGTCGGCGCCTCACCGCCGATGCACTCCTCACCTCCTCGAAGCTCCGCTGGATGTCGGCCACGACGGTTCGCGCGGAGACTGCGCGTCCGACGCGCTCGCCGAGAATGTTCACCGACGCGAGCAGCTCCGCGAGGGTGATGTTCGGCAGTGAGAGCACCTCGATTCCGAGGGCCGTCAAGCGCGCGTGAAAGTCGCGCTGCTGAACGCTCGGGACCAGGGCGACGAGGTCGGGCTCGAGGGCCACGACGGCTTCGAGGCTCGGATTGAACAGTCCGCCTACGCGAGGCAGGGACGCCACTCCGGGCTCGACCTGCGCCGAGTACTCGTCGACGCCGACGAGGGTCTCTCGCGCGTCGAGGACGAGGAGGATCTGTGTGAGAGATGGATTCATCGACACGACCCGCTTCGCCGGAGGCCGCACCGCGAGCTCGGCGCGAGTCGATCCCGCGACGGCCAGCGAAACGGCCAGCGAAACGGCCAGCGCACGCGAACTGCACAGGACGGCACGCTGCCGGGATCTGCTGGGGGGCGGCACGCGGTATTAGATAGCGCGAGCGAGGTGGCTCGGCCGAGGTAAAGCCGGCGGCACACGGGCCGCCGAAACGCGGGAGAGAGCGACCCGGCGCCCGCCGGGCCGCTACTCATCGATGTCTCGAATCTCCCTACTGACGTGCGGCCAGCTGGGCCGTCGTCTTGCCCGAGACCGCCAGGTGGCGGCGGAGCTTCGAGAGACTCGCCTCGCCGATGCCCTTGACCTCGAGGAGTTCCTCGACGCGCTTGAACCCGCCTCGCCGCTTGCGCTGCTCGATCACCGCGCGGGCCCGGGTCTCGCCGATCCCCGGCAGCAGCTGGAGCTCCTGCGCCGAGGCCGTGTTGATGTTGACCACTCCGGTGAGCATCACCTCCGTGGCCCTGGCGGAATCCGCGGGTCCCGCCGAGCCGCCGGCGAGGGCCGTGCTGGGGCTGAGCAGCAGTGCGAGAATCGCGGTTCCAGCGCTCAGGAATCCGGCGAGCGCGCGTCGGCGCGCCCGCACTTCGTGCGTTCGATCGTTCATGGGTTTTCGACTCCGGGGACCCGGGGCGAGAACGGTTCGACCGCGGCGTGCAGTCGCGACGGCGAAACGGGCGCGGTTCAGCGGTCGCGGTAGGCGGAGTAGCGAACAGCGGCCAGCATGTCCTGCTTGGCGCGGCAGTCGGGAAAGGGCCTGATGGCGGATTCCGCGCGCTGCACGTGTTGTTCGGCGCGTCGCAGCGTATCGGTGACGCCATTGTAGCGGTCGATCAGCTCGACGACGGGGGTGACGTCGAGCGCTTCCTCGGCAGTCCCGGCATCGCTCCACGTGGGGTCGAGCTCGGAGAGGCGACCGGCGGTCTTCAGCAGCGACGTAATGGTTTCGCGCTCGGCCGGAGCGCAGCGCTTCAGGGTGAGGAGCAGCGGCAGGGTGACCTTTCCCTCGCGTAGATCGGTGTAGGGGCGCTTGCCGAGCTCTTCTTCTCCGGCCTCGTAGTCGAGCACGTCGTCGCGCAGCTGGAATGCGATGCCGAGCTCACGACCGAACTCGGCGAGCTTGCGCTGCTCGGTGCGCGTGACACCGCCGAGGATGGAGCCGGTCTCGCACGACGCGGACAGCAGCACGGCGCTCTTGTGCTCGATGACCGAGAAGTAGTGGGCCTCGGTGACGTTGGCGTCGTAGCTGCGTTGGAGCTGAAGGAGCTCGCCCTCCGACATGCAGAGGATTGCGTTGACGAAGGAGTTGAGGATGTCGGCATTGCCGTCCTCGGTGACGATCGACGACGCGCGCGCGTAGAAGAAGTCCCCCGCAAGAACGGCGCGGCGATTTCCCCAGAGCGCGTTCGCACTCGGCCGCCCGCGGCGCAGCTCCGAGATATCGACGACGTCGTCGTGGAGCAGCGACGCGGTGTGCATGAGCTCGATGGCCGCAGCGACGTGGATGCTGCGCGGCCCCGTGTAACCGCACAGCTCGGCCGCCCACAGGACGAGCGCAGGGCGGATCCGCTTGCCCCCAGAGCTCAGTACGTGATCGCCGAGGAGGGGGATCAGCTCGCTCTCGGAGCCGAATTGCTCGCGAATGTGCTGCTCTACGAGCTCGAGCTCGGACCCGATGCGCTTCAAGCCCGCGATGAAGGCTTCGCTGTGGCTGGTCTGCTGCGTCATCGGCGTCGAACCTAGCCGTCCCCGGCGCCCCTGTCAAAGCCCGTTTTGGCAAAAATCCACATAAATATCAGGGGGTTAACTGGCATCCACGGTTCCGTTGCCGGTCGGACACGCGCGCAGCCAAGCGACCGCGGCAGCCGCGTCGGCGCCGTCGCCGCGCCCCGCTTCGGGGACCCGGACCCGGCGGAAGCCCAGACGCCGGCTCGCGACGCTGTAAACCCCGTTGTAGAGTGCGGTTGACAGCGCCTGCCGGTCCGCTTTCTCCCCCCGCCGGGCGGGCGGGCAACCGCACTCTCCGATCTTCGCCGAGATCCCACAGGAGGCCCTCGTGACCACAGCGCCCCTCGACCCCACCCACCGGTTCGCCGAACGCGCCCTGCGCGGCGAGGCCCCGAGCGAGACCGAGTGCCTCGAGATTCTCGATGGCCCCGACGTGGCCCTGCTGCCGCTCCTGCACGCCGCGTTCATCCCGCGCGAACGGCACTTCGGCCGCAAGGTGATGGTCCACATCCTGAACAACGTGCAGAACGGGCTGTGCCCCGAGGATTGCGGGTACTGCTCGCAGTCGCGCGACTCCGAGGCCGCGATTCGCAAGTACGCGATGAAGAGCGACGAGGAGATCCTCGCCGAGGCCGAGCACGCCGCGCGCGCCGGCGCCACGCGCTACTGCATGGTGCTCTCGGGCCGCGGGCCGACGATCGAGCGCACGAAGAAGCTCGCCGGGATCATCCGCACCGTGAAGGACCGCTATCCCATGGAGGTGTGCCTGTCCGCCGGTCTCCTCGAGGAGGAGCACGCGCGCATCCTCGCCGCTGCCGGACTCGACCGCTTCAACCACAACCTCAACACGAGCGAGTCCCACTACGAGAAGATCTGCACGACGCACACGTACGCCGATCGCGTGCGCACCCTGCAGGCCGCGAAGAAGTGCGGCATCGAGCCTTGCAGTGGGCTCATCGTCGGCATGGGCGAGGAGAGCCGCGACGTCGTCGAGGTGGCGTTTCGTCTGCGCGAGCTCGAGGTGCCGTCGATTCCCGTGAACTTCCTCATCCCCATCGAGGGCAACCCCGTGGTCGACGACGGCACGCTCACCCCCGAGCGCTGCCTGCGCGTGCTCGCGATGATGCGCCTCGTCAATCCGACAGCGGAGATCCGGGTGGCCGGCGGCCGCGAGGGGCACCTCCGCGCGCTCGGGGCACTGGCGCTGTGGCCCGCGAACTCGCTGTTCGTCGAGGGCTACCTCACGACCCGCGGCGACACCGAGGATGCCACCTACCGCATGATCCGCGACGCGGGCTTCGAGGTCGACGGCAACTCCCTCTACGAAGAGGCCGAAGCGAGCGCTCCGGGGAAGACCCGCTTCCGCCTCGCCGGCGGCGAGGGTGAGATCCTGAAGCCCGACATCCGCCGGGACGCGTGACCCCAGTGGGTGTCGAGGCTGTCGCCGAAGAGGTACTCGGCGCCATTCGCGAGCGTGGCACGTACCGCCGCATGCGCGTACTCGACGGCGCCCAGGCGCCGCACATGCGCGTCGACGGTCGCGACGTGCTGCTCTTCGCCGGCAGCAACTACCTCGACCTCGCCCACCATCCCGCCGTGGTCGAAGCGTCGATTCGCGCGTCGCGCGAGCTCGGCTGTGCCGCCGGCGGCTCGAGACTCATCACCGGCAACCTCGCGCTTCACGAAGAGCTCGAGGAGGATCTCGCGAAGTTCCTCGGCCTCGAGGCGTCACTCGCCTTCAACACCGGCTACATGGCGAACGTCGGTGTGATTCCCGCGCTCACCGATCTCGGCGACGTGGTGCTCTCGGACGCGCTGAGTCACGCATCGATCATCGACGGCTGTCGGCTCTCGCGTGCCGACGTCCGCGTGTTCCCGCACGGTGACCTCGATGCCCTCGAAGGGATGCTGCGCGAGGTCGCGTCGACGCACCGGCGCGTGCTGCTCGCCGTCGACGGGGTGTACAGCATGGACGGCGATGTGGCGCCCCTCGCCGAGATGATCCCGCTCGCGAAGCGCTGGGGTGCGATGGTTCTCCTCGATGACGCCCACGGCATCGGAACGCTCGGCGCGGCGGGCCGCGGCAGCGCAGAGGTGTGCGGCGTCGATCTCGGCGGCGCTGGCGTCGACATTCTGGTGGGCACGCTCGGCAAGTCGATCGGTTCGTTCGGCGCGTTCGTCGCGGGCAGTCATGCGCTGCGCGATCTGCTCGTCAACACGGCGCGCAGCTTCATCTTCAGCTGCGCGCTCGCGCCACCGCAGGTGGCCGCCTCGCGCGCCGCCGTTTCGCTCGTGACCAGCGAACCGTGGCGTCGCCAGTACCTGCAGGACAACGCCAGGCGCCTGCGCGACGGACTCGCCGCGATGGGCATCTCGACGGCTCCTTCCACGACACACATCGTCCCGGTGATCGTCGGCGACAACGCCCGCACCATGGCGATCTGCGAAGCGCTCCTCGAGCGCGGCTTCTTCGCCCAGGGCATCCGCCACCCCTCGGTGCCGGAGGGCACCGCTCGCCTGCGCATCACGCCGATGGCGACGCACACCGGCGAGGAGATCGACTCGCTCGTCGCCGCGATCGCCGACGAGTTCGCGCGGCACCCGGTGTGACCGGCGTCTTCGTCACGGGCACCGACACCGGGGTGGGGAAGACCGTGGTGGCGTGTGCGATCGTCCGCGCGCTGCGCGCCGACGGGTTCGACGTCGGTGTGATGAAGCCGTGCGAAACGGGAGTCGGACCCGACGGCCCGCTCGACGCCATCGCGCTTCGCGATGCCGCGGGCGCGAAAGACGACCTCGCGCTGATCTGTCCCCAGCAGTTCGCGATGCCGGCGGCGCCCACGGTCGCCGCGTCCGCCGAGGGTCGTTCCGTGGACCTCGATGCGATCCGCGCCGCGTACGCGGGACTTTGCTCGGCCCACGGCTTCGTCGTCAGCGAGGGGGCCGGCGGCCTGCTCGTACCGCTCGCCAAGGGGTTCACCATGGCGGACTTCGCGCAGGAACTCCGTCTCCCGGTGATCATCGTCGCGCGCGCGGCGCTGGGCACCATCAACCACACGCTGCTCACCCTCGAGGCAGCCGCCAGGCGCGACCTCGACGTCGCGGGCGTCGTGATCTCTCACGCCGGTGGCCCCCTCGGCGACTCCGACGCGGCGAATCTCGGCTCGCTCACCGCGAGCCTCGGCGCGCGCCTCATCGGGATCGTTCCACCCCTCGCACCCGGTGCGGTTCCGAGCTCAGATGCGATCGATCTCCGCGCACTTCGATCCCCGAGCCACTGAACCGCTTCGCGCGTTCCGCGTCAGCGTCCCAGGAGAACGGGGCCCTGCTCTGTCGGCGTCACGCCAGTACAGGACCGGGCGCGCTTCGTTACGTCGCTGAAGTCGTAGATCCCAAAGCGACCGGTGGCGAAGTACTGGCGATCCGGCAGCAGACCGAGGTCGGTGCCGAAATAGCTGTCGAAGATCACGCGAAACGTGTTTACCGGAGAGATCGAGTCGTAGAGAAGGTCCTGCGCGACGCCCGGCAGCCGATAGGCGTTGAGGATCGCGAAGGACTCGACGAGGCAGGTCGTCTGAGGCCAGCGCTTCCAGAACAGCCGAAGCCCGTGGTCGCCGTGGATCACGATGACCGGGGAGCGGAGCGAATCGCGCTGAATGCGGTCCACGGCCTCCATGACCCGCCGATTGACGGCTTCCACCTCTTCTCGATAGGCGCGAGCGACTCGGCGGACCTGCTTCTGGCTGTAGCTGCGAAAGTTCGACATCTTGATCGTCACCCCGTCGGACCCGAAAACGAACGGAGGGTGGGGCGAGTGGATGTGGGCGAACACGAACTTCGGCCCCGGCTGCGACGCCAACTCTCCGAGCTGGGCGATCGCCCAGCTGATCTGGTCCCGGCGACGCCCACCCGGAGCCACGCCGCCGAAACGAACGCGGTCGGTGAGCGACCCGATCGGTGTCATGTCGACGAGGACGCTCAAGAGACCGTCGGGCCCCAGGCCACCCGACGCGAAATGCAGCTGCTCGTCGGCGCCGTGCATGCGGAAGCGCTCGACCCCCGACGAAATTGAAACGATGCGGTAGCCGAGACCGCGCAGGCCATCGACCACGCGGTTGCGCTCGAACATCTCGAGCGGCGGACGCGTGTTTCTCGGCCGGCGCATCCCGGCCGTCACTACTTCTTGATACTGGAAATTGAGCACGGTCGGAAGCACGAGATCCGTGAGCTGATAGTTGGTCAGACTGTCCTGGGCCACGAAGAAGCCCCGGGATTCCAGGCCTGCGACGAATTCCGTGTTGTCGTGCAGGAAGAGGTCACGCAGTACATCCGAGCGCGCGTAGCCGTCGAGCACGATGTGGTAGATGTCCGGCGGGTCGTCGGGCGCGACGAGTCGGAGCGGAGCGGAAGGGCGCGGGTCCGAGCCCTCGCGGACCCGAGGCGCGGCGCCACCCGCCACATCTTCCGCGACGAACGTAGCGATCTCGAGCATGGGAAACGCGACGAGCACGATGGCGACAGCGTTGACGACGCGCGTCGACAGCGCGGCGTTCTCGGGATGGCGGCGGAGCAGGACGGCCGCGGCGGCGAGCGCGCCGAGTTCGAGCGCCATCGAGATCTCGGGCCAGATCTCCGCCACGGACTCGCGCAGGGTCCGCTCCCCCCACGCCACGATGGTCTGGTGGAGGAAGGCGACGGCGAGCGCGGTCGAGGCCAGGAGCGCAGCCCGTTGGAAATCGGAGATGATCCGCCGCGCAACGAGGAACAGCACCCCGGCCGCGGCGAGCGCCGCGGCGAGCGCGGGACCGACTTCTCGGAGGTCGACCTCGCTGATGTTGGCCCCAACAACGAACAGGACGGGATAGCAGGCGATCAGAATCGGGTGGAAGGGCCGCGTCATTCGCGCAGTTCCAAGCACGTTCGGGGATCGTGCACCACGCCGGAGCGACATGCGAACCTATGCCGAGAAATCCAGAACTGCCGGCCCGAGGTGCGGCTGAGCGCGACACGCGTTGCGGACAGCCCGTAGGATGCCACCATGATCCCCAGCGAGCTTCCCACCCGGCGCTACGCCTATTTCGTCGTCGCCTCGCTCTTCGCGGTGTCGGCGTTCGGTCAGGCCGACCGCTTTCTGTTCGGCCTGATGATCGAGCCCATCAAAGCCGAACTCGGCCTGTCGGACACCTCGATGGGTCTACTGGCGGGCTTCGCCTTCGCGGTCTTCTACACGGTCCTCGGGATCCCGATCGCGCGCTGGGCGGATCGCGGCACTCGCCGCTCGATCATCGCGCTCGGCCTGTTCTTCTGGAGCCTGATGACCATCAGCTGCGGTCTGGCCCAGAATCTCTGGCAGATGGCGCTGGCGCGAGTGGGGGTCGGCGTCGGCGAGGCAGCGGGGGCGCCGCCCGGGCACTCGCTGCTGATGGACTACTTCCCCCCCGAGCGTCGCGCGCGAGTGATCGGTCTCCACGCGATGGGCGGAAGCCTGGGACTGATCGCCGCGCTCCTGATTGGCGGGTGGGTTGCGGAACATTACGGCTGGCGCACGGCGTTCCTGGCGGCGGGCTTGCCGGGGCTCGCGCTCGCGCTGTTGATCCGCCTGACCGTACGCGAGCCCGTTCGCGGAGCCTTCGATCCGCCGGCGACGCGCGTCGAGCCCGCGTCGATCCGCGAGGTGTTCGCATTCCTGCTGCGGCTTCCCTCGTACTGGCACCTCACTCTCGCCGGGAGCCTCCACTCGTTCGCCGGCATTGGCGCCGCGTCGTGGAACGCGGTGTTCCTGATGCGCGTGCACGGCTTCGGCATCGCCGAGGCCGGCGCGACCCTCGCCCTGCTGAACGCCTCGTTCTCGATGGTCGCGATCGGAATCTCGGGCTTCATCGCCGATGCCCTCGGCCGACGCGACGTCCGCTGGTACCAGTGGCTTCCGGCGCTGGGCGGGATCCTCCACGTACCGCCGGCTCTCGCTTTCCTGCTGTACCCCGACGCCGCGGTAGCGATCTGGTTTCTCCCCGTGGCGGCGTTCTTCGGCGGTTTCTGGGCGGGCCCCAGCATCACCATGGCGGTCAGCCTCGCGAAGCCCCAGATGCGCGCGACGGCCTCGGCGCTGCTGCTTCTCGTGATGAATCTGATCGGCCTCGGTTTCGGCCCGAGTGCGGTGGGCATCATGAACGACGCCCTCGCGCCGCGTTTTGGCGACGAAGCCGTGCGCTACTCGCTGCTCCTCATTGGCGTCACGTCGCTGTGGGGCTGCGCGCACAACTGGGTGGCAGCTCGGCACTTGCGGCGGGATCTCGACGCGAAAGCGGCGTGACTCGCGAGACACGCGAGCGCCCGGTGGCTGCGCGGCAGCGAGGGCGAGAATAGGCGGGTCGATCCGGACTATGCGGGGATCGGGACCCCGAAGACGCGACGGCCCTCGATCCAGGTCTCCACGACCCGCCCGGCGTCGTCGAGGATCGCGAAGTCGGCGCGCGCGCCCTCGCGGAGCGTTCCGCGTTCGTTCTCGATGCCGAGCACTCGCGCGGGACGGAGCGTGCACGCGGCGACGGCTTCGAGGAGCGAGGCGCCCGTGTACTCGCTGAAGTTTCGAAGCGCCCGGTCGAGGGTCACGGAGCTGCCGGCGAGGCGCCCGTCCTCGAAACGCACGGCGGTGCCGTCGTCGTAGACCCCCCCGGAACCGAAGGAGGCGAAGCCGGTCTGCGCGCGTGCGGGCGGAACTTCGATCTGGTCGGTGATGAGGACGAGGGCCTCTCCCTTTGCGCGCGCGGCGACGCGGACCATGTCGCGATGCACGTGGGCTCCGTCGCAGATGAGGTCGCAGCTGAGGCGGTCGTCGGCGAGTGCCGCGCCCGCGAGGCCGGGCTCGCGGTGGTGGGCGGGCGACATGGCGTTGAAGAGGTGGGTGACGTGGGTCGCGCCTCGATCGATGGCGTCGGCGACCTCGGCTGCGTCGGCGAGGCTGTGCCCGAGGGCAGTCACGATTCCGCGTTCCGCCAGTCGCGCCTGGAGTTGGGCGGCCCCGGGAATCTCCGGTGCGAGGGTCACCATCCGGAGCGTTCCGCTGGCGAGGGCGAGGAGCTCGTCGAACTCCGCGGGCGCGGGTTCGCGGATGCCCCCGGGCTGCGCACCCGCGGCCTGGGGATTGATCCAGGGACCTTCGAGGTGGATGCCGAGCACCTCGGCGCCCGGCAGCGAGGCCGCTCCGGCGAGCGCCGCGAGGCCCGGAATCCGCTCGCGCAGCTCGTCCTGGGGCCAGGCCAGTGTCGTGGCCAGGAACCCCGTCGTTCCGTGATGCACCAATGACGCACTCGTCCGAGCGAGCGATGAAGGGGTCGCCGGTGCGGGGTCGAACACCCAGCCCCCGTGGTGGTGGAGGTCGAGAAAACCCGGGGCCAGGCAGCGCCCGTCGAGCGCTACGGACCGCGCAGCGTCTGGCAGGGCGGCATCCGCCGGGAGTCGCTGGAGGATCCGCCCGGACGCGACGAGCAGGGATTCGCAGACGGCTTCGGGGCGTTCCGGATCGAGCACGCGTGCGCCGGTGAAGGCGGTCATCGACATGTGTGGTTAACCCCTCAAGTGGCTCGGACCGGGCACCGATTCGTGACCCGAGATGCACGCCCCCCCCGAACAGAGCACCGACGAGACCCTCAAGATTCTCGACGTGAAGCTCAGCCAGCTGAAGCTCGCCTACGAGCAGTACTTCCTCGGTAGCAGGCCCCGCGAGCCCCAGCAGCTGCGCACCGAGGTCCAGAAGGCGATCCTGAGGTTCGTCAATTCCCCTATTCAGAACACGGGGTTACGCTTCAAATTCAACGGAATCTGCTCACGCTACCAGGCCTACAAGCGCCAGTGGAACGACACACTGCGGAGAATGGAGGACGGAAGCTACGTCCGTCACCGTTTCAAAGCCGATCTCCACCAACGAAGCCGGGCCGGCGGCGCGGCGGAAGCCGGCCCGACGGCCCCCAACCCGCCGTCCAGCGACCTCTTCGACGCCTACGTGGACGCCCGCAAGACCTGCGGCCACGACACGAGCTCGCTAACCCCGCAGAAGCTCGAGAGGGTCCTCGACAAACAGCGAGCCGCGCTCCGCGAGCGCTTCGGCGACGCAGATTTCCGCTTCAAGGTGGTGGTTCAGGAAGGGAAAGTGAAGCTGCGCGCGGCCCGTGTGCGCGCTTAGCTCGTCCGACTTCCTGCCTTCAGCTCGCTGCGCAGAGGCGGGCGTCGCCCGCCGATCGCCCGCCGAACTAGACGAACTCGCAGGAGTCCACGAGCACCGTCACCTCGGTGCCCGTCACGTCCGCGAAGCCCGACGCGATCGTGGCGTTCAGGGTCTCGCTCGCCGTGCGAATCTCGACCTCGCCTTCGCGCAGCGGAGTGAGGAAGCGCTCGTGGTTGGGCAGCACACCGAAGTCGCCCTCGCTGCCGGGCAGGACGATGCTCTCCGCATCTCCCTCGTAAGCGAGTCCCTGGGGTGTGACGATCGAGAGGGCGAACGCCATCGCTACGACATCTTCCCTGCTTTGGCGACGGCCTCTTCGATGGTGCCCACCATGTAGAAGGCCTGCTCGGGCAGCTCATCGTGCTTGCCCTCGAGGATCTCCTTGAAGCCGCGGATCGTATCCTCGAGCGACACGTAGGTGCCGGGCGTTCCGGTGAACTGCTCGGCGACGTGGAAGGGCTGCGAGAGGAAGCGCTGCAGCTTCCGCGCGCGGGCCACCGTGAGCTTGTCCTCTTCGGAGAGCTCATCCATGCCGAGAATCGCGATGATGTCCTGCAGGTCCTTGTACTTCTGGAGCTGCTGCTGGACGTCACGCGCCGCCGTGTAGTGCTCTTCGCCCACGACCTGGGGATCGAGGATCCGGCTCGTCGAGTCGAGCGGGTCGACGGCGGGGTAGATGCCGAGCTCCGAAATGGCGCGCGACAACACCGTGGTGGCGTCGAGGTGGCTGAACGCCGTGGCCGGCGCGGGATCGGTGAGATCGTCCGCGGGGACGTAGATGGCCTGCACCGAGGTGATCGAGCCCTTCTTCGTCGAAGTGATGCGCTCCTGCAGCTCGCCCATGTCGGTGGCGAGTGTCGGCTGATAGCCCACCGCCGAGGGGATGCGGCCGAGAAGTGCCGACACCTCCGAGCCCGCCTGGGTGAAGCGGAAGATGTTGTCGATGAAGAGAAGCACGTCCTTGCCCTCTTCGTCTCGGAAGTACTCGGCGGCGGTCAGAGCCGAGAGGCCGACACGCGCGCGTGCTCCGGGCGGCTCGTTCATCTGGCCAAATACGAGCGCCGCCTTGTCGAGCACCGTCGTGCCGTCGGACAGCTCGGCCTCCATCATCTCGTGCCAGAGGTCGTTGCCCTCGCGCGTGCGCTCACCCACACCACCGAACACCGAGTAGCCCGAGTGCTCCTTCGCGATGTTGTTGATGAGCTCCATGATGACGACGGTCTTGCCAACACCCGCACCGCCGAACAGGCCCACCTTGCCGCCTTTCGGATATGGCGCGATCAGGTCGACGACCTTGATGCCTGTCTCGAAGGCCTCGACACTCGTCGACTGGTCGACGAACTCGGGCGGGAGCCGGTGGATCGGCAGGTTGATGTCGCTCTCGATCGGGCCCCGCTCGTCGACGGGCTCTCCGATCACGTTCATGATGCGGCCGAGGGTCTTGGGACCCACGGGAATGCGGATCACGTCGCCGGTGTTCTTCACCGCCTGGCCGCGGATGAGTCCGTCGGTGGTGTCCATGGCGATCGTTCGGACGGTGTTCTCACCGAGGTGCTGGGCGACCTCGAGGACGAGGTTGTCCACGCGCTCGTCGATGCCGGCGTTCGTCAACGTGAGGGAGGTGAAGATCTCGGGAAGCGAGCCGGGCGGGAACGCCACGTCCACCACGGGACCCATCACCTGGACGACACGTCCGTTTTCCATTGCTCCCTCTCTGCTCATGATTGGAAATTGCTCCTCAGCGGGTGACCGCTCTCGGGTAGAGCCGATTGTCGTTACAGCGCCTCTGCGCCACTGACGATTTCGACGAGCTCCTTCGTGATCGCAGCCTGACGCGCCCGATTGAATTGGAGTGTCAGGCTCTCGACGAGCTCTTCGGTGTTGCGCGTCGCGGATTCCATCGCCGCCATGCGCGCCGCGTGCTCCCCGGACTGGTTCTCGAGCAACGCGCGGAAGACGGCGACCTCCACCGCCTTCGGAACGAGCGCTGCGAGCAGCGCCTGTGGGTCGGGCTCGATCTCGTACGGCAGCGCCTCGGCCTCTTCGCCGCCGGCGGCGTCCTCACCCGGGCTGAACGGCAGCAGCTGGATGTCGCGCGGAGGCTGTGACATCGGTGAGACGAACTCGTTGAACACGAGCACCACCTCGTCGATCTCGCCCTCTTCGTAGCGGGTCGACAGCCGGGACGCGATCTCGGCCGCCTGCTCGTACGTCACCCATCCCTCGAGCGCGGTGAACTCGCCCATCTGCGAGGCGCGGCGGCGTTTGAAGAAGTCGTTGCCCTTGCGGCCCGCGGTAGTGATCGTGAGCGCGTCGAGGTCGGCCTCGCGGGCGGCGATCACCTTCTGGGCGTGCTTGATGGCGTTCGAGTTGAAGCCGCCGCACAGGCCGCGGTCCGACGTGACCACCACGACCTCGAGCTTCTTCACCTCCTCGCGGGCGGCGAGGAGCGGATGCTCGGCGTCGCCCTTCGACCTCGCGATCTCCGCGAGCGTCGACTGCATACGCTCCGCATAGGGGCGCGCGGACTCGACAGCCTCCTGCGCACGGCGCAGCTTTGCGCCCGCCACCATGCGCATGGCACGGGTGATCTGCTGCGTCTTCTTGACGCTGCCGATACGGCGCTGGATGTCTTTGAGGTTGGGCACGAGGCTAGGCCGCGGCTCCCTGGGTGGACGGTTGAAACACATCCGAAAAGGCGTCGAGCGCCGCGACGAGCTTGTTCACGACGTCCTCCTCGAGCTTTCCGCTGTCGCGGATGGCCTCGAGGACATCGGCGTGACTGTTGCGGATGTACTCGAGCATCTCGGTTCCGTAGCGCGCCAGGTCGTTGAGCTCGTAGGCGCGAACCCACGAGTCGCGACCTTCGGGCGGCGTGCACGAGTAAATCGAAACCACCTGCTCTTCCATCGGCATGGGCGCGTACTGTGGCTGCTTGAGCATTTCGGTCTGGCGTTCGCCGTTTGCGAGCTGCTCCTGTGTCGCCTTGTCGAGATCGCTGCCAAACTGGGAGAACGCGGCCATCTCGCGGTATTGGGCGAGGTTGAGCTTCAGCGTTCCCGCGACGGCCTTGGTGGCCTTGGTCTGCGCCGCACCGCCTACCCGCGACACCGAAATGCCGACGTTCACCGCCGGACGGATGCCTGCGTTGAACAGGTCGGTCTCGAGAAAGATCTGACCGTCGGTGATCGAGATGACGTTGGTGGGAATGTACGCCGACACGTCGCCCGCCTGGGTCTCGATGATGGGCAGCGCGGTGAGGCTGCCGCCGCCGAGGTCGTCGTTCATCTTGGCGGCGCGCTCGAGCAGCCGCGAGTGAACGTAGAACACGTCGCCGGGATACGCCTCGCGCCCGGGCGGCCGGCGCAGCAGCAGCGAGAGCTGCCGGTAGGCGACGGCTTGCTTCGAGAGGTCGTCGTAGACGATGAGGGCGTGCTTCCCGTTGTCGCGGAACCACTCGCCGATGGTGACGCCCGTGTAGGGGGAGATGAACTGCAGCGGCGCCGGCTCACTCGCCGAGGCGGCGACGACGATCGTGTACTCCATCGCGCCGTGCTGCGCGAACTTGTCGACCACCTGGGCCACCGTGGACTGCTTCTGCCCGATGGCAACGTAGATGCAGAACACGTCGGTGTTCTTCTGGTTGATGATCGCGTCGACCGCAATGGCGGTCTTGCCCGTCTGACGGTCGCCAATGATCAGCTCGCGTTGACCGCGACCGATCGGTGTCATCGCGTCGATGGCCTTGATGCCCGTCTGCAGGGGCTCGAATACCGACTTGCGAGCAACGATGCCGGGCGCCTTGAGCTCGACGCGACGGTACTCGCTCGTCTCGATCGGGCCCTTGCCGTCGATGGGAGTGCCGAGCGCGCCGACCACGCGACCGATCATGGCCTCGCCCACCGGCACCTCGATGATGCGGCCGGTGCGGCGCACGATGTCGCCCTCGCGGACGTGGTTGGCCTCGCCCATCAACGCGATGCCGACGTTGTCCTCTTCGAGGTTCAGCACCATGCCGTTGACCTCGCCCGGGAACTCGACGAGTTCACCCGCCATGGCCTGGTCGAGCCCGTAGACGCGCGCGATGCCGTCACCGATCGATAGGACGGTGCCGGTTTCGGCGACGTCGATCTCGCGGTCGTACTCTTTGATCTCGCGCTTCAGGATGTCGGTGATTTCACCGGGCTTGATGTCCATGAAAGGCGTCCCTTCGGTGTGCGGTTGGCGTGATGTCCTGGGGTCTCACTGCCCACGGTTCAGTACGGAGCGCAGCTGCGAGAGCTGCGTGCGAAGACTGCCGTCGAAGACGACCCCGCCGACGGTGGCGATCGCGCCTCCGAGCAGCGACGAATCGACTCGGATGTCGAGCTCCACGTGTTTGCCAGTGCTGGCCGCGAGCGCACTCGTAAGCCGGCTGCGCTGCGCATCGGAGAGGGGGCTCGCCGTCACGACGTCGGCGCGCGTGCGGCCGGCTGCGTCGTCGGCCAAGCGTCCGAACTCGTCGTGAATCGCCGGAAAGTCGACGAGGCGTCGCTGGTCGATGAGAAAAGCGTAGAAGTTCCGAACCGGGGCGCTCGAACGGATGCGTTCGCACACCGCGCTCAGGAGCGCGCGCCGCTGCGCGACCGGGTGGAGCGGCCGAAACAACGAGTTGGCGAGGGCGGGCTCGGCATCGAGGAGCGACGCCATGTCGGAGAGCTCGCCGCCAATCGCGTCGATGGCTCCGCTCTCCTCGGCAATCGCGAAGAGGGCTCTCGAATAGCGGCGCGCGGCCGCGGAGCTCTTCATCGAGACCCCCCACCACCGGACGGACGCATCGAACGGGTGTCCTCGATGCGGCCGATGAACTCGTCGACCAGTCGATCGCGATCGGCCTCGGTGATCTCGCTCGACAGACGGCCTCCCGCCAGCTCGATGGCGAGCTCCGAGGCCTCGAGGCGCAGCTGCTCGCGGGCCCGAACGACTTCGCGCTCGACAGCCGCCGTGGCATCCGCCTTGATGCGCTCGGCGGCGGCGCGAGCGTCGGCGAGGATGCGGTCGCGCTGGGCGTTCGCGCGCTCCCGCGACGCAGCGCGCAGGGCCTCCAGCTCGTTGTCGAGCTCGACCAGCTTTCGCTGGAGCTCCGCGTAACGCACCTCGGCCTCGTTGAGCATCTCCGAGGCGCTGTTGATCTCGCCCGAGATCTCGTCGCGGCGATCGGCGAAGAAGGTCCGGATCGGCTTTCGAGCCACCACGACCAGGACGACCACGAGGATCGCGAAATTGATCGAGTACCAGACGAGGGTGCTCTCGCCGTGTTCGTCCGAAGCGGCGAGGGCTGGCGCAGCGGCGAGCAGCAAGGCAAGCGACGCGGTCAGGAATCGGAGGGCGCTCACGACAGCGGCCTCCCGAGGACGCGCTCGGCCGCCTGGTTCGCGAGGTCTTCCGCCTGGGAGCGGAGGCTGCCGCGCGCGGCGACCAGCGCGTCGGCGACTTCGCGCCGGGCGCTTTCGATTTCTGCCTCGGCGGCGCTGCGCGCCTGACTCGTCTCCTGGGCGCCCTCGCTGCGAGCGGCGCGAAGCTGCTCCTTGCGTTCAGCATCGGCCTCCTCGCGAGCGGCGCGGATCGACGTTTCGTATCGCGACAGGATTTCGGCCGACTCCTCGACGAGCCGGGAGGCGCGCCGACGCGTGCCGTCGATCCGCTCGGTGCGCTCTTCGAGCACGCGAAGGAGGGGCGTGAACAGCGCGGCCTGCACCGGAGGGATCAAGAATGCGAACAGCAGCAGCAGCCCGATGAGGAGCCGGGGATCCGGGACGAGGACCAGTTGCCCCTCCGCTGCCAGGGCACCGGAGGCGACCAGAAGAATGCCGGTCGCGATCAGGATCGCGCACGCGCTTCGCCGCATGCTGCTTCGCTCCCGCGCGGGACGATGCGCAAACACCCACTCCGTGAGCGCGAAGTGCGCGTGGGAGCGGAGCGTCGTCCAGCGACCGAGGGTGGTGGGCCACTGCCGGACTTCGGTACTCACCGAATCCGAGCCGTTGGCTGGGCGGCGCAATTCTTACATAGCTGGCGGGAAGTTCAATACGAGGGAGGCGCTGTTTTGCAGCGGGTCCCGCCTCCGCCCTTTCGGCGCTCTGCTCGAGGGATCGCAACCAACGGGGGGACGCGGTTCAACGGTCGGGCCAACGACCGTCGGTCACTCGATGAGGGGGGTCGGGGGGTGCGGTTCGCCGGGGGGGGGGCCAGGCCCACGCGGCTCGGTGCGCAGCGTCGGACCGAACGGCCGGGTCCCCGCAGCGACGGGTCTGCTCTTCATCCGAGCCGCTGGCCGGCGTGGCAGGTCCCATCGAGGAACGACCCCTCGGCGAGCACGAGACGCTGGCCGTAGAGTTCGCCGGTGACCCGGGCGGTCGCTTCGAGGGCGATCCGCGACTCCACCCGCGCATCGCCACGCAGGGTCCCGGCCACGACGAGGTTCTCGACATGAAGAGGTCCGTCGACCTCGGCTTGTGCTCCGATCCACAGCGTGTCGTCCGAGTGGACCGGGCCCTTCACGCGCCCATCGATCCGGCACGGGCCGCTCAATTCGAGCCGGCCTTCGAAGCAGCCGCCGCGCGGGACGGCGATCCGGGGGCTGGAGGTGACGGGCTGGCGGGTTTGGCGGGTTGCGCTCATGTCCTGGGTTCCGGGTACCCGGGGTAGCAGTTTGAGAGCGGCAGGGAAGGCGCAAAGGGTGACATTGGAGGCCCGACCCCCTTCGCGCTGCGTCAGCGATCGCCCAGCAACAGCGAAGCCAGGCGGTCGAGATCTTCGGAACCAAAGTACTCGATCTCGATTCGGCCCCGTGATGCATCGCCCTGAATCTTGACGCGGGTCTGAAGACGCTGACGCAGGCTGTCGATGACCCGCGCAAGGTTGGGGTCCGCGCTGGCCCGCGCGGATCGGTTTCGGCGCGGCGCCGGAGCGCCGCTCGGACGCGCGAGGTCTTCGGATGCGCGAACGGACAGCCCCTCCTTGACGATCCGGTCGCGGAGATGGCGACGGCGCTCGGGATTCGTGACCGCGAGCAGCGCCTTCGCGTGACCGGTCGACAACCTCGACTCCTCGATGTCCTGCTGGAGCTCGCGCGGTAGCTCGAGGAGGCGCAGGTTGTTCGCGATCGTGGATCGGTCGAGCCCGACGCGATTCCCGATCTCGTCCTGGGTGGCGCCGGTCTCGGCCAGCGCGCGGAAGGCGTGAGCGAGCTCGATGGGGTTGAGGTCGTCGCGCTGAACGTTTTCGATGAGCGCGATCTCGAGACGGTCGCGTTCGTCGACGTCCTTGACGACCACCGGAATGGTCTTGAAGCCGGCGGCGCGCGTAGCGCGCCAGCGGCGTTCACCCACCACGAGCTCGTAGCGCTCGCCGGCGCGTCGGACGACCACGGGTTGCAGTACACCGTGGCGCTGAATCGATTCGACGAGCTTCTGGAGCTGCGACGCCTCGAAGCGCCGCCGCGGTTGCTCGGGATTCGGGTCGATGGCGTCGATCGGAAGCTCGCCCGGGCGCGGGTCGGGTGGTTTCGGGGGAGTTTCGATTTCGCTGCGGGGGTCAGTGGTGGCCCCCTCCGTCGCGTCGGACGTCTGGCCCTCGGACGGGTGCCGCGGGTCGCTGGGTGCCGACGGAAGCAGTGCACCGATTCCGCGGCCGAGGGCGTTGCGTCGTGTACTCACGTGGGCTCCGGGATCGACAGGTTTTTGTCGGGTTGCGCGGGCTGAGAAAGCGCACTGGCATCGAGGTGGTTCACGATCTCGTCCGCGAGCTGCAAATACGCTACGGCGCCCTTCGATTGAGCGTCGTAGAGGAGGATCGGCATGCCGTGGCTCGGTGCTTCGCTGAGGCGCACGTTGCGCGGAATGAGCGTTCGAAACACCTGATCAGCGAAGTGACCGCGCACTTCGGCTTCGACCTGCCGGCTGAGGTTGTTGCGCTGATCGACCATGGTGAGAATGATGCCCATCAGGGAGAGCTTCGGATTGAGCTGGTTGCGCACGACGTCGACGGTTTCGAGCAGACCCGCGAGACCCTCGAGCGCGTAGTACTCGCCCTGCAGGGGCACGACGATGTAGTCCGCGGCCGTGAGCGCATTCAACGTGAGCAGCCCGAGCGACGGCGGACAGTCGATCAGGATGACCTCGTAGGCATCACGCAGATCGGCGAGCGCGTACTCGAGTCGCCGCTCGCGGTTTGGCTGGGAGACGAGCTCGACCTCGGCCCCATAGAGATCCCGGCCCGAGGGAATGAGGTTCAGGTAGCCGAGTTCCGTCGGGAGCACGATGTCCTTCATGACACACTCGCCGATCAATGCGTCATAGATGTGTTGCGAGCCGGAGTTGCCCCCGAACGCGCTCGTCGCATTGGCTTGGGGGTCGATATCGACCAGGAGTGTCGGTCGCTCCAAGGCCGCGATGGACGCGGCGACGTTGACAGCGGTGGTGGTCTTGCCAACGCCCCCCTTCTGGTTGACGACGGAGATCACGCGGCTTCGAAACGCCATTGGGTCGGTTCCTCACGGGGAGGTGTGGAGGGGGGTGCCGACAGTAGGTGCCCCGGGGGGACACCGATTTGCTCTAGAGAAATACCAGAGTCCGCGGGGAACCGCCATAGGAGAATTTGGCAAAGCTGCGGGCAGAACGGAGCCGGGAAACGGGCAGACCGTGTGGCTCTCGACTCTCGTAGGATCTCGAGGCTCTGGACCCAAAACGCCTCGATGAGTGCCGGGCCTGGGGGGGGAGCGCCAGCTAGCGGATACGTCGCGCCAGCCAGAGCGCTCGGCGCTTGCCGGTCAGCGGTACCTGGTAGCGGATTGGGGCGATGGGTTCGAAGTCCGGGGAGACCGTGAATTCGCGCCACGGATCCGAAAGGGCGAGCATCGCGTAGCCCCCGACTTCCACCCAGTCGCGCAGCCACCCGAGTGCGACTCCCGGATCTGCGAGCGCCTGCGCGATCGCTCCAGCGTACGGGGTCGCGGGGGCGGTGCCCGATCGGCCCCGCAGTGCCCGGACGTTCCCCACCGCGAGATCGCGGATTGCGGCTTTTTGGAAGTGGTGGCGCCGCTCGCGGGGTTCGAGGAGCGTGACCCGGCAGCTGGGGCGCAGCAGCGCCACGGGCAAACCCGGAAACCCCGCACCAGACCCCACATCGACGATCGAGGCGAGCCCGCTGGGCATCGCGCGCTCGACCGCGAGCGCCTCGACGATGAGTCCCTGGACCATCGCCTCCAGGGTCTTGTGACCGGTGAGATGAATGCGCGCCGACCACGACTCGAGGAGCGCGGCGAGCGCGGCGAGGGAGCCAACGAGGGCCGGCGTGGGTTCGACGCCGAGCTCGGAAAGTGCGGCCTCGAGGATGGGAGCCGCGCGGGCCACGGAGCTGGGGGGCGAAGGCGGGCTCGGAGGGGCGGTCATGGGGTCATGGGGCCAGGCGAGGTGGAGGAGAGAAACGAGCGTTCCACGGGGAACGCTCATCCTGCGAGCTACGAGTGGGCGTTCCCCGTGGAACGGTAGACGTGATGTTCCCCGTGGAAGATCACAGATCGCGATCAGTGGAGCGAGGACTCCCGGTTCGCTTCCTCGAACTCCGGTGCACCTTCCGGGACGACGACGACCTGGCGATAGCGACCCTCCCCCATGCTCATGGTCGCAACGTCCTCGGCATCGCGGAGTGCGATGTGGATGAGGCGGCGATCATTCGAGTTCATGGGGTCCAGGGCCACGGCGCGCCCTGTGTCGCGAGCTCGTTGCGCGACGCGTTCTGCGAGGTTCGAGAGAACTTCCTCTCGGGCCTTGGATTCGCCCTCCATATCGACGACCACGCGAGGTGCGTCGTCGCTCTGGGTCATCGCGCACTGGTTGGCAAGGAGCTGGAGGGCGTCGATCGATCGGCCATCCCCGCTCGCGAGCACAGATGCCGCGGTACCGCGAACGTCGAAGATGAGGAGATCATCCTCCTCGCTCTGGGAAACCGTGAAGGGTCCGAGGTTCATCCTCTCGATCACACCCAGCAGAAACGCGCCTGTCTCGTTGAGATCTCCCTGGGGGGTCCCAATAGACGGCTCCGTGTTGCGCGGCATCTCCTGAACTGGCTCACCGCTTCCCGAATCCCCTCGGCCCCGGCCGCGGTCCCGATCACCGCCGCGGTCCCGATCACCGCCGCGGTCCCGGTCACCGCCGCGCTCTCGATCGCGCCCGCGGTCCCGGCCGCCACGCTCCCGGCCGCCACGCTCCCGGCCACGCCCGCGGGCTTCCCGGGGCTCGCGCCCGCGGTCGTCGCCCCCCGAATCGGGAATCCGGCGGTCCGAGCGAGCCGCGACGACCACGGCGCGACCCCCGAGGCCGTAGACGGCCCCCGNCTCGTAGCCGCCAACCGTGAGCTCCGAGCGCTCAACGCCGAAGAACGCGCAGGCTTTGTCGACTGCTTCTTCCGGGGTATCCGCAACGAATTCGTGTCTTTCATTTTTTGCGTCGAACACGGGAGTCTCCAGATCATTAGGCGCGTGTCGGAGCTCGGGGATGGAGGGGTAAGCCTCATTTCTTGAGCGAGCGACCGATCCAGCGCTGGTGGGAGATGGCCAACACGTTGCTGGTCATCCAGTAGAGAACCAGTCCGGAGGCGAACTGGTAAAAGAGCACCGTCATCATAATGGGCATGACAGTCGTCATCATCCGCGCCTGGGCGGGATCCATGGAGGGTGTCGGGGTCATTCGCTGTTGGACGACCATCGTGGCCCCCATGACGAGGGGCAGGACGCGAATTGGAAGCTCGAGGCCCGGGATCACAAAGAGCGTTTCGGGCACCGAGAGGTCGTTGATCCAACTCACGAAGGGCGCCTGCCGGAGTGAGATCGAGCTTCGAAGTGCGTAGAAGAGTCCGATGAAGACCGGCAATTGAAGGAGCATCGGAAAGCATCCCCCGAGGGGATTCACTTTTTCTTTCCGGTACAGTTCCATCGTCTTCTCGGACTGCTTCTGGCGGTCGTCGCCGAACTTCTCCTGTACCTCCTTGAGCTGCGGCTGCAGGGCGCGCATGCGTTCCATCGAGCGCATCTGCTTCGTGGTGAGCGGCGCCGTGACGACTCGCACCAGGAACGTCAGAAGGATGATCGCCACCCCGTAGTTGGGAACCACCTGGTAGAGGCTCTGGAGCATCCAGTTGAAGAAGCGCGTCATCGGCTTCACCCACGACCAGCCGAGATCGATGGCGAGCAGGCTGTTCGAGCCCAACTCCACCAGACGCTCCTGCTCCTTCGGGCCGATGTATCCCCGGTATTCGCGAATTCCCGACTGGCCGGGTGGAATCGATACCTCGTCGAACGCCACCAGCATCGATCCGGACTTTCCGGGCTGCTCGGCGATCAGCAGCGCGTTCGCGCGGCCCGGATCATCGGGAAGCAGCACGCTCAAGAAGTAGGTGGTCGCGCTGCCCGCCCACTCGACGACGCCCGGGTACGAGACCAGGTTCGTCGGTTCGCTCATCCCGAGGAAGCCGGGGGTTCCGAGACCGTTGACGAGTTCCATCTCGACGCTGCCATCCTGCAGCACGACGAACGACTGCTCCTTGAAGTCGTCGGCCTCCTTGACGTGCGCGGGCCACTCGACACCGAAATATGGAGCGATGGAAACCTCGGAATCGTTCGTGATCTCGACCCTCAACAGGAACTCGTAGCCGTCGGTGGGGAACACATACGTCTTGCGAACTCGGATTCCGTCCTGTTCGTACCGAAACACGACGGTGTCACTGTCGCGATGCTCGAGCTCGAACTCGACACGCGACAAGTCGCCGAGGCCAAGCTCGGCGAACGGTGTTGCGAGTGAGCGGGCGTTCGGCTCGAGGGCGGTGGTGAGAACGATGGGTTCGCCGAAGCTGTCGTGGTACGCGTTGAGCTCCCAGTGCGTGAG
Source organism: Myxococcales bacterium (assembly GCA_013215605.1). GTDB lineage: Bacteria > Myxococcota_A > UBA9160 > UBA9160 > SMWR01 > JABSQW01. The sequence goes on from JABSQW010000104.1 coordinate 39,789, forward strand.
GCTCGCGCCGATGTTCGAGAGACGCGCGTGGTAGAGGTTGCGGTCGACTTCGTACTCGACCTCCGTCGCGATCGGCTGGCCGGCCTGCGGCTCGGTCACAGCGACGCCCGGGACGGCGCGCGCTTCACGCCCTGGAACGGGCGGGATCCGCGATCGCGCGGCGCTACCGCCCGGCGCCGTTGGATCGCCGGCGCCATCCCCCCACGCCGTCCGGTCGCTGCCCTCCACCACTTCGGTTCCTGCTGGGTACCCCCGCGGTGGCGGCGGCTCGGACTGATACATGGACCACAGCGTCAGAACGGCGAAGGAGAGCGCGAATGCGAGCAGGAGATTGCGGTCCGGCACAGCCTTCCTCAGGGAACCGGGTCGTAGCCGTGATCCCCGAAGGGATGACAGCGTCCGAGTCGACGCAGGACAAGCTGGCCGCCTCGCAGCACGCCGTAGCGATCAATCGCCTCGATCGCGTATTGGGAGCAGCTGGGCGCGTATCTGCACGCGGGTCCGAGCAACGGCGAAATCACGAGCTGATAGGCGCGAATCAGCCGCTTCGCGCCCCAGCGAAGGCCTAGAGCGAGCAGCGACGGACGCGTTGCGCCTACCGGCTTCACAGCGAGGCCTCTGCTCTGGGAGCCAGCAGATCGAGTTCCGTCCAGAGTTCAGGAGTCGAGAGCTCTCGGGCTGGCCGCCGTGCGATGACGACGAAATCGAGCCCATCCAGGCGACCCCCGCCCTCGCGCCGGAACCACTCGCGGATTGCACGCTTCACGCGGTTGCGGGTGACCGCATTTCCGACCTTTCGGCTCACGGTCACTCCCAGTCGCCTCTTGCAGCGCGCATCGCGCACGGACTCCACGACCGGCCCTTGCGCGGTTGAATTTTTGTGGGGCGTCCACAACAGAATCAAATGGCGGCCCGCGGCCCGCTCTCCGTGCCGACTCACACGCTGAAAATCGCTGGAACGCAGCAGTCGGTCCGTCCGCGGGTAGCGGGCGGCTCCNGTGGTCACNGCTACTTGGACGGGGTCGAAGCGACGAGTCGCTTCCGGCCCTTCATACGCCGCCGCCGGATCACCGCACGACCACCGCGTGTCTTCATTCTCGCCCGGAAACCGTGAGTTCGCCTACGACGGATTCGGCTCGGTTGATACGTTCGCTTCATCGGATGCCTTGAGTCTGGCAGCACTTCGCCACCGTTTCAGGGGGCGCAAGTTAGCGGCTCGTCGATTCTCCGCCAACTCTCAACATCACTGCTTGAGAGCAAGCCCATCTCTACCTTTCGTCTCTCCAGACCACCGACCCCCCAGCAAACAGACCTCACTGCACGCGCAGCACAGCTGAAAGCAACAGCTCAATGAACTCCAAAACGAGATGAAACACCGCCGCAGCCAGACGGTGTGCGTGGTAAACTCCGCATCGGTGGGGGTGGCCTGGTTTCTCTTGTTCGTTTCGGTCTTTTCGACTGTGTTCGCGACAAATTGAAAAGCGTTTGTCACCCCCCACATCCGCTCGTTTTGTCGGAAATTACGGTTCCTACCAATCCTACTTATCTTTTCTAAAGAATAAAGAATGAGAGGGAGATGAAGCTTTCAATAGCGAAAAGTGAATTCCAGCGGGGCCTCACACGTATTCAGTCCATCGTCGAGAAACGCAATACCATGCCAATCCTCGCAAACGTGCTTCTCTCCACGTCTGGAGAGGGCAAGAAAGCAACCCTCGAACTCGCCGCCACCGACCTCGAGGTTGGAATTCGCGGAATCTACGAAGCGGAAGTCCACGAAACGGGTGCCATTACAGCCTCAGCAAAGAAGCTCTATGAGATCGTTCGCGAGCTTCCCGAAGAGACGATTCACATCGATGTCACGGAAAATTCGTATCTGATGATTCGCTGTGCCCGTGCGGAGTTCAATCTTGCAGGGAACTCCGCGGAAGAGTATCCAGACCTCCCGAGCTTCTCTCCCGAGAAGACAGTCCGTGTCCAGGCCATCGTTCTCGGACAGATGATCGAGCGCTCGATCTACGCCGCATCGGTCGACGAGACTCGCTACAACCTCAACGGTGTTTATCTCGAGGTCATGAAGGAGAGTGGAAAGCTCCGCATGGTCGCTACGGATGGACATCGTCTCGGCTATGTCGATCGTGCTCTCGGTCTAGAGGTCGCGGGTCTGTCGAGCGGTGTAATCATTCCGCGGAAGGGCCTGGCTGAACTCAAGAAACTTGTCGACGAGGACGACGCGGATGAAATCGAGATCGGTTTCGATGAGAGCAGCGGTCTCGCGCGCAAGGGCGATGTCACGCTCGTCATGCGATTGATCGAGGGCGAGTTCCCCAACTACTCGCAGGTAATCCCCAAGGAAGCCGAGCATCGTTTCGTGCTTCCGACCGAAATTCTCGCTCAAGCACTTCGGCGTGTTGGCCTCTTCTCCGCGGAGCGAAGCGGGGCCGTACGGCTCGATTTGACCGAGAACAAGTTGAAACTCTCTTCCAACAATCCGGATCTTGGCGAGGCGCGCGAGGAGATCGATGTCGACTATGCGGGTGACGAGATCTCGATCGCATTCAATGTGCGGTATTTGATGGATTGTCTCGCGGTCATGAGCGCGAAGGAGGTCCAACTCAGTTTCCAGGACGCGTTGTCGCCCGCGCAGATCGTCCCAGCTGATGATCCGGACACCCTCGCTGTCGTCATGCCAATGCGAGTGTGAGGAGGTTTCCCCAGCGAGATTGACTATGGCGCGTCGACTCGAGGCCGCGCAGACGAGTCAAGAACACTCGAAACGACCCCCCAAAGGCCATCAGAAAGTAAGAACCTGAAAACTTTACGCGGACTTAGCGTTCCACTACCCTGTGCGTGGCCGTGTAGAGGGAGCGCTGCCCCGGCGCATCGACCTCGAGAATCGATGCGAAGCACGCCGAGTCTGGAACTGTACGAGAGCGACCGTCGGCAACCGCGCTGGCCGTGCGCTCGGAGACGCTTCCCGCGTGAGCTATGACGCCAGTTCTATCGAGGTCCTCGAAGGCCTCGACCCGGTACGGAAACGTCCGGCGATGTACATCGGGACCACGGGTCCCGACGGACTCCACCACCTCGTCTACGAAGTGGTCGACAACTCCGTCGATGAAGCCGTCGCGGGCTTCTGCAAAGAGATCGACGTCATCATCCACCAGGACAACAGCGTCACCGTTATCGACGACGGGCGCGGAATCCCAGTCGACAACCACGCCACGGAGGGACGCCCCGCGGCCGAGGTCGTACTCACGACCCTCCACGCCGGTGGCAAGTTCAACGACGAGGTCTACAAGGTCTCCGGTGGCCTCCACGGTGTCGGCGTCTCCGTGGTGAACGCCCTCTCCGAGCAACTCGAGGTCGAAATCCGCCGCGATGGAATGGTTTGGCGCCAGACCTACCGCGCCGGCGATCCCCAGAGCGATTTCGAAACCGTGGGCACCACCGAGAAGACCGGGACGAAGATCACCTTCGCCCCGGATCCCACGATCTTCAACAGCATCGACTTTTCGTTCGATGTCCTCTCGACGCGCCTTCGCGAGCTCTCGTTCCTGAACGCGGGACTGCGCATCAAGATCAGCGACGAGCGCGACGGCAAGAGCCACGACTTCTGCTACGAGGGGGGCATCAAGTCGTTCGTCGAGCACTTGAACCGCAGTCGCTCACCACTTCACGTACCACCGGTCTACGTCGCAGGCGAGCGATCGTTTCCTTCGAAGAACGGCGAGACACCCGTCACGATCGAAATCGCGCTGCAATACAACGAATCCTACAACGAGAACGTCTACTCCTTCGCGAACAACATCAACACCGTCGAAGGCGGTACCCACCTCGTGGGCTTCCGTACGGCGCTCACTCGCACCTTGAATCGCTACCTCGCAAAACAGGCGAAGAACGGCAAGGAGAATGGCGACAGCGTGAGTGGCGACGACGTTCGCGAGGGTCTCACCGCCGTCGTCTCCGTCAAGGTCCCTCAGCCCGAGTTCGAGGGGCAGACGAAGAGCAAGCTCGGTACGAGCGAAGTCCGCGGTCTCGTCGAGGCTCTGGTCTACGAGCAGCTCGGTGATCATCTCGAAGAGAACCCCGCCACCGCGAAGCCTATCCTCGCGAAGATCCAGGACGCCGCGCGCGCCCGGGCCGCCGCGCGCAAGGCCCGCGATCTCGCGCGTCGCAAGGGCGCGCTGTCGGACCACAGTCTCCCCGGCAAGCTCGCCGACTGTATGGAGCGAGACCCCAAACGCTGTGAGCTCTTCATCGTCGAGGGCGATTCAGCGGGCGGCACCGCAAAGCAAGGTCGGTCGCGCGAGACCCAGGCGATTCTCCCGATTCGGGGAAAGATCCTGAACGTCGAGCGAGCGCGGCTCGACAAGATGCTCTCGAGCGTGGAGATCCAGGCGATCGTCGCCGCGATCGGCTGTGGGATCGGACAGGACTTCGACGGCGAGAAGGCGCGCTACCACAAGGTCATCATCATGACCGACGCCGACGTCGACGGCAGCCACATCCGTATTCTTCTGCTCACGTTCTTCTACCGCCAGATGCGCGACCTCATCGATCGCGGCTACCTCTTCATCGCGCAGCCGCCGCTCTTCAAGGTGAAGAGGGGTCGCTCCGAGCGGTACATCAAGGACGAAGGCGCCCTCGAGGAGCACCTGCTGAGTCTCTCGCTCAGCAGCGCCGAGGTTCTGGTTGCGGGTTGCACGGATCCGCTTTCCGTCGAATCGGTGCGCGAACTCCTGGAATCCGCGAGCCAGTACCGCCGCGTGTTGGACCGAATAGCGCTGCGTCGGCTCGACGAGCGCGTGATCGACGCCGCGGTGTGGACGGGCGCTCCGCGTCAGTCCGATCTGCAAGACGAGGCCTCCCTTCTCGAGCGCGCGGCACCCGGCATCGACGCGCGTATCCTCG
>JABSQW010000105.1 GCA_013215605.1 Myxococcales bacterium
GGAGTGGTGTGGAACTCGACGTTCGTCGAGTTCCACTTCAGCCGATCGCTATCGCCGCAGCAAGCGCTCGAGGATCGCCTTCTGGGCGTGGAGCCGATTTTCGGCCTGGTCGAAGACGATGCTGCGGTGCCCGTCGAGGACCTCGTCTGTGATCTCCTCGCCCCGGTGGGCGGGCAGGCAGTGCATCACGTACGCGTCGGGAGCTTCGGCGAGGAGCTTCGGATTGACCTGGAAGGCGGAGAACACCTGACGGCGCAGATCGGCCTCGGCCTCCTGCCCCATGCTCGTCCAGGTGTCGGTGTAGACGAACTGCGCCCCCCGAACGGCCTCGAAGGGGTCCTCGCTCCAGGTCACCTTCGCGCCGCTGACGCGGGCGAGCTCGTCGGCCCGCTGCCGGACGCGCAGCGCCGGGCGATGACTGGCGGGGGTCGCGAGGCGCAGCTCGAGGCCGAGCACGGACGCCCCGTAGACGAGGGAGTTCGCCATGTTGTTGCCGTCGCCCACGTAGGCGATGGCCACCTCGTCGAGGTCGCCATGTTCCGCGATGGTCTGGAAATCAGCCATGACCTGACACGGGTGCAGCAGGTCGGTGAGGCCGTTGACCACGGGGATCGTCGCGACCCGCGCGAGCTCTTCGACCAGGGCGTGGCTGTAGGTGCGCGCGACGATGCCGTCGACCCAGCGCGAAAGGTTTCTCGCCACGTCGCTCGGCGATTCGCGCGTGCCGATGCCGATTTGCTCGGGGCGCAGCAAGATCGCGTGCCCGCCCAGCTGCGTCATCCCCGCTTCGAACGTGACGTGAGTGCGAAGCGACGGCTTCTCGAAGAACATGGCGAGCGCGCGGCCGATCAGCGTCTGGGGGCGTTCGCCCTTGGCAAGCAGCTCTTTCAGCTCCTTGGCACGCACGAGAATCATGCGCAGATCGTCAGCCGACCAGTCGGCGAGTGACAGAAAATCCTTTGACATGGTGTCAGCAGGTGAGCAGTGTCCCCGCGCCTCCGTCGGTGAAGATCTCGAGCAGGATCGCGTGCTGGATCCGGCCATCGACGATGTGAGCCGTCGGCACACCACCCTCGAGAACCGACATGCAGCACTCGACCTTCGGAATCATGCCGTCGCGAATGGTCCCCTCGACGATCAGCCTCCGCGCTTCCGCAGCGGCGATCTGCGTGATCAGCCCTCCCTTCTCATCCTTCACGCCTTCGACGTCGGTGAGGAGGATGAGCTTCTCGGCATTCAACGAGCAAGCGACTGCGCCGGCCGCCTCGTCCGCGTTGACATTGTGCGTCACGCCTTCCCGGTCGACGCCGATCGGCGCGATCACGGGCACGAAGCCGGCCTCGGCGACCGCTCGGATGGGCTCCGGATCGACCGAAACGACCTGGCCCACACGACCGAGGTCACGGTCGGCGACGAGGCGTTGCGTGACCTCGATCATACCGCCGTCACTACCCGTGAGTCCGATCGCCTGGCCGCCACCCGCCTGGACGAGCGCAACGATCTCGCGGTTCACCTTTCCTCCGAGGACCATCTCGACGACGTCCATGGTCTCGTCATCCGTGACGCGGAGGCCGTCCACGAAGGTCGACTGTTTGCCGAGCCGATCGAGCGTGCGTCCGATCTGCGGACCCCCACCGTGCACGATCACCGGACGCAGTCCGATGTACTTGAGGAGCACGACATCCGCGCCAAACGACACGCTCAGCTTGTCGTCGCTCATCGCACTGCCGCCGTATTTGATGACGACGGTCTTGCCCATGAAGCGCCGCATGTACGGCAGCGCCTCGATCAGGACCGCGGCCTTGTCGATCAGGGATTTCACGCTCGGGTCCGTTTTCGTGCAAAGGAGGTCATGCGAGAGGGTTTCCCTGGAAGAGCTGGGACCCGGATCGGGGAACGGGGGCGGGCGCCTACGCAGCGCCCAGGTTCTGCCGGGCCTTCGCGACTTCGTCGATCGATTCGAGCAGGGAACGGTACAGAAGCACATTGCGAACCGCAGCAGAAAGCGCGGCCGAAAGGACCTCGCCCGTGCGGGCAGATGCGCTGGCACCCTCTGCGGGAAATACCCGAGCGATCCCCATGATCTTGCCGCGCAGACGCAGCGGAATGCACAGCAGCGGGCCGACCGCGTCGTTCGCCGGGGTGTCGACCTCGGGATCGAAACGCGGATCGGTCTCCGGGTGGTCGGTCGCCACGAGCCGACCTGTCTGCAGCACCGTGGCGGTGAGACCCCGCGTACGCGAGAGCCGAGGCCGATCGCCCGGCGTAGCGCCCGTGACCTGGCCCTCGATGGCGAGATCACCCGTGGCGGGATCGAGCAGGTAGAGGGCCACCGGCGCCGCCGGCAAGTTCCGCGCGATGGGCTGGAGCGACGCATCGAGCAGGCGCGCGGGTTCGATCTCCGCCGTGATCGCCTCGCAGACGGCTCGCGCGAGCTCGGCGTCGCCGGCGCGGACGTCGGAGACTTCGAGTACGGGCGGTGCGACCTCGAAGCCGGGATGCGAAACGGTCTGTTCCGCCAGCACGGGAATCTCGGATTCTCCGCGGCCGCCCTCCTTCGCTGCGTGCGTTTCGACGAACTCGCGAGCCGACGCGTCGTCCACTTCGGGCTCCAATTCCCGCGCGGCCGCCTCGGAGCCGCGCGCGACGAGCTGGGCGAGCAGCTGGGCGGCGTCCAGCGCCAGGATCCGCAGGAGAACGATGTCATCCTCGTCGAAGGGCTCGGCGGCTGGGCGATCCGTGACACACAGCGCCCCGAGGAGGGTGCCGCCGCCGTCGAGCGGTGAGATCGCGAACGACGAGGTCTCGTAGCGTTCTTGTGGTATGCGCCCCGCGAAGCGCACGTCGACGGCGACATCATTCGCGAAGACGGGCTCGCCGTTCGCCACGGCGAGTCCAGCGACGGGATCGCCGATACTCACGGTCGAGAGCTCGGCGAGCGGAAGGTCGTTGCCCACCGCGCCGCGCACGCGCAAGGTCTCGCGGTCGCCATCGAGAAGCATGACCGACGCCTTCGTCGCGCCGAGTACCTCCGAAACGGACTGGGCGATGCGCTGACACAGCTCATCCTCGGACAGCCCTTCGACGCTGCGGACGGCGTCGGCCAGCCCGGCGAGCTCGCCACGCAGGACCTGAAGGCGCCGACGCAGCCTGTCGAAGCCCGCTTCCACGCCGTAGCTCGCCATGGCGCGGCGAACGACCAGTACCAGCTCCTCGTCGTGGAGCGGCTTCGCGAGATAGTCGATGGCATCGAGGCGCAGTGCCTCGAGCACGGCTTCCTGGTCGACAGCCGACGACAGCACGATCACGCGCAGCGCGGGGCGCGACAGCCGCAGCTGGCGGAGCACATCGAGGCCGCTCATTCCGGCAAGGTCGATATCGAGCACCACGACGCTGAAGCTCTCGTCCTCGGCGGACTTCAGCGCCTCCTCGCCACTCGAGACCTTGTGCGCCTCGATACCAACGGCGGCCAGCACGTCGCCGATGGCTTCGCGAAAGAACCGCTCGTCGTCGACCACGAGTACGCGCGTGGCGACCTGGTGCATAGAGGGTGACCTCTTTCTTCGATGCCGGAAGGTGTTGCTAATTCTTTTTCACAAGATGAACCGCGACAGATCTTCGTCCTCCACGAGACTCTCGAGCTGCTTGCGAACGTGCGCTTCGTCGATCACGAGCTTCGTGCGGCCGAGATCCGGAGCTTCGAAGCTGATGTCCTCGAGGAGCTTCTCCATGAGTGTGTGCAAGCGCCGCGCTCCGATGTCGTCCGAACGCTCGTTCACCCGCGCCGCGAGCTCTGCGATGGTGCGGATTCCATCTTCGCGGAAGTCGAGCTCGATCTGCTCGGTGAGCAACAGGGCGGTGTACTGCCGGACCAGCGAGTTGTCGGGCTCGGTGAGGATGCGAACGAAGTCTTCGCAAGTGAGGCTCGCAAGCTCGACCCGGATGGGAAAGCGCCCCTGGAGCTCCGGGATCAGGTCGGAAGGCTTGGCGATGTGGAACGCCCCCGCCGCAATGAAGAGGATGTGGTCGGTACGTACCGCGCCGTGCTTCGTCTGCACGGTCGAGCCCTCGACGATCGGCAGCAAATCACGCTGGACCCCCTCGCGGGACACGTCGGGCCCGGATCGCGCGTTCGAGCCGACCGCCACCTTGTCGATCTCGTCGATGAACACGATGGCGCCCTGCTCGACGCGCTGCACGGCGAGCTCGCGCGCGGCATCCTTGTCGACGAGGCGCGTCGCCTCCTCGGCGGCGAGGTTCCTCCGTGCCACCGACACCTTCATGCGTCGGCGCTTCTTCTGCTGGGGGAGCATTCCGCCGAGCAGGTCCTTGAACTGCATCCCCATCTCTTCGACGCCAGACGGCGTGACGAGAGAGAGCGTGGGACCGCCGCCGCTGTCTTCGAGGTCGATTTCGACCTCGCGATCGTCGAGCAGCCCCTGGCGCAGCATGTTGCGCAGCTTCTCACGCGTCTCTCCGCTCGTTGTCGACGCCGTCGGCTCGGGGTGCGACGCGCCGGGTGCGGGCGCAGCAATCGGTGTTCCGGGCGCCGGGCCGGGCGGCGACGGGGGAACGGCGGGCGGCAGCAGCGCGTCGAGCAGCCGATCCTCGGCGAGTTCGTCGGCCTTCGTGGCCACGGCCTGCTTCTGCTCCTCCATCACCATCGAGATGCCGAGTTCGGTGAGATCGCGGATGATCGACTCGACGTCGCGGCCCACGTAGCCCACCTCGGTGAACTTCGACGCCTCCACCTTGATGAACGGCGCCTGCGCCATCTTCGCGAGACGCCGAGCCACCTCGGTCTTTCCCACGCCGGTCGGGCCGATCATGATGATGTTCTTCGGGGCGATCTCGTCGCGCAGCTCGGGGAGCACCTGCTGGCGACGCCAGCGGTTGCGCAGCGCGATCGCCACGGAGCGTTTGGCGTCGCGCTGACCGACGATGTAGCGATCGAGTTCGGACACCACCTCGCGAGGCGTAAAGGACCTGAGTTCCTTCATGGCAGCGTCACCAGGTGGATGTTTGCATTCGTGTAGATACAGATCTCCGAGGCGATCGACAGCGACTCCCGAGCGATCTCATCCGCGCCGAGAGTCGAGTGCTTCGAGAGAGCGCGCGCTGCCGCGAGCGCGTAGGACCCCCCCGAACCAATCGCGGCGAGCCCGTCGTCGGGCTCGATCACGTCGCCGTTCCCGGACACCACGAGCACCGAATCCGGATCGCCGACGAGGATCATCGCCTCGAGGCGCCGGAGCATGCGGTCGGTCCGCCAGTCGCGCGCGAGTTCGACGGCCGCGCGGCGCAGTTGGCCCGGGTGTTCCTCGAGCTTCGCCTCGAGCCGCTCCGAGAGCGCCAGGGCATCGGCCGCGCCTCCCGCGAAGCCGATGAGTGCATCGCTGCGGGTCGCTCGACGCACCTTCTGCGCGCTCTGCTTCATGACGACGTCGCCAATGGTCACCTGCCCGTCGGACGCCATGGCGATGCGACCATCGCGCACGACGGCGAGCACCGTGGTGGCGTGCACCCTCGGTCGGTCGATCGGCGCGTTCGCTTCTGCTTCGGTCACTCTCCCGATCTCCCGCGTTCCGCCACAACCCGCCGCGTCACGCTCAACGTTTCTCATCCGGTTTCGCACGGCGTCCCTTGCGGCGCAACGCCCGTGGATGGGCGCGATCGTACACCTCCATCAGGCGATCGGCGGACACCGCCGTGTATTTCTGCGTGGTCGAGAGGCTGACGTGACCGAGCAGCTCCTGAATCTCTCTGAGATCGGCGCCCATGTCGAGAAGGTGCGTCGCGTAGCTGTGGCGCAGGCGGTGCGGGTATACGCGGTCCGCGATCCCGGCGTCGCGGGCCCGCGCGCGCAGGACGCGGCGCACGTCGCGGACGCCGAGGCGTCCGGGACCGGACGCTGGCGATTCCTCGCCTCTCGCGGGGCCCGTGGGCCGACGCGGCGGGCGCATCGTGACGAAGAGCGGCTGGGCGAGGAGTCCGGGGGCCCTGCGCTCGGCGAGATACGCGCCCAGCGCGTCGCGCGCGGCGGCGGGTAGCGGCATCACGCGCTCCTTGCGGCCCTTGCCAAGGACGCGCAGCTCCCCGCGGTGGAGGTCGAGGTCGCGAACGTCGAGCGAGACAAGCTCCGAAACCCGGAGGCCGGCGCCGTACAAGGTCTCGACGAGTGCGGTGTCGCGCAGCTGGGCGAGCTTTCCGCCGCGCGGTCGCACTCGCCCCTGCTCTTCGGCGAGGGTCGCACAGTCGTCGACGGGCAGCGGATTGGGCAGCGTCTTCGGAGCCCGCGGCACCGGCAGGCCGGCCGTGGGATCGAGTGCACAGGTGCCCTCGCGCACGAGGAACCGGAAGAAGGAGCGCACGGAGGCAAGCTTGCGTCCGAGCGTCGACGGGTGACGGCTCGCGTGAAGGGACGCGAGAAACCTTCGTACGTCCATCACGGTGATCGTCGCGGGGTCGCCGTCGATTCCGGCGAACCGGGCAAACTGCTTCACGTCGGACGTGTACGCGCGCCGCGTGTGAGGGGAGACGTTGCGCTCCGCTCCGAGGTGCAGCTCGAACGCGCGAATCGCGTCGGCGAATTTCATTCGACGAGAGCCGCCGTTCGCGCCGCGAAGCCGTCGATCGACTCGAGCGCGCGCTCGGCCAGGCGTTCGTTCTTCTCGCGCTTGCGCAGCTTCTTCGGGTCGGAAGCACGGCGCACGAGTGGCAGGAAGAGACCGAAGTTCACGTTCATCGGCTGGAAGTTCGCGGGATCTGCGTCCATCAGGTAACGGAGCAGCGCACCGTGAGCGGTGGTGGGATCGGGTATGGGCGCCTCGATGCCGCGCACGCGACACGCGGCGAACAGACCGGCCAGATAGCCAAGCGCCGCCGACTCGACGTAACCTTCGACACCCGCCATCTGTCCCGCGATGTAGAGCCCCGGTCTCGCTCGGAGCTCGAGCGTTGGAAGCAGGCGCTTGGGCGCGTTCACGTACGTGTTGCGGTGTACGGAACCGAACCGGGCGAACACCGCGTCGCGAAGGCCCGGAAGTGTGCGGAGGATCCGCTTCTGCTCGCCGATGCGAAGCTTGGTCTGGAATCCAACGAGGTTGTACAAGACTCCGCGCTTGTCCTCCTGCCGCAACTGCACGACAGCGTGTGGTCGCTCACCGTTGCGGGGGTCGACGAGGCCGACGGGCTTCATCGGACCGTAGGCGGGCGTGTCTCGGCCGCGCCGCGCCATCTCCTCGATCGGGAGGCACCCCTCGAAGAAGAGCTGCGCCTCGAATTTGTGCAGGGGTACGGTCTCGGCCGACAGCAGTGCGTCGATGAAAGCCTCGTACTCCTCGCGGGAGAGCGGGAGGTTCAGATAATCGCCGGTTCCGTCTTCGTAGCGCGATGCGCGAAATGCGACGTCGTGATCGATCGAGTCGGCGTAGACAATGGGCGAGAGCGCGTCGTAGAAGTACAGGTACTCCTCGCCGAGGAGCGTTTTCAGATCGTGCGCGAGCTCCGTGGCGGTGAGAGGTCCGGTGGCGAGAACCACGGTGCCCTCATCGGGAATTCGCTCGACGAGGCGGCGCTCGATGCGGATGCGCGGCGTCGATTCGATCGCTTCGGTGATGCAGCGCGCGAACGCGACACGATCGACCGCGAGGGCGCGGCCCGCGGGAACCGCACACTCCTCCGCGGCACGCAGCACGAGCGAATCGAGGCGCCGCATCTCCTCCTTCAGGATGCCTACCGCGTTGCCGAGGCTGGACGCACGCAGGGAGTTGCTGCACACCAGCTCCGCGAAGTCAGGCGACTCATGGGCGGGCGAGAAGCGCTGGGGCTTCATTTCGACCAGAGTGACGTCGACACCGCGTCGCGCCGCCTGCCAGGCCGCCTCGCAGCCCGCCAGACCCCCGCCGATCACCGTGAGGTGCGGACGGTCTTCGCTGGCCTGCGCGTCCGTCGCCAACTGGGTCATCTTCCCCCCAAAGCAGCGCGATCATAGCTCAGACCGACTCGCAACGACCCGCAGTTGGCCGTCGCGGTCCTCTTCGACATGGCGCGTGAGCTCGAGCTCGAGCAGCGGTAGCGCGAGCACAGCCGCCGATGCGCCGAGGCGGCGCGCCAGCTCGTCTCGAGTGGCCGGCGCGTCGCGGAGTGCGTCGAGAATCGCGCGCCCCCGGTCGTCGACACCGCGAGCGTGCTGCTCCGCGGGACTGGCGGCGCTCGACCCTAGCTCGGCGAGCAGGTCGGCGGGTTCGGTGGCCACCCACGCGCCTTCGCGCAGCAGGCGGTTCGTACCCCGGCTCGTCGCCGCGTCGATGGGTCCGGGGACCGCGAAGACCGTGATCCCCTGATTGGCTGCGTGTCGCGCCGTGACGAGGGAGCCGCTTCGCTCCCTGGCTTCGACGACGAGCAGCGCCATCGACATGCCGCTGATGAGCCGGTTGCGCAGCGGGAAGAATTCCCGCCGCGGGTGTGTGGCCGGCGGAAACTCGGACACCAGGGCCCCGGACGCCGCAATCTTGGACGCGAGCCCACGATGCTCCGCGGGGTAGGTCCGATCGATCCCACAAGCCGAAACCGCCACCGAGCGTCCCCCGGCATCGAGCGCGGCCCGGTGCGCAGCGGCGTCGATCCCGTACGCCAGGCCCGAAACGATGACGAGTCCCGCGCGGGCGAGCTCGCTGGCGAAGTGGCGCGCGACGGCGCGACCGTACGCGGTGCACGCGCGCGAGCCGACGATGGCGACCGCCGGTGCGCCGAGCGCCGATGCATCGCCGCGGACGAGCAGTAGGGGCGGCGCGTCGACGAGAGCCCGCAGTCGCGCCGGGTACGCGTTCGACGAGTACGGCACCGCGACGGCGCCGGCCCCGCGGAGCAGCTTGCGCGCTCCCGCGACAGCACGCGGATCGACCTCGGCGCCGAGCGCGCGCAGTGCGGTGGGTGCGGCGCCGTGCTCGTTGAGAAGCTCGACGGCGCGCATCGGATCGAGCGCGAAACGCTCCTGGAGCGCGAGCCAGGCGTCGAGTGCGTGGGTGATCTCGGGCCGGCGATCACTCGGGTCGAGGACGTCGGCCGCAGGAAAGGGGCGAGACTCCACAGGAGGACTCCCCGGGACCGGGGATCACACTGGGTACCAGATCTCACCTCGAACTGCTCGGTCCGGGGGTCCCGATCCGGGCAGAACCTGGATTCAACGCTACCGACTCGAGACGAGCGGCAGACCCGTCGCGCCGCGGAAGCGGTCGCCCACCTCGAGCTCGACGTTCGTATTCGCGACGAACGCAACCGCCGACTTTCCCGACGTGCGCACGACGATCAGCTGACCGACCACGCGATCCGGCACGCGCACCATTTGATTGCGCGCCCGTTCCGGCGCCGCGTATCCCCGGCGATACACCTCGAGGGGACTCCCCACGGCCAGCCCGTCGAACATGCCGCGGTTCAGGTACACGAAGTCGATGTGGCTGGTCAGGGTCCTGCGGTCCGCAAAGAAGCTGAGCTTGCCGTCGACTCCGATCGGGCTGCGTCCGATGACGATGTCTTTGTCGATCGGTTTCCGCGGCATCACGCGGTCACCGCGTTCGACCTCGGCGAACGAGCGGACGATCTTCGCGCGCGATGTCTCGCGATCGCTCTCGAGCACCTCGATCCAGCCGACCACATTGATGTGGTAGCCGAGCAGGTGACCGGTATCGGGGTCCTTCACCGGTTCGTCCGTCCGGAATACGGTGAACTGATCGCCGACCGACGTCTCGCTGGTCCCGAGGCCGATGTACACCGTGTCGCCCTGCGCGAGCAGCATGCGATTCGGAACCGCGTCGACGATGCTGGCCGCGGAGTCGAGCTGATCGGAGTCCACGAGATCCGATGCCTCGAGGGCCGACACGCGGAGAGTCGGCCGCTCGTCGGGAACGAACACGATCAACTCGGGCTCCGCAGGAATCGGCTCGCGCTCCACGACCCGGGGAGCTGCGGGCTTGCCAGCGAGCAGCGCAGCGGCTTCTTCTCGCGTCACGCGGCGCATTTCGGTGGCGGAGATCCAGATCCGCTCGTGGGGGTAGATGAGGTGCGGATTCTCGATCTCGCCGTTATCCCGCCAGATCGACGGCCAGACCCAGGCGGAACCGAGGTAAAGCTCGGAGATGTCCCAGAGCGTGTCGCCGCTGACAACGATGTGGATACGCCCCTCTCGTCCCTCGCTGTCGTAGCCCATCTCACCAAGCGGTCCAGTGGGGAAGGGAGCGGTAGCGGTTTCGTTCGCGACCGGTTCGACCGTGACTTCCGGCGCGATCTCGGGATCGACCGAGGCGGCCAGCGCGTCGACCTCGGCCATCGCGGCAGCGATTTCGGGGACATCCGGATCCGCAATCCCGGCGGCCGCAGCGGGTGCCGGGGCGCTCGGCCCGTCCTCAGTGGTAGCCTGCTCAGCGGCGACGCCGGGAGCCCCAGCGTCCGCGAGTGCCGGGGCGGCGAGGATGAGCCAGCCGGCCACCACCCAGCCCACGCCAATCAGGAATCTCGAGTTCATCGCGTTCCTCCAGCGATCGCTGGTCCGCGCACCAAGAGGGCACGGATCCTCCCGCCGTATCGGCCTTTCGCCGCGAACGCTTGAAGGCGGCCGACCCGAAGCGCGACCCATGATTCGCTGCGAGCGGAGCCTGGCAGGCGGCTCTGCCCGCCGATCCCCAGCCGTCTGCAAGCGGAGCGCGCAGCGAGGCGAAGCCGAGCGAAGGCTGGCAGGCGGGCTCTGGCCCGCCGAACCCCAGCCAAACTAGCTCTGGAGGCCCTTCTTGAGGCGCTCGCGCATGGCGCGGAGATCGGTGGCCCACGAGGGCTCCGGATCGATCTGCCGGTTCTTCTCGCGGGCGTCGGCGATTCCGGAATCGAGGTCCGAGAGCGCGCGCTCGACGGTGGCGAGAGCCTCCTGGGGCTCGTCGTTCGCCTCGTACGCGAGCGCGAGGTGGTGGCGAACCACGCCGAGGTTGGCGGCGCCCTTCTCGATCCCGCTCTCGGCCTCCTTGAGGAAGCTGATCGCGGCCGACGGGATGCCGCGCTTGTAGAGCACCCAGCCCATCGTGTCGGCGGCATTTGCGTTGTCCGGGAGCAGCGCTCTCGCCTCCTGCGCGAGGTCGAGCGCGCGGTCGAGGTTCTGCTCGGCGTCGGCGTAGATGTAGGCGAGGTTGTTCTTCGCCTCGCCGAGCTCGGGACCGCGCCGAACCGCCTCTTCGTAGCTCTCGATGGCCGTCTCCATCTGTCCCGTGAACTCGTAGAGGACGCCGAGCATGTAGTAGAGCTGGGCGCGTTGCGGGCGCACCTCCACGGCCTTCTCGTACGTATCGATCGCCTGCTGCGACCGACCGGTGCGTCCGTAGAAGCTCGCGAGCCGCTCGTAACCGGAGAGGTCACTGGGGGAGAGCTCGATGGCCTTCTTGAAGCTCTCTTCTGCCTCGTCGCCGCGCCCCCGGGACAGCGCCACGATGCCCTTCAGCTGCTGGATGCGCCCGTCGTCGGGAGCGGCTTCGGCCGCAGCGTCGATGCGAGCAATGGATTCGTCGAAGCGGTTCTCGCGGCTGTCGAGCGCCATCAGCGATCGCAGCACGTCGGGGTTGGTGGGAATCAGTTTCTCCGCCGCTTCGATGTTCTCGCGCGCGACGTCGAAGCGACCCATCACCATGTTGATCTGGCCGAGCGCGAAGAGGACCTTCGGATCGCGATCCGCAACATCGACCTTTTCGAGCTCGCGGAGCGCCTCCGTGCGGCGGCCGAGGTTGACCAGACTCTGTGCGACGACGATGCGAGTGGAGTTGTCGTTGGGACGCTCGGTGAGGTATCGACGCCCCTCCTCCACCGCGAATTCGTGCTCTCCGAGTCTGTGGTGGATCTGGGCCAGGACCTTGCGGGCCTCGATGAGTCCAGCGTCGAGTTCGAGGGCACGCGCGAGCTCCGTGCGCGCGGCAATGCGATCCCCCTGGAGTCCGAGCGCTGAGCCCAGCAGGAAGTGGGCCTGCGGCCAGTCGGGACGCGCGTCGAGAGCGACGTGGAGCTTGACCACCGCTTCCTGCGGGTTGGCCTGTGCAAGGTGGATCTTTGCGCCCACGACGAGCGCCGAGGGGTGGGCCGGGTTGGCCTCCAGGATCGCGTCGACGAGCGCCTGACCTTCGGCGATGCCCTCGTCGTTCTCGTTGCGGAACCCCATGTCGACGAGGAGCTCGGCCTTGCGGAGAATGGCGCCCTCGTGCTCGGGCTCGAGGACCAGAGCCTTCTCGATGGCCGCAAGAGCGCCCGGCAGGTCATCGCGTCGGCCGCGGTACGTCGACAGGATCATGAACGGCCGCACTTCGTCGGGCTTCTTGAGGGTCGCCTCTTCGACGAGGGCGTCGGCCTTTTCGTTTTCGCCTCGCGCGTTGTAGAACCGCGCGAGCAGGTAGATGAGGTCGAGCGGGTCGTCGAGCTCCTCGATCCCCTGCTCGAGGACCGCGACGGCGTCGTCGAACCGGTCCATCCTGTAGAAGTGCCCAGCCAGCACACCATAGGCGCTCGCCATCTCGTCGAGCTCCGCGACCTCCACCGCCTTGCGGTAGATCTGCTCCGCTTCGCCGTCGGGATCGCCGCCCTGCAGCACGAAGCCCGCGAGCGCTACGTAGTTCGGAAAGCTGGGCTGCACCTCGGTGAGCTTCCGGAAGAGCGGCTCGGCGGCATCGCGGTTGGTCCCGCGGTTGTGGAAGACCGCGAGGAATCGCAACGCGTCCGGGTAGTCGTCGGAGCCCGGTCCGAGCTCGACGGCTTGCTCGTAGGCCTCGCGCGCCGCCTTCCTCTTCTTGAGCGCCTCCTCGGCCTGCCCGACCACGATGAAGGCACGGATGTTCTCGGGCTCGATGGCGAGTACTTCCTCGCCCTGCTTGCGCGCCTCTTCGGGCTCGCCAGCAATGATCGACAGCTGGCCGAACTGGAGCTTCGCTGCCACGTTTCCCTCGTCGAGGCGGACCGTTTCGCGCAGCTCCCAGAACCCCTCGCGTGCCTCGTCGTTCTTGACGTGCGACTGCGCGAGACCCCAATGCGCCGCGCCTGAATTGGGATCGATCTGCAGCGCGCTCTTGTACTCGATGATCGCCTCGGGATACTGCTCTTCCTCGAGATACGTATCCGCTCGGGAGAGGTGCTCAGCGAGCTTCTCCTCTTCGGACTGACAGGCCGTGACGACCAGAAGCGCAACGAACAGGGGAAGGAAACGAAGAGATCCGAATCGCATCGCGTGGCCTTTCGATTGAGTGGATGGAAAGGGTGGTTCGCCGCAGTCGACCTGCTAGCGCTACCCCTCGCCCGTATCTATCGGCATACCTGGGTGAAACTCACGTCCTCACAAGGCGGGTTCTCGGCTGGGGCAGGCCTCGGGTTGGCCATGCGTGGCTGGCCCCGACCTGCCACGAGCGACAAGACGCGGACCGGCTCCACGAGCCTGTGGGCGCTGCCCTCCAACAACCCAACGTATAAGGTGGAATCACAGGACACGAGAATCAAGGGGCCTCTCCCTCGCCCGTCTCGGGTCCGCGATTCCGGCGCCACCCCGCGTGGGTGATCCTCATGCGCTGGATCATGTAGTTGAGCTTGCGGCGGCTGATCCCGAGGAGGACGGCCGCATCCTTCTGAACGTAGCCTGTTCGTTCCAGCGCCTCGACGACCAGCTGCCGCTCCATGTCGCGCAGGGACAACCCCTCGGTCGGTAGCCGCGGCCTGGCGTCCGCAGCCAGCCCCGGACCACAGTCTGCGAGGTCGCCGACGTCGATCCTCGAGCCCTCCGCGAGCAGTACAGCCCGCTCGATGGTGTTGCGAAGTTCCCGCACGTTCCCCGGCCAGCGCTCGCCTCGGATCTGCTGCAGAGCCGCTTCCGTGAAACCCCGCACCGGGCGGCTCTGCTCTTTCGCGAAGAGGTCGCTGAAGTGGTGCGCGAGTGCGACGAGGTCCTCCGGGCGCTCGCGCAGCGGCGGCAGGTGGATTCGGATCACGTTGAGGCGGAAGAACAGGTCTTCGCGAAATCCGCCCGATCGGACGCGCTCCTCGAGATCGCAATTCGTGGCACTGACGATTCGCGCGTCCGTGCGCAGAACCTTCGTACCGCCGAGGCGGTGGAATTCCTGGTCCTGAAGCACCCGGAGGAGCTTCGCCTGGGTGGTCGCCGACGTCTCGGCGATCTCGTCGAGGAACAGGGTCCCGCCGCTCGCCTCCTCGAAGCGACCGACGCGTCTCTGATCCGCCCCGGTAAACGCGCCCCGCTCGTGCCCGAAGAGCTCGGACTCGAGCAGGGTTTCGGGCAGTGCCGCGCAGTTGACCGTCACGAGCGGCCGCTTCGCGCGCGGCGAGGCCGCGTGGATGAGCGAAGCGACGAGTTCCTTGCCGGTTCCCGTCTCGCCGGTGATGAGCACCGTCGTGCGCATCGGGGCCACGCGCCGCGCGAGATCCGTGGCTCCGCGCAGGGCCGAACTGTCGCCCACGAGCTTGTCGCCGGCATTTCTCGCGGCCTGCTCCGCGCGCAACTCGACCACCTCATCGAGGAGACGCCGTTGAGCGACACCCCGCGCCACGCGCAGCTCGATCTGTTCGAGGTCGAGGGGTTTCTGCACGAAGTCGAACGCACCAGCGCGCATCGCTTCGACAGCGGTCTCGATCGACCCGTAACCCGTCATGATCAAGACACTCGTCCGTTCGTCGCTGTCGCGCGCGGCGCGCAGTACATCGACGCCGTCTGCACCGGGAAGGCGCAGGTCAGTGAGGATCACGTCGTACGGCGAACCCGCGGTGTTGGCGATCTGCTCGAGCGCAGCGTCGCCGGTGGCCACTTCATCCACGTCGGACCACGCCTCGCGCAGCGCCCGCGTGACACCTCGCCTCAGCGTGTCATTGTCCTCGACGACAAGGATCCGCGCCGCTCTCGACCGCTCACCCGACGCGATCACGCTTGCTCACCCTGCTCGGTGTGCGGATCTTCGGCCGGCAGTCGAACTCGAAATACCGCGCCCTTTCCAGACCGGCTGTCGAGCTCGATCGTTCCGCCGTGACTCGCGACGACTTTCTGCGCGCTCGCGAGCCCCACGCCCGAACCGGTCTGCTTCGTCGTGAAGAACGGGTAGAAGACCTTCTCGCGGATGTCGTCGGGGATGCCCGGGCCGTTGTCGCCCAGGGTGAGCACGACGTAGCGAAGTGCGGTCTCGACGCCGTGGATGTTCGCGCGTGTCGATTCGCTCTCCTCGACGGTGACGTCGAGGCATGCGTTGGCGTCGCCCTCCATCGCCTCGAACGCATTCACGACCAGATTCGTCACCACCGCCCGGAGCTGTTCGGGATCGGCCGAGATCGGGTCCACGCGTCCTCGCTCCTCGCGTACCACCTTCCCCGCGAATTCGACGCGCGTTCGCGCGACCTCGATCGCCTCGGCGACGAGCGCGGAGAGATCCACCGGAGCGCGAGCGGAAACGACCGGACGCACGTAGCCGAGGGCGTCACTCACGGTGTCGGCGACCGAGCGCAGTTCCGCCGTGATCTGATCGACGAGCGCGCACTCGTCCGGGAGATCGGCGAGCCTGCGCTTCAACAGCCCCGCGACCACCTCCATACCCGCGAGGGGATTGCGGATCTCGTGGGCGAGTCCGGCCGCCATCTGTCCCAGAGCGGCGAGCCGATCTTGCAGCCGCGCCTGCTCGTCAGAGCGCTCGAACGGGGTCAGGTCTCGAAAGATCATCGCGACCCCTCGCATGCCGCCGCGGTCGTCGCGCACGGTGGTGAGGGTGAATCCGATGGTCTGGGCGGGCTGACCCATGGGCGCGTCGAGAACGAGCTCCGCGCGGGACAGCGGGCGTTGACCCGACAGCGCCGCGACCAGGACACGTGCGGCCGCGGGTTGCTCCGACAGGACCTCGGCACAGGGTCGACCGCTGATCTCGGACACACTGCCGGTGAGGCGCAGCACGCGCCGCGCACCGTCGTTCACGCGCACGACCCGCTCATCGGTGTCGATCGCGATGACCCCGGAGCTCATGGAGCCAAGCATCCAGTCCGCGAATTCGGGAGCGAGGAGGGACGTGGCGCCGCGCATGCCTTCCCATCGGCACGCACGACCTCCAGCCAAACCCCCGGAGGTTCCCGGAAATCAGCCCGCTACGAGTCCCTAGCTGGGCACCACATCTGCGGGAACGACGTACTTCTTGGCTTCCTGCCGGAGCCAGTTCTGCTCCTTCAGGCACTTGATCACGCGCGTCACGGTTTCCCGCGAGGTTCCGATCATGTCGGCAATCTGTTGGTGGGTGAGCGACGGCGTGACGTAGCGATCGGGGGCGCCGGCCACTCCCGGCTCTTCGCGCGCAAGCCGAACGAGCACGCCCTTGGTGCGCTCTTCGACTCGCTGGAACGAGAGCGAGCTCGCCTGCTCATCGATCAGGCGAAGGCGACGCGTGAGCTCCTGAATGACCGCCATGGCGAGGTCGGGACTCCTGCGCAGCACGCTCAGGAAGTCGTTGCGCGCGAGCGCAAGGATCACCGTCTCGGAAAGAGCCTTCACGCTGGCGGAGCGCGGCGCGCGGTCGAGCAGCGCCATTTCGCCAAAGAAGTCGCCCGGTCCCATCATCTCGAGGATCTTCTCGCGTCCATCCCCGGAGAGTTTCGTGACCTTTACGCGACCCTCTTGGATCACGTACATGTAGTCGCCGGGGAGACCTTCCTCGACGATCGTCTTGTTGTTGGGAAAGCGCCGCTCGATCAGCAGGGACGCGATGATCTCCAGGTCCTCGTCACTGACGGACGAGAACAGGGGAATTGCGCGCAGCGACTCGAGCGCTTCTTTGGTGCGAAGCGGTGCAGTCATGGGTCTCCGAAGTGTATCCCCTCCTACGTAACGTTCGCTCGGCCGTTCGCCTTTAGTTTCTTTACGATGTCGCGGACATCGGCTGCGCGGTCGAGACGCGCCACGAGGAGCACATCCCCGGTGTCGATGACCGCGAGTCCCTCGACCCCGAGCAACGCCACGGTCCGTGCGTGACCGCCGTGATTCGTCGTCCAGACGAGGTTTCCGCCGATATCATCGTGAGCTAGATCACCTTCGACGACCTTGGAGAGGCCGTCGGTGACACCGAGCTCTTCCGCCAGCGACTGCCAGGTACCGACGTCGCTCCAGTGGAAGGAGACCGGCAGCGTCCAGACTTTCTTGCTGCGTTCCATGACGGCGACATCGATGGGCATCGAGGGCGCCTTCCGGTAGGCGGCCAGCAGCGCGGCCTTGGTGAGGCGTTTTCCGGCCTTTTTGAGGGGAGCGAGCGCCTTGAAGAGCGCCGGTTCGCAGGCCTCGATCTCCTCGAGGATCGTGCGCGCGGAAAAGACGAAGATGCCGGCGTTCCACAGGTAGCCGCCGTGTTTGAGGTAGCGGCGCGCCGCGGCGGCGTTGGGCTTCTCGATGAAGCGGCGGACGTGGCTCAGCCCGGGATGATCGGCCCCGGCGGCGCGTCCGATGTTGATGTACCCGTAGCCCGTGTCGGCGCGGGTCGGTTCGACGCCGAGCGTGACGAGCACGCCGGCCGCGGCAGCAGCGACGGCGGCGCGCTTGATCTCCGATGCAAAGCGCTTCACGTCGGGAATCCGGTGATCGGCGGGCAGCACCGCCATCACACCCTCGGGGTCCGCGGTCGCGATGCGCTGAGCGGCCAGTGCCACCGCCATGGCGGTGTTGCGCCGCATGGGCTCGACGAGGACGCGGCTCGGGGGAAGCCCGGTGCTGCGCCGGATGGCTGCCGCGTGGTCGGCGCCGCAGACGACCCAGACACACCCCTTCGACGCAAACCGACGCGCGCGCGCCGCCGTAGCGTCGAGCAGGCTCTGTCCATCGACGACCTCGAGCAACGGCTTCGGGTGCTTGGCTCGGGAAGCCGGCCAGAAGCGCTCGCCTGCACCCCCGGCGAGAATGACCGCGTGGATCTTTCCAGCCTTCGGCATCGGATGATCCCCTTCGTTGGACTTCGCTCGCGTTCCGCTCGCTGCGCAGCGGCCTTGCTTCTTTGCTCAGCGCCCCACGGATATGTATGTAAAGCCGGCTTTGCGCATCGGATCGGGCTTGTACACGTTGCGCAGATCGACGATGGTCGGCCGGCTCAGCAGCTCCTTCACGCGACCGAGGTCGAGCATGCGGAACTGGTTCCACTCGGTCATGAGCACGAGGACATCCCCACCCTCGCAAGCCTCGTACGAACTCTCGCACATCATGACGCCCGGAAGCACCTTCCGGGCCTCGTCCATGGCCTGGGGATCGTACGCGCGCACCTGGGCGCCGCGCTCGATCATCCCCTGGAGGATGTCGATCGAGGGCGCGTCGCGCATGTCGTCCGTCTCTGGCTTGAACGAGAGACCCAGGACGGAGACCGTCTTGTTCTGGGCGTCACCGTCGAGGACGTCGACGATCTTCTCGATCATCCGCTCGGGACGCTTATCGTTGACGCGAATCACCGCCTCGACGATCTCGAAACTCCCGCCGGCCTCCGCCGCGAAGTGGGCGAGGGAGCGTGTGTCCTTCGGGAAACACGAGCCGCCGAAGCCGGGTCCGGCATGGAGGAACTTCTTCCCGATGCGGTTGTCGAGCCCGATTCCCCGGGCAATGGCCTGGACGTCGGCCCCCACGTCTTCGCAGAGATCGGCCACCTCGTTGATGAACGAGATCTTCGTGGCGAGGAACGCGTTGGCCGCGTACTTCGTGAGCTCGGCGGTCGCCACGTTCGTCATCACGACCGGCGTCTCGTTGAGGTACAGGGGCCGGTAGAGGTCCTTCAGGATCGCTTCGGCCTCGACGTCCTCGGTGCCGAGTACGACGCGGTCCGGACGCATGAAGTCTCCGATGGCTGCGCCCTCGCGGAGGAACTCTGGGTTCGACGCGGTGCTGAAGCGCGGCGACGACGGGTTGTCGCCGAACGACTCCTCGATCCACTTGCGGACCTTCACGGAAGTGCCCACCGGCACCGTGCTCTTCGTGACGATCACCTTGTAGCCGTCCATGTGCTGGCCGACCTCGCGAGCCACGGCCTCTACGAAGGAGAGATCTGTACCGCCGTCGGGTCGCGACGGTGTGGGCACGGCGATGAATACGACGAGCGCGTTGCGCACCGCCTCGGGCGTGTCCGTCGTGAAGGAGAGGCGCCCCTCCTTCACGTTGCGCGCCACGAGCTCGTCGAGACCCGGCTCGTAGATGGGCATGATGCCCTTCTCGAGTCCCTCGATCTTCTTCTCGTCCTTGTCGACACAGACGACCTGCACACCAAACTCGGCGAAGCAGGCGCCCGTCACGAGGCCCACGTAGCCGGAGCCGATCACGCAAATATTCACTGGTTTACCCCTCCGGACCCATGATCTTGGAGAAACTCTCGACGGTCTGGCGCAGGCCCTCGCCCAGGTCGACCGACGGCTCGTAGCCCAATAGCTCCCGCGCGAGACCGATGTCCGCCACACTGTCGCGAACGTCGCCGGGGCGCGCTTCTGCGTAGATGGCGTCGACATCGAAACCCACGGACTCGCGGATTCCCTGCCACAGCTGGTTGAGCGAGGTGCGTCGCCCCGCCGCGATGTTCATCACGGCGCCGGGGGCGCGCTCGGCGTCGGCGGCAAGGAGGTTCGCGCGCGCAGCGTCCACCACGAAGACGAAGTCCCGCGTCTGCTCGCCGTCGCCGTAGATCGTCGGAGCCCGGTCCGAGAGCGCGCTCGTCACGAACTTCGGAATGACGGCGGCGTACTCGCTCTGCGGATCCTGGCGCGGGCCGAAGACGTTGAAGTAGCGAAGCGCAACCGCCTCGAGGCCGTAGAGCACGGTGTACTGGCGGCAGTAGAACTCGCCCACGACCTTCTGTAGCGCGTAGGGGGTCAGCGGGGCGGGGGGTATCGTCTCGACCGTCGGGAGCACCTCGGTGTCGCCGTACGCGGCGGACGACGCGGCGAACACCACGCGGCGGACGCCCGCCTGGCGGGCGCTCTCGAGAACGAGGAGCGTCCCCCCCACGTTGACGCTGTTGGTGCGGATCGGCTCGGCGACGCTGCGCGGAACCGAGGCGATGGCGGCCTGGTGGAACACCACCTCGACGCCCTGAACGGCGCGCTGGATCGTCGCTTCGTCGCGAATGTCGCCCCGGATGAGCTCGATGTGCTCGAGCGTCTCGGCGAGGTTCTCGTCGCGGCCCGACGAGAAATCGTCGAGCACTCGGACCTGCCAATCGCACGCCAGGAGTCGCTCGACGATGTGTCCCCCGATGAAGCCGGCACCGCCGGTCACCAGGGCCTTGCGGCCCCGTCCTTCGCTCACACGGACCTCCTCAGCCACGCCACCATCCGCTCGATGCCCTGCTCCATCGTCGTCTGGGGGGCATACCCCAGGGCTTCGGATGCGGCGCTGATGTCCGCCCAGGTGCGCGGAACGTCCCCCGTCTGTACCGGAAGCCATTCGATTTCTGCCGGAGCCTCGAGCGCGCGTTCCAGGAGCTTTACGACCTCGAGTACCGAAACTTTTCGACCGGCCCCCAGGTTGTAGAGAGCGAAGCCGCTGTCGATGTCGAGCGCTCGGGTCACGCCGTCGACCACATCGTCGATGAAGGTAAAATCCCTCAGGGCGCTGCCGTCGCCGAAAACCGGGATTGGCTCCCCGAGGATCATCCGCTCGGCGAACTTCCGGATCGCGAGATCCGGTCGCTGGCGCGGCCCGTAGGCCGTGAAGAAGCGCATGCACGAAATCGAGAGGTCGTGGGCGTGGTGAAAGGTGTGGGCGACGAGCTCGCCGGCTCGCTTCGTGGCGGCGTAGGGCGAGATCGGGCGCTCGACCGGGTCGGTCTCGGAGAACGGGCCGTCCGTGCGCTCGCCGTAGACGGACGACGAGGACGCGAAGACGATTCGCGGATTCCGGTGACGGGTGGCCGCCTCGAGGATCACCGACGTGCCGTGGACGTTGACGTCGGCGTAGACCGAGGGGCGCTCGAGACTCGGCCGTACCCCTGCCAGGGCAGCCAGGTGCACGACGCCGTCGAAGCGGCCGTCGGCGAACACCTGCTCCACGAGTTCGGCGTCGCGGATGTCCCCCTCGACCAGACGGAAGGCGCCGTTCTGCTGCGCGGAAGCGAGGTTCCCGCGCTTCTGGTCCTCCGGATAGAAGGGGTCGAAGGAGTCGAGGCCCACGACCTCGCGACCCTCCGAGAGCAGGCGATCGACCAGCGTCGATCCGATGAATCCCGCCGCCCCCGTGACGAGTACACGGGACGGTCGACTCACCTCGTACCGTCCTGCCCGCGCCGCCTGCCGCTGGCGCGCTCCTGGCTCTCGAAATCGGCGTCGACCCTGATGCTCATGAGATCCTCGAAGCCGGTGTGAGCAGACCAGCCCAGCTCCTTCCGGGCCTTCGTCGGCTCCGCGAGCAACGTATCGACCTCCGCCGGGCGAACCCAAGACGAATCGACCTCTCCGGAATCGTGGGGATCCAGCTCGACGTACGGGCTGGGGAAATCCACACACTGGTGCACTGAATTCTGCAACCCGGTCCCGACCCCGGTTCCGGCCGGCTCCGCGCCTGGGAGCGACCGCCACAGGACGTCGACGTACCCCTTCGCGTACCCCCGGTCACGCTTCGCGTCGCGGTTGCCAAGCGCCCGTTCGTCCGGCCCGGTGACTCCGGTGATCAACGGGGTGCCGTCGCTCGCCTGCATGCTGTGCCCTCGCAACGATGGACCCTGGTACGAGCGCGCCGCTCATTGGCCGTTCCCTCCGACGCTGGCTTCGCTCCTCTTCTTGTCGCCGTCGAGCGACAGGACTCCGAGATTGCGCAGCAGACGAATCGTGAGCAGCGCGACGGCGACGAGAAAACTGACGGCAGCGAATCCCCGGAGCCGGGTGAATGAAAGGGCGATCAGGCAGAACGCGGCGGTGAGCAAGTAGAACTGGAGCACCGCGTTGCGGTGAGAGCCCTCAGTGGCCAGCAGCCGGTGGTGCATGTGCAGGCGATCGGGTCGAAAGACTGGATTGCCACTTCGCAGCCGCCGCAGAATCGATATCAACGTATCCAGAATGGGGACCGCGAGTGCGAGCAATGGCACCACGAAGGTGAGCAGCGTGACCTGGCGGTAACCCTCGAGGGCCAGGATCGACAGGACGTAGCCCGTGAACAGCGAACCGGTATCGCCCATGAAGATGCGAGCGGGCGCGAAGTTGAAGGGGAGGAAGCCGAGCAGTCCACCGATGAGTGCAACGCCGATGCAGACCCCGAAAATCTGCCCCCCCTGCCACGAGATGATGCATAGCGTCGTTCCGATGATGATGCCGACGCCGGCGGCCAACCCGTCGAGTCCATCGACGAGATTCACCGCGTTCGTGATGCCCACGATCCAGAGCAGCGTGATCAACCACCCGAGCCAGGCCGGGAGCACCGTGCTCTCGAGCGAGATGGGATCGGTGATGTACTCGATCTGGTAGCCGAACTCGATCGCCACGACCGCCGCGATGGAACACAGGATCGCCTTCGATCCGGCCGAGAGACCGAAGCGGTCGTCGTAGATTCCCGACGCGAGCATGAACATCGATCCGGCGACGAGTCCGGCGAGTCGCGTCCCCACTTCGCTCACGTCGATCATCGTGAGGCCCGCTGCCAACGCCACGAAGAACCCCGCGCTGATCGCGATCCCCCCGAGCAGCGGCATGTTCGACCGGGGGCTCTCGTTTCGCTCGTTCGAGCGATCGACGATCCTGAGGTACAGGGCCAGGCGCGAGACGAAGGGGGTCGCAAGCGCCGCAACGCCCGCACCAACGGCCAGCGGTATTAGGAAAACGAGGGGATGCATGGTTGATAGACAGTTTACCCAGTGTGAGAGCGGGAGAAGGGAACCGAAGCCTCAGCGACGCGTCCTCTCCCGCCTCTGGGCTCCGAGTCGTTCTCTACGCGTGTCGTGGGATCGTTCCCGCCAGATCTCGGGTCAGCTGGAATATCCGTACCGGCCCTGGTCCGCGGGGGTTCCGTTGAGAATCATTCCCAGTACGCGGCGTCGATCCAGCGTCTCGAGGGTAGCCTGAACGTCATGCTGTGACGTGACATCGGCCCGAACGACGAGAATCAATCCGTCGCACAGGTCGCATACCACCTTCGCGTCGGGGAGACCGAGCGCGGCCGGGGTGTCGAAGACGATGCGATCGTACCGCCCAGACGCGTCTTCGATGAGCGTCTGCATTTTCTCGGAGCCGAGTAGCTCCGACGGGTTGCCGGGGAGACTGCGCACCGGCAGCACGTCGAGGTTGACGCCCTCCACGCTCACGATCGAATCGTCGAGCGTCGCGCGATCCATCAGCACTTCAGCGAGGCCCGTTTCGGGGCGGAGTCCGAGCGTCTTGTGCACCTGGGGCCGTCGCAGGTCGCAATCGATGAGGAGCACCTTGCGCCCGACACTGAGCGAGCTGACGCAGGCCAGGTTGACAGCGGCCGTCGTCTTGCCCTCCCCCGGCATGGGGCTCGTGACTACCAGGGTCCGAAGCGGTCGCTGGGCCGCAATGGCGTCGAGACGACCGCGCAGCGAGCGGTACTGCTCCGCGACGTACGAGTCCGGCTGCAGGAGAGCGATCCGACGCTTGTTGATCTCGTTCGCCGCGTCGCGCTGGGCGCGGGGCCGACTGCGTCCGAACATCCGCTTCCACAGCGACGACTTCGACGGCGTGACCGTCTGCACCACCGGTTCCCACTCGACGGGCGCCACCGGCGAGGGCTCGGAGCCAGCGCGTCGCTTACGCTCCTCCTCGGCCCGTCTCATTGCTTCGTAGACTTTTGCCATCGAACCCGTTCTCTCGTTATTCGCGTTGACGCAATCGGCCGAGCCAGCCTCGCCATCCCCAGCTGGCGTGTCCGTTCGTGGATCTGGGGGTGGTCTCAACGCCCGGAAGCTCGAGACCCCTTGCGACCTCGAGAACGACGTCGCTGCCGAGCTTCGTCTTCGCGCGGCCGTAGCCCGCGAGCAACGCACCATCGCAGACGATGTTCACGAGGCGCGGAATGCCACCCGTAACGTCGAAGACCTTCTTCCGCGCCGCCCGATTGAAGATCTCGCCTCCGATGTGACCCGCCATTCTCAGGCGCTCGTCGATGTACGTGTTGATTTCGCGGGAATCGAAGGGATGAAGGTGGTGGCGCAACACGATGCGCTGCCGCAGCTGGCGAAGCTCGGGCCGCGCAAGCAGGTCGTTGAGCTCGGGTTGTCCCACGAGCATGATCTGGAGAAGCTTCGACGTCGGCGTCTCGAGGTTCGAGAGCAGGCGCACCTCTTCGAGCATCTCGGGCGAGAGATTCTGCGCCTCGTCGACGATCAACAGGGCCGTCTCGTTGCGCTCGAGGCGCTCGATCAGGAAGCTGTTGAGGGCGATCAGGTACTCCGCCTTCGTGTGGCACCGGACTTCGATACCGAACTCCTCGAACAGCATGTGGAAGAAGTCGAGCGGCTCGAGGCGAGGATTGAAGATGAACGCCGAGGCCGTGCTCGAATCGAGCTGGCCGAGAAGCGCGTGCAGCAGCGTCGTCTTGCCGGTCCCGACTTCGCCGGTGAGAAGCACGAATCCCTTCCGCGACTCCACGCCATAGACGAGCGTTGCCAGACCTTCACGATGGGTCTCGCCGAGCACGAGGAACGCGGGGTCTGGAGCCATCTCGAAGGGCGAGCGGTGGAGTCCGTAGAATTCGTTGTACATCATTCGGACCCGTCTAAGCCGCCGTCGGTGACGCCCTCGCCACTCGGGAGCTCCTCGACCGTCTGACCGCTGAGGAGTCCGCCATTGACCCACAGGTAGTTCACGGCGCCACCTGCGAGGCCAAAGATCACAAACGCGCTGGTTGCAAACACCGTCCGGATTCGCTGCCGGCTCCGCTGTTTCCGATCGGACTCGAGCCAGATCTGCGGGATTGCTCCGATTACCGGGATGCCGAGCGCAGCCTGCAGCTGACGCGGCGTGTGGATCGACGGGTCAGAGGCCTCCATCAGGATGCCCACCGCGCCGGCGAAGGCGACGGCGAAGAACAGGCCGAGCACGACGATCAACGGGCGGTTGGGTGAGCTCGGCTCGGTGGCTTCGAACGCCTGCTCGAGCACGCGGAACTGCTCGCCGAGCTGGCGCCGCTCGAGCTGCGTCTGCACGGTGGCTTCGAGGCGGCGGTTGCTGAAGTCCTGGTAGCTCCTGAAGAGATACGCGTGCTGCCGCTCGAGCGCATCGAGCTGCTCGGCGACACGCGGCGTCGCGTTCAGGAGGGTTCGAACCTCCGTGATTCCCTCTTCGAGTCGAGCGATCTCGGCATTCGCCGAGGCACGGCGGAGCTCTGAGCGCCGGACCTCGGCGTCTGCGTTTTGCTGAACGAACGTCTTCGGCGCAACGCTCTCCTCATCCTTATCCCGCGCAATGGAGATCTGCCCGCGAACCGTGGCGAGTTCGACCTGAGCCTTGAGGACGTCGGGATGCTTCGCCGTGTAGCCCTTCGCCTCATAGCCGGCGAGTTCCAATTCGAGGGTCCGCAGCCGACGCGCCGGACTCGAATCGTCGTTCGGCGACAACATGGAGCCCGCGGCGGCCTGCTGACTCCGGTAGAACTCCTCATTGCTGCGCGCCTCGGCGAAAGCGCGCTGCGCGTAGATCATCTGGGTGCCGAGGTCGTCGAGACGGGCTTGGTTGACGTTTATTTCATTGGGGAGGCGTCCGGAGTTCTGGCTCTTGACCTCGGCGATGTTACCTTCGATCTCCTCGATCTGATCTGCGAGTCGGCCGAGCTCCCCGCTCATGAAGTCGAGACTCTTCTCCGATTGGAGTACACGTCTCTTGATGTGCTCGTCGATGAAGTCCTGCGCGAGGTTGCCCGCGACGAGCGCGGCCGTGGCCGCATTCCGGTAGCGGAAGTACAGCCGGAACGTGTTGATCTCGGCGTCGCGTCGACGACCCCCCTGGCGCTGTTCCAGCTCCGGAACGATGGGCTCGACACGCACCGCGTCGCGCATCAGGTCGATCACCTGTTGGCGAACCATGTAATCCGATTCGTCGGGGTAAAGCTGGAACTCGTCGATGATGTTCGACAGACGCGGGCGGGAGAGAATCTGCGCGGTCATGAGACCGAGCCGCTCCGTGAGCTTCGTCGCGCCGATGCCCGCCACCACGAGCTCCTTCGACACCGCCTGGGGCTCCACGAGAATCGTCCCGTAGCTCTCGTACTCATTGGGGAGCGCCATGGCGAGCCAGTACGACGCAACGGCGACTACGAGAACCGTCCAGACCATGACGTAGGTTCGGCGGCGTAGGGTACCCCCGATATCACTCAGTTGAAATCCGCTCTCTACGTTCATGGCCACGAAATCGAACTCCTAATGCCAGACCCGGATCCGGTCAAAATCGTATCGGACACCGAGATTGACTCTGAAGTTGTCGGACGCAGCTCGCGAGCGGGTGTTCTCGGCCCAGTAGTACGTGAACTCCAACGTTCCGGTGAGCTTCCGCGTCATCCGCCGAAACGCGCGGAGGTTCACCGTCCACTGTTTCTGGTCGACGGCGTCGTCGATGGTCGTTGACACGAGATCGTCGGTAAATTTGACGACGTTGACTCCAAAGAGGTTTTCCGTCTCGATCACTACGAAGGCCTGGTTGCGTTCGGACGCCAACTTCCGGTTCCTCCACGAGACACGAAACGCGACTTCCAGCTTTTCGGTTGGGTTCCAGTTCGTGCGAAATGTCACGCGGTCGCGGATTGCCGTACCTCCGATCCCGGGGGTGTCGCCCTGGCTCCTGCGGTAATGGATGCTCGACCGGAGGTTGTCCGACCACCGGTGGCTGATGGAGGCGGATGTGAAGAAGGTGAGAGTGGAGTCCGACGCCCCGAGAGGCGCGTCCTGGTACTGTCCGAACGCGAGCGTCTGCCCCTCCGCGTTGGCGGCGTTGATCGCGTTGGTCGTGTCGTTACCGGGGAAGAACGGGACGCCGATGGGGCAGTTTCTGGGCACGTAGACCTTCTGATCGGCAACGAGCGTCGAGCCGACACAGGCCGCCTCGAGCGCGGGAGTCGTGACGTCCGGAAACGCGATGACTCCGCCGCCCAGGTTGGTCGCCGGGTAGACTGGCTGGTTGGGGTACGACTGGCGCGCGTCCTTCTGGCTCGAACGGATGATGGTGGGTCCCCCACGCAACGCCAGGTTCGTGTCGCTCGTGAATTTGTAATTGACGATTCCGAAGATCTCGTAGATACCGGAGCGCGACGCCGCCGCTCCGATCCGGTCGCCGAAGAACTGTAAGGTCGCCGATCCCCCGCCCCCGATGCGCGCCTTCTTGCCCGACCGGTACGTGGCTTCGGCGCGGCCGTACACGGTGTTGACGGCGACGCCGTTGATGTTTTCCGGATCGAAGTACTGGTGACCCATCGTGATGGAAGACCGGACTCGGGAGTTGATGTCGTATTTGAGCCCAAAGACGACGTCGTTTTGGAGGTTCTGACGGCGAGAATCGCGCCGTCCCGTCTCATCGATGTCGTCGGTCGACGGATCGTCGGAGATGAGCTCGCTCGTCACGGAGTTCGTCAGGCGAAAGCTGTCGCTCCCGAAGGCCTGTAAACGCGACGTCAGCATCCTTTCGAAGCTCGAATTGACGTAGTGGTTGACGTCGTCGGCCGTGGGATGCTCGACGAACTTCTCGAAGTCCGCTCGGTAGCCCACGTCGTACCTGTACCTGTCATCGCTCTCACTGACTCGAACCACGGGGGAAAGCCGGATACCGAAGTCGGGCTGCGGATCGTCGGTGCTCCGGAAGACGTTGCTCTCGTACTGCAAGCTGCCCCCTAGGTTGAGATCCACGTCAACACCATTGGCCGCCGATGAGGCGATTGCGGCGAGGATGAGGGAGATGACGACACGCAAGATTCCCAACGCTAATCCGGAACGATGATCGTATCCCCGGGCCTGAGTACGATATTGGTGCCCGCGGCGTTTCCCTGGATGTATGCGTCATAGTCGAATCGATATTCGGACTCGCTTCCGTCTTCGTGCTGGCGGACGATGCGCACGTCGCTCTTGTCCGCGAAATTCGTGAAGCCTCCTGCGTTAGCGATCGCCTCGATCACGCGCATGTCGCGGCGCAGCGGCAGCCTCGTATTGCGGCGGACCTCGCCCATGATCGAAAAGAGCTGACTGTTCGACTCGACGACAGTCACCGTCACATCGGGCGCAGTGATGTACTCGGAGAGCTCTCGCGTGATGACCTCTTTGAGCTCCATGGGCTCGAGGCCCTCTGCCTGGAGATCGTCGAGGAGGGGGATCGAGATCATGCCATCGGAGCGCACGGGAACGCGAGCCAGCGAGAGCTCGGGGTTCTTCCAGACAGTGACCTTCAGCGAGTCTCCGTTGCCGATCACATAGGTCGTTCGCGCCATCGGAACGGGATCCATCGGGGGCGCCGACAGGTCCCGGCGCGCGCAGGCGGGCACAGACAAGGTCGCGACCAGCAACCCGGCCACGCACCAATGCTTGAATCTGAACTCGACTCGTGTCACTGGATGCTCTTCTCCCGTGTTCATCGACGGCCTCAACGTCCCTCGCTGAGACCGTTCTCCTTCATCTTGTAGAGGAGCGCCTTGTAGCTGATCTGCAGCTTTTCCGCGGCCTCCTTGCGATTCCAGCGGGTCTGCTGAAGCACTCGCTCGATGACCTTCTTCTCGGCCAGTTGAGATGCTCGCCGTGAGATGGCTTTTAGATTGAATCCGTCGCCGTTGCTGAAGTCCACTCCCAGAGCACCGAGGTCGAACGCGCTGTCCTTCTTTCCCGACGGATGCACCATTCTCTCGCGCCCGGTGATCTCCTCGAGCAGACCGGACTCGTTTCCGAGGACGACCATTCGGCGCACCATGTTCTCGAGCTCGCGGACGTTTCCGGGCCAGTGATAGTTCATGAACGCGTCCATGGTGTCCGAGGAGAGCACATGAAGGTTCTTGCGGTACTGTTCGTTGTTCTTCTGGAGGAAGTAGTCGACGAGCAACGGAACGGCGTCGATCCTGTCGCGCAGCGGCGGCAGGTGCACCGTGACCACGTTCAGCCGGTAGTACAGGTCCTCCCGGAAGCTCTGGTCGGCGACGGCCTCCTCGAGGTTGCGGTTCGTCGCGGCGACGATGCGCGTGTCGACGTGAACGTCGCTCTCTCCGCCGAGGCGGGAGAACTCGCCGTCTTGGAGCACCTGGAGGAGCTTTGCCTGCAGAGCCGGGTGCATCTCGCTGATCTCGTCGAGAAAGATCGTGCCGTGGTTCGCGTACTCGAACTTTCCGAGCTTGCGCTTTTGAGCGCCGGTGAACGCACCCTTCTCGAACCCGAACAGTTCGCTCTCGAGGAGCTCGGACGGAAGAGCTGCGCAGTTCACCTTGACGAACGGCTTATCGCGCCGGTCCGAGAGCTGGAAGAGCGTACGCGCTACGAGCTCCTTGCCCGTACCACTCTCGCCGCGGATGAGGACCGTAATGTCGGTATCGGCGACCTGCTCGATGATGTCGCGGATCTCGCGCATCTTCGGATTGTCGCCGCAGAGGAGCATCAGCTCGCTCTCGGAGCGTGCACGTCCGCGTAGCCGCTCCACTTCCTGCTTGAGCGCTCGCTTCTCGAGCGCCTTCTGGAACGC
Organism: Myxococcales bacterium; assembly: GCA_013215605.1. Lineage (GTDB taxonomy): Bacteria > Myxococcota_A > UBA9160 > UBA9160 > SMWR01 > JABSQW01. The sequence goes on from JABSQW010000105.1 coordinate 29,647, forward strand.
CAGCTCGAGCTCCTCCACCTCGAACGGCTTGCGGAGAAAGTCGGACGCACCGAGGCGCATGGCTTCGACGATGTTCCGTGCCTGCCCGTGTCCGGAAAGCATGACGACGGGTACATCGGGCACACGCTGCTTGAGCTTGTCGAGCGTCTGCAGACCGTCCATTCCCGGCAGCACGACATCGAGGGTGATCAGATCCGGTTGGATCTTCTCGAGAACATCGAGTGCCTGCTCCCCGTCCCCGACGGCATGTACCTCGTACCCCTGGCGAGACACCAGAGCCTCCATGTAGTCCCGCACGCCCGGATCGTCATCGATGACAAGAACCCGAAATCTTTCACTCATATTGCGTCGTTCCCCTCCGGGCGAGCGCGCAGCACGTGCTCGCCCTCCGGAACTCGTGCAGACGGCTTCGGCGCAAAAGGCCGGTTGTGGGGAAACGAATGCGAGATGACCTCGGCGAGGACGCCGTGGATCGAGAATCGAAATTGAACCGCGTGTCCCATCTCAGTCGTATCCATGCCACAACCGCTGTTTGCATCGAGCAGACCGCGCGCCACGGTGCCGCCAGCGATCGGCCGCGGCACCACATCTGCGATCAAGAGAAACGACCGGGTCCCACGGGAACCCAACCGCTGACCTCCCGGGTGAATTCCACTGCCGGGCCGAAACCGTACCGAGGTCCGAGTACTGCACTCCGTGTCTCTTGATGCGCAATCCGAGCGATGAGTGTGAAAGAATCTTCCCACAATGGGAAGTAAGTTATCTCGTAGGAACAATGTTTCCTATATCGACCGCCACACAGGGAGCAGTATTCCAATTTGAGCCCCCTCGGGAAATAAATTTGGGCCCCCTCGGGGAATAATTCGACCGGGGAGCCCCCACTCCCCGCTGGGCCCCCAAAGCCACACACGTAGATCCTCGGGGTATGCTTTGGGGAATCCAGAAGCGCTCGCCCTGATCCCGAAAAAGCGCTGTAGGAACGAAGCACTTCGGGCTGCATTGCCGGCGGCCCCGGAGGAAATCGGCGGTGACGCCGCCTGGGCGCTACGAGATCGGCGTGGGCCGACGAAAAGTTGTGCCGCCGCCTTTACTTCAAACGGCAGCCGGCCGAACGAGACCACGGAGGCGAATTCCACATTGGAGCCCAACGAAACGGTGCCGTTCCGCAAGAAACTCTATGCAGGTTGGATGACAATCGTGGCCCGCTTCGGCCACTCGCAGACCCTCGTCATGATGGCAGCTTTCTATTTCTTCCTGATCGGGCCCGTTTCGATCGTGTCGCGACTCTTCGGTTCGGACATGTTGGGCAAGCGCGGTCTCGGAGAGGATGGCTCGGCGTGGCTACCCGCGGACTCCGCGGCGCCCGATCTCGAGCGCGCCAAGCTCACGTCTTGAGTTCACCTCCCTGCTACGTCTCGAATCCTCGGAACCGCGACGCGATCGGAGCATCTCGGTGAACGTTCTCGGAATCTCAGCCTTCTACCACGACTCGGCGGCTGCGCTACTCGTCGACGGCCAGCTCGTCGCGGCCGCACACGAAGAGCGTTTCACGCGGAAGCGCCACGATCCCGACCTGCCGAAGCAGGCCGCCGCGTACTGCCTCGAAGCGGCGGGCCTCACGATCGACGACATCGACTACGTCGCGTTCTACGACAAACCGTTCATCAAGCTCGAACGGATTCTGATGACCTATCTCGCGACGTTTCCGCGCTCGCTTCCCTCCTTCAGCAAGTCCATCCCGATCTGGCTGAAGGAGAAGCTGTGGATTCCGAGCCTCATCGGGAAAGAGCTGGGCTACGACGGCGAGGTCCTCTTCGCCGAGCACCACCAGTCGCACGCGGCATCGGCGTTCCTCGCGTCTCCTTTCGAAGAAGCGGCGATCCTCACCTGCGACGGCGTCGGCGAGTGGGCAACCACCACTATGGGCGTGGGCCGCGGGGAGAGCTTCGAGCTCACGAACGAGCTCCGCTTCCCGCACTCGCTCGGCCTCCTTTACAGCGCGTTCACCTACTACCTCGGATTCAAGGTCAATAGCGCGGAGTACAAGTTGATGGGCGCGGCTCCCTATGGAAAGCCGAAGTACGCGGACAAGATCCTCACGGACCTGATCGACCTCCGAGACGACGGGTCGTTCAAGCTCAACATGAAGTACTTCTCCTACGACTACGGCCTGCGGATGACCAACGACCACTTCGCCGACCTCTTCGGACACCCGGTCCGCAAGGGCGAATCGAAGATGGAGCAGTTCCACTGGGACATGGCGGCGAGCATCCAGAACGTCACCGAGGAGATCATGCTGCGGATGGTGCGCAGCCTCCACGAACAAACGGGACTCCCGAACCTCTGTATGGCGGGTGGCGTGGCGCTGAACTGCGTGTCGAACGGCCGCATCGTCCGGGAGGGTCCCTTCGAGAACCTCTGGGTGCAGCCGGCCGCTGGCGACGCCGGCGGCGCGCTCGGCGCAGCGCTCTTCGTACACAACGCCGTGCTCGGCAAGCCCCGCAACCACCGGATGGACCACGCCTACTGGGGTCCCTGCTACACCGACGAGGCCATCCAGCAGTGCCTCGACGCACGCGGGGCGGTCTACAAGACGATGTCGCGCGCGGACATGATCGCCGAGACGGCCCGCCAGCTCGAGGCAAACCAGGCGGTCGTCGGCTGGTTCCAGGGTCGCATGGAGTGGGGCCCGCGCTCCCTTGGCAGCCGAAGCATCATCGCGGACGCCCGCAACGAGGACAACTGGAAGCGCGTGAACCTGAAGATCAAGTTTCGCGAGAGCTTCCGCCCGTTCGCCCCCGCGGTCCTCGCGGACAAGGCTTCCGAGTGGTTCGATATCGACCGCGAGAGTCCCTATATGCTCCTCGTGTGCCAGGTCCTCGAGGGGAAGAACATCCCCGCGGTGACCCACGTGGACGGCTCGGCGCGGCTCCAGACCGTGACTCCTGAGAGCCACCCCGAGTTCCACGATCTGCTCCACGCCTTCGACGAGCGCTCGGGCTGCCCGGTGCTGATCAACACGTCTTTCAACGTCCGCGGCGAGCCGATCGTCTGCTCTCCCGATGACGCATACTTGTGCTTCATGCGTACCAACATGGACGTCCTCGTGCTCGGGAATCAGGTCCTCATGAAGGAGGACCAGCCCGAGCTCCACGAGGACTTCGATTGGCGCGAGCGATACGCTCTGGACTGAGGTCTAGTGGGACCACGTCAGGGGGCCATCGAAATCGGCCGGCCACCGGACAAAGATTCGTACACAGGCCAGCGGACAACAGGCCGACAGGGAGTGAATTGATGGCGCGTTCAACCGGGGGATTACTCGATCGCCTCTCGATCTTCGGCGAGCTGTGGGCCTTCATGAAGGTTCGGAAGAAGTGGTGGCTCGGACCCATCGTGGTCACGATGTTGCTGTTGTCCGTCCTGATCGTGCTGACCGAAGGCTCGGCCGTCGCACCGTTCATCTACGCGCTATTCTGAGCCGAGAAGAGGGCCCCCCGGGAAGCGAACCGATGGGGGCCCTACCCTTTCGAGCCATACTAGGTTCGAGCCATACCAGGTTCGAGCCACACCAGGGATAGTGCAGTTGGATTCGGAGCCCGGAACCACCTCGACTGGGTTTGATTCCGCAACACGGAAAGTTGCGTTCACGACCACCGCCTTTGCCGTCGCGTGCGCGTTCGCCGTCTTTTTGCCGATCCTCTATCACATGGTCCTCCATTGGCGTGCCGTCGCGGACTACTCCCACGGCTTCTTGATCGCCCCCCTCGCGATCTATTTCGCGTGGGAACGACGGAAGAAGGTGAAGCGCGCGGCCGTGCAGCCCAGCTGGTGGGGGCTCGTACCGCTGTTTCTCGGCGCGCTGGCGCTGGCGATCGGACGCCTCGGGGTCGAGCTCACCGCGATGCGCGCCAGCTTCGTCCTCACCCTGATCGGACTGCTGCTGCTGCTGTTGGGCCCGCGCGTGTCCCGCGTTCTGGCGTTCCCTTTGCTCTTCCTGTTCCTGATGATCCCGCTGCCGCAATCGCTCGTGAACGTGATCGCGTTCCCACTGCAGCTCATCGCAACGGATCTGGCCGTCCAGTCACTCTACCTGTTCGAAATTCCCGCGATGCGCGAGGGCAATATCATCCACCTCGCGAACACGCAGCTGTTGGTGGCCGAGGCGTGTTCCGGACTGCGCTCGCTGTTGGCGCTCGGGACACTCGCCGTCGTGTTTGCGTACTTCTTCAGGAAGAACACCTTGGAGCGGATCGTGATCGTCCTCTCCGCCATCCCGATCGCCATCCTCGTCAACGCGTTTCGCGTGGCGCTGACGGGTTGGCTCACTCACTCGTTCGGTTCGAGCGCGGCGGAGGGGATCCTTCACACCACGGAGGGATCCTTCACCTTCGGGCTCGCCTTCGCGGCGCTGCTCTTCGAAGCCTGGCTGCTGCAGAACTTTTGGCCGAGCCGCTGGTCGATCCAGGCCACCGGCAGGTCGCGAGCATGATCAAGTTCAGCGTGGCGCTCGGCTTCATCGCGCTCAACTTCTACACCTACTCCTTCCTCGCGAACGAGCGCGTAATCCCGCCCCGCGAGAGCTTCGACTCCTTCCCGATGGAGTTCAGCGAGTGGTCCTGCGCCGAGCGAGAGACCATGACCCCCGAGGTCGAGCTCAACCTGGGCGTCAGCGACTACGTCATCTGCAGCTACGTGAGGCAGCAGCCACTCGACCTGGTGGGCGTCTACATCGGCTACCACTCCAGCCAGGTGCGCGAGGAGGGCGGCGGGGCCGGCGAGAACTCGATCCACCCGCCAGCGCACTGCATGCCGGGATCTGGCTGGGACATCATCGACAACCAGACCGTCGAGATCGACATACCCGAGCTTCCGCAGGCCCACGCCACCGTCAAGCGGATGATCGTCGCCAAGGGCAAGGCGCGGCAGCTCGTCTACTACTGGTACCAGTCGCGCGGGCGCGTGATCTCCGAGGACTGGAAGAAGATCATCTACGTCGGCTTCGACCGGGCGACCCGGGGGCGCACGGATGGATCGCTCACGCGCTTCACGATCCCCATCATCCGCAACGACGAGGCGCGAGCCGAGGCGGCCTTCTACGACCTCGCGCCGCTGCTGCTGTCGGGTCTCGCCAGCTACGTCCCCGAGTGAGAATCTAGAGCGGTGAGCGTCTACAACGACACCATCTACCCGCGCCTCCCGGTCAGTGTCCAGAACATCGCCTGCACCGCGATGGGGTTCCTCCTCTACCGCAACCGCTTCAACGCCCACTTCCACAAGACGCTCGCGAATTGGGAGAAGAGCGTTCACGATCCCATTGAGAAGCTCCACGAGCTGCAGCGCCAGCGCCTCGACCGGCTTCTGGATCGCGCGAGGCGCTTCGTCCCCTATTACCGCGACCTCCCTCCCTCCAGCGACGCCCGCGACCCGGTGGTCGCGCTCGAGGAAACGCTGGCCTCGATCCCCCCCCTCGAGAAGCGCTTCTACCGCGACCAGCCCGAAGCGTTCTTTGCCCGCGACATCCAGCGAAGCAGGCTGCACCGCGGTCGCACCAGCGGCACCACGGGCACGGCCCTGCCGCTGTGGTACCTGCCCGAGACCCTGGCCGAGGAGTACGCGACGGTGTGGCGACTGCGGCGCTCCTGTGGAGTCGAGAACCCCGCTGCCTCAAACCTGACCTTCACCGGCAACATCACCGTGCCCTTCGGGCAGACGAAGCCGCCCTTCTGGCGTTACAACGCCTTCTCGGGGCAGCACCTCTTCTCGATCTACCACATGACCCCGATGAATCTGCGCTCCTACGTCGAGGAGGTGCACCGCGTGACCGCGCGCTATGTGCAGGGCTATCCGTCGTCGATCCACCTCGTCGCCCGCGCGCTTCTCGAAGCCGGGCGCCCCCTCCCGAAGGGGAGGCTCGCAGCCGTGTTCACGTCCTCGGAATCGCTGCTCGCCTTCCAGCGAGAGACCATCGAGAAGGCCTTCGGCGCACCCATCCGGGACCGCTACGGCGTGAGCGAATTCGGCGCCTCCATGACCGAATGCTCCAAGGGGCGCCTCCACGTCGACATGGAGTTCTGCATCGTGGAGGTGGATGTCACCGAAGAGTCCGACCTCTGGGAGACCGGCCCGCTGCTCATCACGGGCCTCTCCGACGGCGCTACGCCGCTCTTCCGCTATCGAATCGGCGATGTCGGCACGCGCTCGAAGCGGCCCTGTCCCTGTGGCCGGGCCGGTGACGTCTTCTTCGAGGTGGACGGTCGCGTCGAAGACTACGTGCTGACGCCCGACGGACGCCTCGTCGGGCGCCTCGACCATGTCTTCAAGCAACAGTTGGAAGTCGCCGAGGCCCAGATCCTCCAGGACGACAAGAACTCCATCGATGTCCTCATCATCCCGCGAGAAAGCTACACGGATGTGTCGGCGCGGCGCCTGCTGAAGGAGATCCGCTCGCGCCTCGGCGAGGAGATCGAGATCCGCATCCGCAGGGTCACGAACATCCCCCGCGAGCCCAACGGGAAGTTCCGCGCAGTGAAGTCCTCCGTCGGAAGGATCACGGCGTGACGCGGGTCGGGATCTGCCGCACGCGGCCGACCTACGACGGACTCGAAGCTCCCTTCGGACCGGGAGCGCCCCATCCCGAGCTGCGGGGCCTGCTCGGCGAATCCGCGGGACTCGGGACCCCGAACCACGTCTATGCCGCCGCGCGTGCCGCGCTCCTGGGTCTCGGCCTCGATACCGGACGCTTCGGAAGCGGCGAGTGGAACCCCCTCGGTGATCTCGTTGCGCGCGGCGGCCGCGTCGTCCTGAAGCCGAACTTCATCCGGCACTGGAACCCCGCGGCCCTGGGCAGCATGGCGAGCGTCATCACACACGGCGGTCTGATCCGCGCGCTGGCCGACTACGCCTTCCTCGCGGTGGGGCGAAGTGGCTCGGTCTGCATCGCCGAAGCGCCGCAGCACGACTGTGACTTCCAGCGCATCCGGGAGCTGGCGGGGCTCTCGGAGCTGTCGGACTTCTACGCGAACGAGTGTGGGCTCGAGTTCACCGTCCTGGATCTGCGGCGGGAGGCGGTCTGCTACCGGGACGGCACGATCGTCGAGCGACGCGCCCTGCCCGGAGACCCGGAGGGCTATCGCCTGGTCGATCTGGCGGGCCACAGCGCCTTCGCGGAATCGGGCCTCGATCCGCGCCGCTTTCGCGGCGCCGACTACGACCCGGAACCGACTGCGCAGCACCACCTGGACGGGCGCAACGAATACCTGCTCTCCGAGACGGTGCTGGGCGCCGACCTCGTCGTGAACCTCCCCAAGCTCAAGACCCACAAGAAGACCGGTATCACGCTGGCCCTGAAGAACGTCGTGGGCATCAACGGCGACAAGAACCTGCTGCCCCACCACTGCGTGGGCTCCGAGTCCGAGGGAGGAGACGAGTACCCCGGCCGCAGCCCGATCGACCGGCTGCGCAGCGCCGCCAGCGAGGTGGCGCGCCGGCTGCTCGCGCGCGGCGTGGCGACGGGTCTCGTGCGCGCCGTGCGGCGCCTCGAGTCGGCGACGCGCGGGGACGACTTCATCCGCTCGGGCAACTGGTATCGCAACCGCACCACCTGGCGGATGTGCCTCGACTTGAACCGCTGCCTCTACTACAGCGATGCGAAGGGAGACCAATTCGACGCGCAGGCACCGGTGCGCAGGGTCCTCAGCGTCGCCGACGGCATCATCGCGGGTGAGGGACAAGGACCACTGGCTCCCCGCGATCGCCCCCTGGGCGCCGTGCTGGCCGCCCTCGACCCCGTCGCTCTCGACCTGGTGGCGATCCGGCTGATGGGCTTCGACGAGCGCAAGATCCCCATGGTGTGGGAGGCCATGCGAGACGGGGGCCTCCGTGTGACGGCGGTTCGCAGGCCCGAGGACGTCGAGCTATGCGCGGTGTCGGCCGATACCTTCGAGGCCCGCGCCGAGACGCTCGACGCCTGCCGGGCCGCGCAGGCCTTCGAAGCGCATAGCGGCTGGCGCGGGCACGTGGAGTACCGAGCCGCCTGAGGGCGCCGGGAGGGAAGAGCAGAGAACACCGTGTGTGGAATTGCCGGATACTCGGGTGAGTTCGACCAGGCGCTGCTCGAGCGCATGAACGAAGCCATCGCCCACCGAGGCCCCGACGACGCGGGCACGCTGGCGCTGGAAGGCTGTGCCGTGGGTCTGGCACACCGACGCCTCTCGATCATCGATCTGTCGTCCCGCGGCCATCAGCCCATGTGGGACGCTACGGGAAGCGTCGCGATCGTCTACAACGGCGAGATCTACAACTACCGCGAGCTACGTCGTGAGCTCGTCACCGACGGCTACGAATTCAACAGCGACACCGACACCGAGGTGCTCCTCAACCTGTACCGCCGCGACGGCAAGAAGATGCTCGAGCGCCTCAATGGGATCTTCGCCTTCGCGCTCTTCGACGCCGAGCGGAAGACGCTGCTCCTCGCCCGCGACGGGATGGGGGTGAAACCTCTCTACTACGCGCAGACTCCCCACGGCTTCCTATTCGCCAGTGAGATCAAGGCGCTCCTCCAGGATCCCGGGGTCGATCGCACCCTCGACCAGGCGGCGGTGCACCACCATCTCATCTACCTGTGGTGTCCCGCACCGCTCACGATGTTGGAGGGCGTGCACAAGCTCGAGCCCGGCTGCGCGATGACGGTGAAGGACGGCCGGGTGGTCGAGACCTGGACTTTCTACGACCTGCCCTTCGACGAGGAGTTCGTCGATTGGCCGGCAGAAGATGCCATCGTCCAGGTACGCAAATATCTGACGCAGGCGGTCGAGCGGCAGCTCGTGGCGGATGTGACCGTCGGCGCCTTCCTGTCGGGCGGCCTCGATTCCTCCGCCGTCGTCGCACTGGCGCAACGCCGCATGGGCGACGAGAAGCTTCAGTGCTTCACCATCGGTTTTCCCGCCGACGGCGAGAACGAGGGCATGGCCGAGGACCTCCCCTACGCGCGGCGCGTCGCGCAGCACCTCGGCGTCGATCTCCACACGATCGAGGTCGGCCCGCAGATGGTGGAAGAGCTGCCGAAGATGATCTTCCACCTCGACGAGCCCCAGGCGGACCCAGCTCCCATCAACGCGCTCTACATCAGCCAGCTCGCCCGGGAGCACGGCATCAAGGTGCTGCTCTCGGGGGCGGGCGGTGATGACATCTTCACTGGCTACCGCCGCCACCATGCGCTGATCCGCGAGCCCCTGTGGTCCTGGCTGCCGCACACCGCCCGGCGGGGCATCAGTACGGTGAGCGCGGGCATCCATCCCACGACGGATTTCCGGCGCCGTCTCTCCAAGCTGCTCCGCAACGCCGACCTGGCTCAGAACGAGCGCATCACCAGCTATTTCCAGTGGATCTCCCCGGACGTGGTGGAGTCGGTGCTCTCGGAGCCGCTCCGTCCCGATTTCCCCAGTACCCTGCAGAATGGGCCGGTCCCCCGCGCGTTGAACACGCTGGGCGCTGACGTTCCGCCGATCAACCGGATGCTCTACCTCGAGGGCAAGTTCTTCCTGGCCGACCACAACCTCAACTACGTCGACAAGGTCTCGATGGCGAGCGGGGTGGAGGTGCGCGTTCCCCTCCTCGACCCCGACCTGACGAAGCTGGCTGCCCGGCTCCCCGTCCACTACAAGCAGCGCGGAAACGTCGGAAAGTGGGTGCTGCGCAAGGCCGTGGAGCCCTACCTGCCGCGAAACGTCATCTACCGCCCGAAGACGGGCTTCGGCGCGCCCCTGCGCAGCTGGCTTCGCGGAGACCTCCGGCCCATCGTCGACGAGCTGTTGTCGGAGCCCTCGATTCGCCAGCGCGGTCTCTTCGACGCCGCGGGCGTCGCGAAGCTCTTGACCATGGACCGCGAGCGCCAGATCGACGCGACCTACACTCTTTTTTCGATGATCTGTGTGGAGCTGTGGTGCCGCATGTTCGTCGACGTTCCGACGCCACGCCCCCTGTGAAGGCCGACCGACTGTGAAGCAGATCCTGCAGGATGCCCGCAGCGGTGACCTCGAACTCGCCGAGGTGCCGGCGCCGCAGCCCGGCCCCGGCGAAGTGCTGGTTCGCAACGCCTTCTCCGTGGTCTCGCCCGGAACCGAGAAGATGGCCATCGATTTCGCGCGCAAGTCCCTGCTCGGCAAGGCGCGCAGCCGTCCGGACCTCGTGAAGCAAGTGACCCGCAAGCTGCGCCAGGAGGGGCCGATTCCCACCTGGCGCGCGGTGACGACTCGGCTCGCTGCCCCTCAACCGCTCGGCTACTCGTGCGCGGGCGTGGTGGAGAGCGTGGGCGAAGAGGTCGGTGGCTTCGCGCCGGGGGACCGCGTCGCCTGCGCGGGCGCGGGCTACGCCAACCACGCAGAGTTCGTCGTCGTGCCGGAGAACCTCGTGGCCCGAGTTCCCGACGCTGTCGATCTGGAACACGCCGCCTATGCAACCGTGGGAGCCGTCGCGATGCAGGGCCTGCGCGTCGCCAACCCGAGCCTCGGCGAAGTCGGCGTGACCATCGGACTCGGGCTGATCGGACAGCTCGCGGTGCAGCTGCTGCGCGCCAACGGCTGTCGCGTGCTCGGTATCGACCTGGACCCCAAGCGAGTCGAGCAGGCCCTCGAGCAGGGTGCAGAGTGGGGCGCGGCACCCGACGCGGTGCCGCCCGGCTGGAAGGACGCGGCCACGGCGGGCTTCGGGGCCGATTTCGCCGTGGTGACGGCCTCCGCGAGCAGCTCGGCTCCCATCGAGCTGGCCGCCGAGCTGTGCCGCATGCGCGGACGCATCGCGCTCGTGGGCGCCATGCCGCTGGAGCTCGACCGCCGCAGCTTCTACGACAAGGAGCTCGAGCTCCGCATGAGCATGTCCTACGGACCCGGCCGCTACGCGCGTCGTTACGAGGAGGAGGGCTGCGACTACCCCCTGCCCTTCGTACGCTGGACGGAGAATCGCAATCTTCAATCCTTCCTCTCCCTGCTGGCCTCGGGCGCCCTGCACATCGACCGACTCGACGCCGACGTGGTGCCCTTCGAGGATGCGCTCCGCAGCTACGACGAGCTCGCCCGGGGCGAGCGGCGATCGCTGTCCGTCGTCTACCGCTACGCCGGCGGCGCGTCGCTGCAACGCACCCTCCCCCTCTCAGCGACGCTCCAGACGGAGAAGCAGAAGCGCACGCGAGAAACCGTCGGCATCGCGTTCCTGGGAGCGGGAAACTACGCGAAGAGTGTTCTGCTACCCGCGCTCGGGAGCTGCCGTTCCGCGCGACCGGTGACGCTCGTGACGCAGACCGGTGCATCAGCGCGACGAGCGTCCGAGCAGTTCGGCTTCGACCGCTGCGGGACGGATCCCCGGGACGCCTTCGACAGCGCCGAGATCGACCTCGTGTTCGTGACCACGCGCCACGACACCCACGCGGAGCTGGCCGCTCAGGCCCTGCGCGCAGGCAAGGCGGTGTGGCTCGAGAAGCCCGCCGCGCTGTCCCCGGCGGAGCTCGCGGCTCTTCTCGAGGCCGCCAAGGAGAGCGGGAGCTTCCTCACGTTGGGCTACAACCGCCGCTTCTCGACGCACGCGCGCGAGGTGCGGGCCGCCTTCGCCGAGCGGCAGGGTCCCTTGGCCGTCCACTACGCCGTGGCCGCCGGGCCGACTCCAGCGGGGACCTGGCTCACCGATCCAAAGGTCGGGGGCGGCCGCATCGTCGGCGAGGTCTGCCATTTCGTGGACCTGTGCGCCTACCTGGTCGGAACCTCCCCGGAAACCGTCTACGCGCGCGCCCTCGGACGCGACCCCGAGCGCGACGATTCCCTGGTGGCGAACCTGGGGTTTCGCGACGGCTCCACGGCCACGATCGAGTACCTCGCGACCGCGCACCCCGACCTCCCGAAGGAGCGCTTCGAAGTCTCGGGCAGCGGCGGGACGGCGCGCTGTGAGAACTTCCGCGTGACGCAGATCCGGGGCGGCAAGACGCACAAGACACTCAACCAGGACAAGGGGCAGACGGCGGCTGTGTCGGAAGTGGTCGCGCTCGTGAAGAGCGGTGGCGCCTCGCCCTTTGCACTGGACGAGATCGCCGCGGTGTCGCGGGCAACCTTCGCGATGGAGGAGTCCGTGCGGACGGGCAATGCGGTGAGGCTTCACTCGTGAGCGCCATGGATTCGCTCACTTCAGAGCGTCCGCAACCGACACGCGCGTTCGCGTGGCTTGCGCTGCTCGGCCTCGCCTGCATGATGCTCTTCGGTATCGGGATCTCGCTCGGGATCGATGGAGACGAGATCACCGTCCATGGGCTCGCGATCATGATCACCTTTCTGGGCCTGGTACCTCTCGTACTGGATCAAGGCCGCGTCGCTCAGCAGCGTCATCTGCTCCTCACGCTGACGTCGCTGGTCTACGTGGTCTACCTGGCGCTTCCCGTCTGGACCCTCTATTTCCTCGGTGGCCGGCAGATCTTCCTCGAAGAGGTGCTGCTGATTCGCGCGCCGGAAATCACAGCTGGACTGATTGCAGCCCTGATCGGTCAGATCTTTCTCCTTGCCGGTTATGCGATGCCCTTCGGAAGACTGTTCATGAGCGTCGTCCCCAAACCCACACGGGACTGGAGCCCCGAGATAAGTATCGGAATCGCATTGGTGATGATTCCACTCGGAATCGCGGTCTGGCTCGGCTCCGTCATGGGAATCATTCCGACACGCCTGGGAAGCGGCGTGCTCGGCACGGTGTCGCAGGGAACCTTCTACGGTGTGGCGCTACTGACGATCGTCTACCTGCGGTATCGGACGCGACTCGTTCTCGTCATCCTGCCGGTCGTGGTCCCGTTGATCATGACGCTCTACTTCTTCTCGGGCATGAAGGAGAGCTTCTTCATGGCGCCGGCCTTCCTCATCCTCGCATTGCTGGTAACGAGGCGTCGCATTCCCGCGCGCTGGGTGATCACTGGCATCGTCGCCTTCGTACTCTTCTATCCCATTTCGGCGGCGTTCAGGGCCACGGCATGGCAGACCCAGAACCTCCAGCAGAGCCTCCGGAGTCCCGTGCAGACGATAACCAAAACGATCAGAGAGACATCCGGCTACCGCCTTCGCGAATACATCACCGATGGACTCGTGGCCACGGCCAGCCGGACGAGTTCGCTGCCGTGGTTGTCCGTGATCGTCCATGACACCCCGAGTCGAGTGCCCTACCAGGAAGGCTGGACGCTGTCCTACGCCGTCCTGGCCTTCATTCCACGGGTAATCTGGACCGGCAAACCCGTCTTCGACACCGGTCAGTTCATTACGAACACCTACGGCGCGGGGGTAGACACCAGGAGCAGCACTGCGATTTCGTTGGTCGGCGATTTCTACCTGAACTTCGGCTACCCGGGCATCGTTCTGGGAATGCTCTTCATGGGGTTCTTCATTCGGTTGACGCACGAGTTGCTCTTCACAGTGGAACCGACCATCCCGGTACTCTTCGCCGCCGCCATTGCGTGCTATATCATTCCCCGCAACATCGAGAACTTCTTCTCCGCAATCTCATCGGGATTGATTTTCGCCCTGGCGCCCATCGTGGTCGTCCACTTCCTGGTGCGAAGCACCAGGCGGAGTTCAACCGTCGTGGCTCCCGAAGACGGCGAGGATTTCATCGGGCGCAGGCTGGAGATCTGATCGCACGAGGTGCGACTCCGGTGAGGTGACTCGCCTTCTGTACACCATGGCCTCGAGGCAAACTGTCGCGTGCCGATCAGAAGAATCTTGAAATCTTCGCTCCTCTGGCTGAACCACCACACTCCCCAATTTCGTGGCAAGTACCGCGTCACGAAGAAGCTTCACGACCTGCTGCTGTCACCGTCCGGGCTCGTACGGGTCGAATCAGGGGATGCCCTGTTCGAGGTCGCCGGTCGCGATCACATCGAGTTTCGCCTGCTCTACTTCAAGGAAAACTCCCCGGAAATCATCGCCCTTCTCCAGCAGCTCGCAGGCGAGGAAGTGGAGATCTTCTGGGACGTCGGCGCCAATATCGGAACGATCTCGCTTCCCATGGCGGCGCGGTTCCCCGACCTTCACGTCTTCGCGTTCGAGCCCTCCCCGCCGGTCCTCGCGCGGTTGATCAACAACGTCAGCCTGAATGAACGGTTATCCGAACGAATCAGCGTGATCGGCGAGGCGCTTTCCGACTCGACTGGCCTTGTGTCCTTCTTCACGAGCAACGAGGAATTCAACAGCGGGGTCGGAGGTCTTGGCACCAGCCAAAATCGAAATATCGCTCCGGTCAAGCTCTGGTCCTTCACCGGAGACGAGTTGATCCGCGACGGCCACGTACCGGCCCCCCAGCTGATCAAGATCGATGTGGAGGGTTTCGAGCTGGAGGTCTTGAGTGGCCTGCGCGACACGCTCACCAAGTGCCAGCGCATGGCCATCGTTTTCGAACACGAGATCTATCGCCTGGAGGAGCGCGGGCAGCCGCGCGACACCGTCGTCGGCATTCTTCGCGAGTTAGGCTTCGAGATCTTGGTGGCCGAAGCCGGTGGACGCCGACGCGCGCTCGAACCCGCCGACCTCGACACCCCCAACGACTTCGTCGCGCTCAAGGGGTGGTAGCGCGATTGGTACCACTGGTTTCATCCGCCCGTGAGAGCGTCCTCGAATACCTCGCAGAGGCGGTCCACCGAGTGACGCCAGGAAAGATCTTCGGCTCGATCGCGCCCTCGGACGATCCTCGTTTTCGTGTCGTCGTGTTGCATCAGAACCCGGTCGATGGCCCGCGCGAGGTGCACCGGGTCATCGGGCGGAAAGTACAGGGCGGCATCTCCCGAAATTTCACGGAAAGGCGGAATGTCCGAGGCGATGATGGGTGTCTCCGCAACCATCGCCTCGAGCAGGGGATGACCGAAGGTCTCGAGCCAGGACGGAAAGACGAGGGCGACGGATTCGCGGAAGAGACACAGGATCCGTTCGTATGGAACGGGTCCGAGAAAACGAACTCGATCTTCGACGCCGGTCCGGCGGGCGAGGGTCTTCAACTCTGCGCCGTACCGCGGATCCGTCTCGTCCCCACCGGCGATCCACACCTGTAGTTCCGGGTCCGCAACGTGGGCAAGACTGCGGATCAATACTTCCATGTTCTTGTGCCGCTCTAGTGCAGCGGGAAGGAAGACGTAGCGCGGGTACTCGCCGCCTCGATTCCGATCACCTGCGTAACCCCCGAACGCTTCCGTGGAGATCCCGTGTGGCACGACACGGATTCGATCGTCAGGAATCGACACACGTTCGGCGATCAGGTCCGCGGCAGCACGCGAGGGAAAGACGACGCGGCGAGCGCGCCTCACACTGATTCGAACCAGTGCGTTCATCAGACGCAGACGGATATTGTCGTAGAAGCGATGGTCGTAGATGTTGGGATTCCGAAGGGCAACGACGGTGGGCGTCCATCCCACGATGGGCGACAGATCTCCGAGGCAGTAGAGGAGGTCGTAGTTTCGCGCTCGTAGAGGCAACCCGGCCTGCTCGTACAGGACGCGTCGGAGCACGGAAAGAGACGACGCGGAGGTGCCGAAGGAGAGCTCGACGAGGTCGAGACCGCCAGCCTCTTGGCGGGAGATCTGTCCCGCGGCGGCCACCACCGTGAACTCGAAACCACGCGAGTCGCGGCCGAGCTCTCGCAGAACGTTTCGCACATAGCTGCGACCGCCGCCTTTCGTCAATGAGAGCGCATTGAGGAGAATTCGGCGCGTTCGCACGCTGCGAGTATACCCAGAGGTCGCGGAGCCCCTTTCGGGTCAGCCCTCCGCGGAACAGAACCCGTCGAGGACGCGCTGGAGCCGCTTCTCGAAGTTGTCGTAGGAGAAGTGCGCGAGCCCCTTGGGCACGGCTTTGGGCCTCGAAAGCGCCTGTCGAATCGCCGCGAGTATCTGCTCGGGCTGACCCGGGTCCACGAGCAGACCGAGTTCTCCTCCGCGAAGCGGCTCGACGCCACCGTCGGTGCAGCTTCCGACCACCGGGACCCCGCACGCCATCGCTTCGAGGAAGACGAAACCAAAGCCCTCGCCACAGCTGGGCATCGCATACACGTCGGTCAGCCGATAGTGGTCGGCCTTCTCCTCCTCGGAAATGAAGCCCGTGAAGACCACGCGTTCCCTCACTCCGAGGACCGCGGCCTTGCGTTCGAGGCGCGCTAGATCGTCACCCTCTCCGACGATCAGATACGAGACGTCCGGGACGTCCTCCGCCAGTTTCGGAAGGATCTCGAGCATCTCGTCGAACCCCTTGGCCCGTTCCGCCGCAGCGATCCTCCCCAGCGTCATCAGCACGGTGCGGTCTTCGAGCCCATAGCGGCGCAGCAGTTCCTCGGACTTCTCGCCGGGACCGTAGTCCTCGGCGTGGATCGCGTTGGGGAGCAGCGCCACGCGTCCGTCGGCACCGGGTGCCCAACCGAGGAAGCGCTCGCGGGTGAACTCGCTGATCGCGACGTAGCCGTCTACGCGGGGCGCCAGACGGTCGGCGACCAGGCGGCCGGTAGGCTTCCAGGCGTCGATCCCGTAGAGCTCGAGAAGAATCGGGGCGCCGGTCAGGAGCTTCGCCCCCCAGGCGGCGGGGAGGAGCAGGATGTGACCGCACAGGATCAGGTCGAATCTCCGGTCGGAGACGAGCCTTCGCGCGAGGGCCGCGAGGAACCCGACCTTGCTGTTCGCGCCGCCGGCGACGTGGGTCAGCTTCGCCGGGAGCGCCCCCGGCTCGTGATGGAGGGTGCGCAGAACACCGACGACCTCCGTCACGCGGGGGTCGGCACACAATGCGCTCAGGACGTCCCGGTTGTAGGCCCCGATGCCGCCCTGCACACCGAAACCGCCGCTGAGAAGAGCCAGGACCCGCATCGCTCCTTGCTTCGCCGCGGAATCACACGCGCTCGGCGCCACCTCCGCGCATTCCCGCGCTTCGCCTCCCGTGAGCGAGGTCGATAAGCACGCAGCGGGGCGTGGCGGGTCCAATCCTACCCGAGGGAAGGCCGCGCGCCACGGGCGCTGACACCCGGGGAACGGACGGGGACATCTCGGGCCGGGATCGTCGGGGGAATCAGGAGGGCTTCGTCGCCATCACGTAGATATCGCTGCAGAGCGTGGGGAAGGCACGCAGCGGGCGGTCGATGACTGCCGTGACCAGACGCCTCGCACGATGCCCGGCGTAGCCCGCCCAGTTGCGTCCCCAGACGGTTGAGCGTTCGAAGCCGAGCTCGTCGACGATGCGCAGCAGATCCGCGAGAACGGGCTCGCGGACGTGGCCGCGGAATTCGTCCGGATGGTACCAGTCCTCGAAGTCGGACCAGTTCGTCCGGCCGAGCGGGACGGCGACCCGCTTGGCGAGGTTCACCGCGTTCGGGGCCCCGATGAAGAGCTTCCCGCCGGGCTTGAGGACTCGATGAGCCTCCTCGAAAACGAGGCGCGGAGAGTGGTGCCAGTGCTCGATACTGTCGAAGGAAGTCACCACGTCGAGGCTCTCGTCGTCGAAGTACTTTCCCCAGTACCGCACTTCGGTGTCGACGATGCACACGCCGGACTCGCGGTGGACACCGAGGCTTTCGATCGGGAACTCGCTGTTGATGACATCGCAAAAGTCGTCGATGAGATGCGTGCGCATCCCCGCCTCGGCACAGGTCGGACTGAAGAGGCCGATTCCACCCCCCAGGTCCGCGATGGAAGCGCCCGGCTGATAGACCTGCTCGAGGTGGAAGAGAATCCTCTCGAGGTCGTC
>JABSQW010000106.1 GCA_013215605.1 Myxococcales bacterium
CGAGGTCACCGGATGCGGGCGTCTCGGCTCAGCCGCCCGGTTCACCGGTGCGCAGGGGCCGCGGATCGGGTCGCCGATCCCGGTGGGATTTCGTCGAAATCGACCATCGCCCAGCACGAGTACGGACGGATGCCCTGCCACACCCTTTTCCGGCTCCTCCGAAATCCGACTGAAGCCCCGATCCCCGCCCTGGGCGCCCGCCCGGCAGCCTGGGGCCGCGCTGACCGCAGGAGTGGGCCTGCGGTGTCGCAGGTGTGCTGCACCGCGAGAGTGACCTTGCTCGCGGTCTCGAGCTGCCAGACCTGTTGACGCTGGCACGAAGCTTGCGATCTCGAGGACAGGTCCGCTCGTGGACGCTACCGCATGGGAGAGGGAATGCACTCGGAATCGGCACTCGGACGGTTCGCGCCCCTCGGCATTCTTGCGATCGGCGGCGCGGGAGCCCTGCTGCTCGGAACGTCTCGACCTGAGCTCGAGGCGCGCGCGCAGGTGGCGCCGCCTCCACTTACGACTGTCGAGACGGCGCACTTCGAACCGATCGATGTGACGGTATCGAGCTTTGGCACCGTGGCGCCGCGCTCCGAGATCGACCTCGTCGCGGAGATCTCGGGACGCGTTGTCGCCATGTCTCCGGACCTCGTTGCGGGCGGTGCGTTCGCGCAGGGGGAGACACTGGTGGAGCTCGACGCGGTCGAATCCCGCGTCGAGCTGGAGCGTATGGAAGCCCTGCTCCACCGCGCCGAGATCGCGGAGCGGCAGATGCGAGTGAAGCTCGATCGCGCGCGCGCACTGCTCGACGGCAGCGTCGCGAGCCGCGCGCAGCAGGAGGACGCCGAGTTTGCCCTCGAGTTGGCTGGCGCGCGCGCGCGCGAGGCGCGCGCCTCGCGGGAGGCTGCGCGTCGAATGCTACGCCACACCATCGTGGCGGCGCCCTTCGCCGGCCGCGTGCGATCCGAGCGGGTCGAGGCAGGTCAGTTCGTGAAGCGCGGCGAGAGTCTGGCCCGGATCTTTGCGAGCGACGCGCTCGAAGTCCGACTGCCTCTCGCCGACAGCCAGCTCGCCGTCCTCGAACTCCCCGACCCGGGCGGTCTGATCGCGGAAGAGGTGGGAATTCCCGTGATTCTCCGCGCCCACTACGCGGGGCGCGAGCGGACCTGGCACGCGCGGGTGGTGCGCATCGAGGCGGAGATCGCCTCTTCGAGTCGGATGATCTACGCCGTGGCGCAGATCGACGACACGGCGCCGACCCCGCCCATCGGGCTCTTCGTCGAGGCCGAGATCGACGGCATACGCTTCGAGAGCGTCGCCGCCCTGCCGCGCTCCGCGTTGCACGACGGAAACCGGGTGCTCGTCATCGACTCCCAGAAGCGTGTTCGCGAGCGCAGCATTGGCGTCGCCCGCGTCGAAGACGAACGGGTGCTCGTGGCCGATGGGCTCCGAGAAGGTGAGCGCGTTTGCATCTCCACGCCCCCGCCGCCCGTGGGTGCGCAAGTCCGCGTCGTGGAGCCCTCTCCGGGAACCGCTGGAGGCACCTCGCTCGCATCCGTTCGCGGACAGTCGCCGCTGTGATCACCTGGTTCGCCCGCAACCCCATCGCTGCGAATCTCTTGATGCTGCTGGTAGTGGGCTCGGGGCTCGTGAGCCTCGGCGAGCTTCGACAGATCACCTACCCCGACGTCGCGTTCGATGCCATCGACGTCAGCGTCGAGTATCCGGGCGCGGCGCCGGAGGAGATCGAAGAGTCGATCTGTGTGCGGATCGAAGAGGCCATTCACGACGTCGACGGAATCAAACGCATTCGCTCGCGCGCATCGGAGGGCCGGGGCAACGTCAGCGCGATGCTCGCCCTCGGCGCGGACCGCCGACGCGTACTCGAGCAGGTGCGGATGCGCGTCGAGAGTCTCGCGACGTTGCCGGCCGGCGCGCGACGGCCCGAAGTCGAGGAGTTGATCGACAACAGTGTTCTGCTGGGCGTCGTCATCTCCGGCGACGCCGACGAGCGAACACTGCGCGCGGTGGGCGAGCGCGTGCGCGACGACCTCGCGCGCCTCCCGGAGCTCAACCTCGTCGACCTCGCGGGCGTGCGCCCCTACGAAATCTCGGTGGAGGCGTCGGAGAGGAGTCTGCGTCGCATGGGAATCGGTTTCGACGAACTCGCGAACGCGGTGCGCAGCTCGTCGATCGACGAACCCGCGGGCGCAATCGATACACCCGCTGGCGAGATTCTCGTCCGTGCACACACACAAGCGCGTCGCGGCCGCGATCTCGAGGCGCTCCCCCTGCTGACCCGACCCGATGGGACTCGCCTCGTCGTGGGAGACGTCGCCCGCGTGATCGACGGCTTCGCTGACGTCGACGAGCGCGCGAGCCTCGATGGGCGACCAGCCGTCGTGGTGCGCGTACTGACCCGCAACAACCGCAACGTCCTCGAGGCTTCGGCAGCGGTGAACACCTATCTCGACTCCGCGCGAGCGTCCTTCCCAGACGGCCTCGACCTCCTGGTCTGGAACGACGAGTCCGAAGAGCTTGCGAGCCGGCGCGCCCTCCTCGTGCGCAACGGGCTACAGGGCCTCGTGCTCGTAGTCCTCGTACTCGGTGTGTTCCTCGGCGCGCGCCTCGCCTTCTGGGTGACTCTCGGCATCCCGGTGGCGTTTCTCGGTGCGCTCACCGTGATGGGCGTTCTCGACGTGCCCATCAGCATGATCACGCTGTTCGCGTTCATCGTCGCGCTCGGACTCGTCGTGGACGATGCGATCGTGGTGGGCGAGAGCGTCGGGGCGAAACAGCGCGCTGGAGCCGATCCGCTGGCCGCTGCGATCGCCGGGACACATCGGGTGGCGCTCCCCGTCACCGTCGCGGTCGTCACGACGGTGTTCTTCGTGGTCCCACAGCTCACGGCACCCGGGTTCTTCGGAAAGCTCGTGCGCCCGATCGGCATCGTGCTGATCGCGTGTCTCGCGTTCTCGCTCGTCGAATCCCTCTTGATTCTTCCCGCCCACCTCGTCGGTTCGCGCAGCGGGGCGGCGCGCGCGAGCTTCGGGCCGCTTGGCTGGGCGGCGCGAAACATCGATGCCGTCCACTTTCGCGTCGACGCCGCGCTGTCGCGATTCATCGAGCGCCGCTACCTGCCGCTGCTCGAACGCATCCTCTCGCGACCCGGCCTCTCGGTGTCACTCGCGAGCGTCGGCGCGATGTTCGCCTTCGCGTGGGTAGCGGGCGGCTGGCTGCCCTTCGAATTCGTCTCGGAGGTCGAGGGGGAACAAGCCAGGGCCGAGCTCGAGATGCCGCTCGGGACACCGGCGGAGGTCACGTGGGCGACGCTGCGTCGCATCGAACGCGAAGGACTCGCAATCCGCAAGGAGATCGACGAGGGACGCGCGACATCGAGCTTCCGAGGGATCTTGACATCGCTCGGCACGGACCCCGGCCACCACAACGACTTCAAGACCGGTCCGCCCGGGGGCCACGTCGGACGCGTCAACATTCAGCTCGCGCCAATGGGCGAGCGGTTGATCACGAGCTTCGAGCTTGCGCAGCGCTGGCGCGAACGCGTCGGCGAGGTGGCCGGCGCGGTCTCCCTGCGGTTCAGCGGCGAGGGCCTCATCGACGACCCCCCGATCAACCTGCGGCTCGCTGCGAACGAACCGGCCGCGCTCGCTGCGGCGGTGACGGCCGTCCACGACGCTCTCACGAACGTTCCGGGCGTGCGCGAGGTCAGTGACTCCCATCGGCCCGGCAAGCGCGAGCTCTCGCTCTCCGTCCGCCCCGAGGCCGAAGCGTTCGGACTCACGCAAGCGGAGCTCACCCGCCAGGTGCGTCAGGCCTTCCACGGCGAGGTCGTGCAGAGCGTGCGGCGCGGCCGCGACGAGATCCCCATCGTGGTCCGCTATCCGCCGGAAGAGCGCCGCTCGATCGCCAACCTCGAGAGCATGTGGATCGAGACGCCCGGCGGCTTCGTGCCCTTCAGTCGCGTCGCCACGGCGAAACCCGGGAACGTCGCCGCCGTGATCCATCGCTCGGACCGCCAGCGCACCGTCAACGTGGTCGCCGACGTCGATTCGTCGGTGACCACCGCCGGCGAGGTGCTCTCCGATCTCGAGGCCAACCTCCCGACTCTGCTCGCCCGCTGGCCCGGTGCCTCGTTCACGCGCGACGGCCTCAACCGCGAAGAGGACGAGATGCTCGAGAGCCGCAACGCCGGCATGGCGACCGCGCTGCTGGTCGCCTACGCGCTGCTGGCCGTGACGCTCCGCTCATACCGCGATCCGCTCCTCATCCTCGTGGCCATTCCGTTCGGCATAGCGGGTGCGATCGCGGCGCACGTGCTGCTCGGGCTGGTCCTGTCGGGCTTCTCGCTCATCGGGATGGTCGCGCTCTCCGGAGTGGTGGTGAACGACAGCCTCGTGCTCGTCCACGCGGCGAAACAGCAGCGCGAGCAGGGCGCGACACTTCGCGAGGCGCTGTGCACAACCGGTGCCGAACGCTTCCGACCCATTCTCCTGACGTCGCTCACGACGTTCTTTGGACTGACGCCGCTGCTCTTCGAGTCGAGCGGACAGGTGGAGTGGCTCGAACCCATAGGCGCGACGCTCGCCTTCGGGGTTCTGTTCGCGACGGTCGTGACGCTGCTCGTGGTGCCGGCGGTGTGGATGTTGCTGGACGCACTCGGCGAGGCCGGCACGGCGATGCTGTCGAGGCGGCGACCCGCGCCGGTGGCACGAGCGGGAACCCTCGTGACCGGCGAAACGGCCGCGGCCGGCTGACGAGCAGCGGTTCACTTCCAGCGGCATCGCTGGGGCGGGTCGGCGTTCTCACGGTTCCGCAGCGCGGCGGCGAGGGCGAACATACAAGATGCCCCGCTTCCCGATCCTTACGGGCCGCATTCGGCGGGCTTGAGCGTAGCCGACGAATTCCCTGTCCAGATCGCCCTCGTGGCCTACGTACAGCGCATCGGGGCGCGTAGCATCCAACAACTCGCCCAGGGATCTCGCCGATGTGGTTTCGTAGTCCGCCTGTTCTTGCGGCGACAACAATCCCGCGATCCGGTACATGAACGGCCCCGAAGCGAACTCCGTAGGAACCGTGGCGCCAGCATACCAGGCGTGCAGCGGTGCGAGCGTTGCGATGACGGGTCGATGGGCGATGGCTGGCAGCGCATCGCTGATGAGCCGAGCTTCTGCTGCGATTCGCGTGGACGCCCAGCGGTCGGGAGACCATGAACCCTGGCTTCCGGCTTTCATCGCGTCGAATCGAAACGCAGTGGTGATGACCAACAGAGCAACGACCGGCCATGCCCGAGGGATGGACGGACTGAGCGGAGCAGTGCTCATCAGCACCACGAAGAAGACGAGTGCCAGGGTGGATGGCAGGGAATAATGCTGAACGTAACTGGGGGCAGGCAGCAGTGCGGCCAACAACCCGAACGCGAGCAGCCACGCCACCAGGAGCAGAGCGCTGCGCCCGATTGGATCCGTTGAAAGGCGCCCGTTGCGCAGCGACTGGAAGCCGAGCCACCCAATCAGAGCAAGAGACACGAAGAGCGCCAGCGAGTCCGGTTTCGCGAGAAAATGCGCATAAAAGGCCTCGAACTTTGCGATCGCGATCTCTTGAAAGCTCCGAGGGCCCAACTTCCAGCGCGTCGTGAGCGAATGAAACTCGAGGTTGAAGAATACGAAGCGATCCCAATCGATCCACGCGTACCAGGCAACCGGGATGAGGCCCGTGCAGAGCCCGACCCCATGAGGCGCGACCACTTCCCGCAACCTCCACACGAGACTGTGACGTGGCGCGGGCCAGCGGAGGGAGAGGGCGGTCAATCCAAAGGCGACCGCGAGCAACACATAGTACGACTTGAGAGACGCAGCGACTCCGATGAACAGCCCGGACGCAAAAAACCGCCACCAGGGCCCCCGCCGCGCCGCGGTCTGTGAAGTCGCACGGGATTCAATGACTGCCAGCCCACTCAGCCACAGATCGATGGCCAGCAGCGCCGCGAGCAGCGGCAACACGTAGTTGGAGGCTTCAGCCGCGACCCTGCCAAACAAGCTCGAGGACAACAGCAACCCGGCAGCGGCGATCGAACAAGTCCGGCTTCTGCACAGACGCCACGTGATCCGCCCAAGCACCAGCGCTGCCAGCAGATACGCAGCAACACTCACCATCTTCGCAACGAGCAGGAAATCCTGGCTCTCGGTGATCCGGAACAGCCAACCGTAGAGCAGTGGCAACAACGGGGTTTGCAGGTAGGCGAAGTCGGTGTAGATCTGGCTTCCGCGTGCCACCAGGATGCCAGCGGAAACATACATCTGTTCGTTGTGGTCGAATGACGCGAGAACACGGCCCACCCCGACCGCCGCCCATGCGAGGGTCAGCATGCTCGCAACCACACCGATGCAGATATTCGTCCAGCGGGAAGCGGATCGGTTCACCGCGTCGCCATGCTCGGGGTCACTTCGGATTGGTGCTGGCGTCGCGCAGCTTGGGCAGCCGCCAGATCGCGAGATACGTCATCCTGTCGACTTCCTCGATGGCTCCGAGTTTGAACTTTATCACTTCGAGATCAGCGATGACGCTCAGCCCCAGGTACGGACCGCTCATACCGCGCGCTGCGGCCATACGCTTGAACTGGTCCAAGCGATCGACTCGGGAACGCAGTATTCGCCGATCCAAAGACGCGTGATGGACGAACCCGGGCTGATGAATATTTAGATCGGCTCCGCGATCGACGAGGATCGGATTCTCGGTTGGGCGCAGCCGTTCGCGAAAACGTTGGCTCATCTCGATGAGCTCACTCCGGTCGTGGCGGTGCGAAGACTCCGGAACCACCAGCAGGTTCGGCACACTACTGGCCAAC
>JABSQW010000107.1 GCA_013215605.1 Myxococcales bacterium
CACAGAACCCATCGTTGTCGGAGATCCTGGCTTCGCGGCCGCGCAGGTCGCCCCAATTCAGGCGCCCGTGCCAGAGGATCTGCTTCTCCATGTCCTCGGGTGTGCCGGGGCGCCACTGGAGCCAATTCCAAACGCTGGCGGCGGGAATGCCCGCTTCGAGGACTCGCTCGATCAGCCCGTCGGGCCAGCCGCGTCTCTCGCTCTCGGCACGCAGGTCGGCGGGCACCTGGGCTTCGACGCGTTCACGAGTCCGTCTGGTCATCGCGGTCCCCCCGGTGCTGGCTCGCCTCGATTCCCGTGGCCGATGTGTTGGAATTCCATTCTCGCGCCGCTTCGCGAGTGCCGTCAGCCTACGACGCGAAGACGATCGGCAGCGACGAGAAGCCCTGGACGAACTCGGTACGCACACGCGTGGCGCCGGCCAGGTCCACCTGGTAGTCGGGTATGCGCGCGAGGATCTCGGTGAGAGCGATCTTCGCCTCGAGCCGCGCGACGTGTCGTCCCAGGCAGGCGTGGGTGCCGTGGCCGAAGCCGACGCTGCGCGGGGCGTCGCGGTGGATGTCGTAGGCGTCGGGGTTCTCGAATTCGCGCTCGTCGCGGCTCGCCGACGGATACAGGAGGAGCACGGGCTGCCCCTTCCGGAGCTTCAGCCCGTGGAGCTCGTGGTCGCGGACGATCATCCGGCCCATGAACTGTGTCGGCATGTCGAGCCGCACCGCCTCCATGAACGCGGGCAGGACGAGGTCGGCGTTGGCCTGCACCTCGCGGCGCTGGTCGGGGTGTTCGGCGAGACGCCGAAGGGTCGCCGCCAGCATCTTCGGCAGCGTCTCGGTGCCGGCGATGATGAGCTCCTTCATGTGCGACGCAACCACTTCGTCGGAAAAGCGGACACCATCGATCTCGGCGGCGAGGAAGCGACCGAGCACGTCGTCCCCGGCGGGCTCGCCGCGCCGCCGCGCGATGAGCTCGAGGAAGTAGCCATCGAGGTGTCCATACGCGGCGATGCCGGACTCGGTGATGCCAATCGAATCCGACTCCCGGTGGAAGATCGCGTCCACCCACTGCCGCAGCGATTCGCCGTCTTCCTGCGGGAGTTCGAGCGCCGCCACCACCGTACCCGTGGAGACGAAGCTTCCGAGCTCGGTCACCACGTCGAAGCGTCCGCGATCGCGCACCGCATCGAGGCGCGTCGTCACGATCTCGCGGATCACCGGCTCGAGTCGTCGCGCGCGACCCGGCGTGAACAGGTTGCTGATCAGCACGCGCCGCTTCGTGTGGTCGGGCGGGTCCATCATGTCGAGGGCGGGGAAGACCTCCATGTCCTTCGTCAGGAGGTGGGCAGCGGTCGTACCCTGCGCCGCCGAGTACGTCTCCGGATCCTGCGCCGCGTTCCACACGTCGTCGAAGCGCGACAGCGCCCAGCAGTCGTACTCGTCGACGTGGAAGGCGGGGGCTTCGTCGCGCAGGCTGCGATAGATCGGGTGGGCGTCGTTCATGACGCTCTCCGAGAACGGGTGGTAGTCGACCATCGGGTCGCTCCTCTAGCCAGCTGGAACATCGGCGAGCATACCTGAGGGCCGGCCGCGCGCTTGCAATCCCCCCGACCCCGGTTCATCGTGCGCGTCGACGGGCGACTCGGGAACCGCCGACCGCGGCGATCGACGGATCGTTGCCAGGGGAGTGAACATGGCGACCTTTCGACTGCGCTACGACCTGCGGCTTCCGGACTTCGGAGCGGCGCAGCCCATTGCACAGTACGGTGCCGCCATCGAGCAGTGCGTGTGGGCCGAGAAGCACGGCTTCGAAGAGGTGCTGCTCTCGGAGCACCACGGCTCTCCCGATGGCTACCTGCCGTCTCCGCTGGTCCTCGGGGGCGCGATCGCCAACGCCACGGAACGGATGGTTCTCAAGATCGCGGCGTTGATCGCGCCGATGCACGACTTCAAGCGACTTGCCGAGGACCTCGCGGTACTCGACATCGTGAGCGGCGGTCGCGTCGTTCCCGTGGTGAGCGGGGGCTACGTCGAGTCGGAGTTCGCAATGTTCGGTCGCAAGCTCTCCGAGCGGCCGAAGATCATGGAGGCGGTGATTCCGTTTCTCCGCCAGGCTTGGCTCGGCCAGCCGTTCGAGTACGAGGGCCGGACGGTGTGCGTGACGCCGCGACCCGCCCAGGATCCGATGCCGATCTTCATGGGCGGCGCCTCGGAAGCGGCGGCGCGGCGGGCCGCACGCCTGGCCGATGGCTTTCTCGCGTCCATGCCGCAGTTCAATGGGGTCTATCGAAGCGAGTGCATCGTGCTCGGGAAGCCTGACCCGGGCGCGCCCCCGCCGGAGCTGCCCACCGGTTTCATCCACGTCGCCAAGGATCCCGACGCCGCCTGGGCGAAGATCGCGCCGCACGCGATGCACGAGACGAATGCCTACGGAAAGTGGATGACCGACGCCAATATGGTGGGACCCTACAGCGAGATCGACGACGCCGAAGCGCTCCGCGCGCGCGGCGACTATCTCGTGTGCACTCCCGAAGAGCTCGTCGCGAAGCTCTCGGCGCTCGGCTCCAATCCGGCGGTGCTCTTGCATCCGCTGATGGGCGGCATGCCCGCCGACCTCGCCTGGCAGAGCCTCGAGCTGATCGCGTCCGACGTCATCCCCAGACTCCCCTAGGCGGCGGACTCGAAAGTCGGACTCACTCGTCGACGAGCGTGTCGCTGGCCTCGCCGGTGATCACCGTCTTCAGGATCTTGCCGGCGGCGTTACGGGGCAGGGGGGCGTCGCGAAGCTCCCAGTGCGCGGGGACCTTGAAGGTGGCGAGGGTCTCGCCCACGAAGGCCGCGAGCGACCCGGTGTCGACCCGGACTCCCGGCTCGGCGACGATGATGGCCTTCACCTCCTGGCCGAGGGCTGGGTGGTCGACGCCCACCACCGCCGACTCCGCGACGTCAGGGTGCGCGTCGAGGCGGTTCTCGATCTCGACGGGGTACACGTTCTCTCCGCCGCGCAGGATCAGGTCACGCGCGCGCGAGTTGATGGTGATTCGACCGTCCTCGAGCTTTCCGATGTCGCCCGTAGCGAGCCAGCGGCCGGAGAGGATCGTCTTTGCCGTGGCCTCCGGATTGCGCCAGTACTCGAGCATCGTGTACGGGCTGCGCGAGTGGATCTCGCCGTACTGGCCGTCGGGAACCACGCGGCCTTCGGAGTCGCGGATCTCGACGTCGGTGCAGAACATCGGCGGGCCGACGGATTCGGGGTGCTCGCGCAGCTCGTCGCCGCCGATCGTCGAGATCACGGCTACCGATTCGGACGAGCCGTAGCCGATGGCGAAGTTGTCGCCGCCGCGGGGGAACACCTCGCGCAGCCGCCGCTGGGTGTCGGGACTCGTCGGAGCTCCGCCCGATCCGATGTTGTAGATGCTCGAGAGGTCGTACTTCCCGATGTTCGGATGCGTGGCGACCTGGTAGCCCGTGCTGCCGAGCGCGGACCACATCGTCACCCGCTCCTTCTCGATCAACCGCAGCACGTCCTCGGGGTCGAAGCGTCCGAGGCGCCAGACCGTGGTGCCCCCGGTGAAGAGATTCATGATGACGCCGGAGAACATTCCCGACAGGTGGAAAATCGGCGCGGTCACGAGTGCGACCATCGGGGGCGGCAGCTCCGCCTGTCCCCCGCTCTCTGCGACCAGCGAAATGCCTTTGATGCCGTTCAGCATGTTGGTCTGCAGGAAGCCCACGATGCCGCGGTGCGTACACATGGCTCCCTTGGGGCGCCCCGTCGTGCCGCTCGTGTAGAGGATGACCGCCGCGTCGTCCTCGGCGATGGGCGTGTCGGGGAGCGGGGCGCCGGGGGCGTAGTGGACGAGTTCGTCGAAACCCGACTCCATCTCGACGACGGGAATGCCGTGGTCGGCGCCTTCGATGCGCGCGAGGCGCTTGCGGTCGCCTACGAGCAGTTTCGGATCGCTGTTCTCGAGCCCGTAGAGGATCTCGTCCCGCGCCCACCAGCCGTTCAGCGAGGCGACGCTCGCGCCGAGGCTGATGGCCGCCCACAGCGTGACGATCCACTCGGGTCGATTCTCGGCGAGAATCGCAACCCGGTCCCCGTGACCGACCCCGTAGCGCTCGCTCAGCGCGCGCGCGACCGAGCCCACCATCTCGAGGTGCTGCGCGTAGGTGATGCGTCGGTCTCCGCAGATCACGTACTCCTTGTCGCCGTGTACGGCGCTGTTCGCGAGCAGCTCGCGCAAGCTGCGCGGTCGATTCTTGACGATCCGCATGCGCTCGCCGAGGATTTCCTCTTCGACGATTTCGAAGGGGCCNCCGGGCCCGGTGAGCTTCTCGCGGATGGAGTATTCGAGCGAATCCATGGGACGATGATATACGCCGGGCGGTCTCGGCATACACTCAATGGGCTGNACACAGGAGAACGCGAGATGTCGAGACGCTTCGAGGGACGGGTGGCGCTGGTGACGGGTGGGGGATCCGGGATGGGGGAATCGATCGCCACGCGATTCGCCGAGGAGGGTGCGGTCGTCTCGGTGATCGATCGCGACGCGAAGGGCGGTGAGCGTGTCGTCGACGCGATCACGCAGGCCGGTGGGCAGGCGTCGTTCACGCAGGCCGACATTTCGACCGCGGACGGCGCACGCCTCGCCGTGAGCACCACGGTCGACCGCCACGGCGGCCTCGACATCCTCGTCAACAACGCGGGTATCGCGACGCGCTACGGCGAGAGGAGCTGGGATATGCAGGAGGAGCACTGGGACGCCGTGATCGACGTGAACCTGAAGGGCGTCTATCTCTGCACGAAGTACGGCGTTCCCGAGCTCCTGAAGCGCGGCGGCGGCGCCATCGTCAACACGGCGTCGATCGCCAGCGAGGTCGTCTGTGCAGGAGCCAACTACACCGCGTCGAAGGGCGGCGTCTGCATGTTCACGAAGACCATCGCCGTCGAGCTCGCGAAGCAGAACGTCCGCGTGAATGCGGTCGGCCCCGGTTACATGATCACCCCCATGGCTACCGGCGAGCGGGAAGGACTCTCTCCGGCCGAGCAGAAAGAGCGCCTCGACGGGATGGCGGCGAACATTCCCTTCGGCCGCTGCGGAGAGCCCGTGGAGGTGGCGAACGCGGTGCTGTTCCTCGCGTCGGACGAGGCCTCCTACATCACGGGGCAGCTGCTGTGCGTGGACGGGGGGTACACGGCGGTCTGAGGCGCCCGCGTGCAGGCGCGCTTGCGCGCATCACCACGAGAGAATCGTTCGCCCCATCGTCGTCCGCTGTTCCATTCTCTCGAGCTCACCCGGCAGCTCCGTGTGCGCGGCTTCGCGTCCGACGACGGGTCGGATCTTTCCCGCTTCGAGAAGCTCGACGAGGTGGGCCTGGATGCGTTCGCCCACGCTGCGGGGCGTGACGTTGATGCCGCTGCCCGCGCGGAGCGATGCATCGGGCGCGTACGCCATCAGCACGCCACCGAGCGAGAAATTCCCGAAGATGACGGGGCGCGGAATCAGCGCCTCGTCCTCGGCTTCGATGCCGCCCGAGAAGCCCGTCATCATGTGGCGGCCGCCAAAGGCGATGCAGCGGAAGGTCTTCCGGGTCACCTCGCCGCCGACGAGGTCGCAGACGACATCGACACCGCGGCCGTCCGTGACCTCGAGTACCCTCTCGGCGAAGTCCTCACGGCGGTAGTCGATCGCGGCATCCGCACCGAGCTTCCGACAGAACT
The DNA here is from genome assembly GCA_013215605.1 of Myxococcales bacterium. Lineage (GTDB taxonomy): Bacteria > Myxococcota_A > UBA9160 > UBA9160 > SMWR01 > JABSQW01. The sequence goes on from JABSQW010000107.1 coordinate 5,719, forward strand.
CGACCTTCTCCGGGCTGCCACACGTCGCGATCACGCGCGCGCCGCAGGCGACTCCGAGCTGTACCGCGGCGGATCCCACGCCGCCCGCGCCCGAGTGCACGAGGAGCGTCTCGCCCTCGCTGAGGTGGCCGCGGTCGAAGATCGACAGGTGGGCGACGTGAAAGGGAAAGAAGAACGCGGCGGCCTGGCTGTCGTCGAGGGAGGCCGGGGACTCGAAGGCCATGGCGACGTCACCCACCACCACCTCCGCGTGCGCGCCGGTGGCACCCGTCGCGGTTGCGGCGACCCGTCGTCCCACCCATTCATCGAGATCCGGGCCCGCGGCCTCGACGACGCCCACCACTTCCATGCCGAGCGTGTAGGGAAGCGGCGGGTCGATGGTCTTGTAGCGCCCGTAGCAGCCGTCGACCTCGTTGTAGTTGCACGCCGTGGCGGACGTGCGCACGCGGATCTGGCCGGGGCCCGGCTCGGGCTCCGGGACGTCCAACAGTTCGAGGGCCTCGCTGGGCTTCCCGTGTCGAACGACGCGCCATGCCTTCATCGCCACACCTCGGTGCCTGGCGTCTAGCGAACGCGATCGAAGTCTTTCAGCACCCGCTGGAAGCGCTCCGAGAAGGCGTCGCTGAAGTCGTGGGTGTAGATGTACGCCGCGTTGTCGCGGATGCCGGCCAGGACGATCGGGCCGATCTCCTCGGGCTCCATGCCCTCGCGGATGAACTCCCACAGCGCCTGGGACTTCCCACCCTTCTGCTCGCCCGGTTCGCGCAGGCGGTCCGAGCCCGCCAGGCTCGTGCGGATCGGACCCGGGCAGAGTGTCGACACCCCGATGCCGTGGGGCGCGAGGTCCTGGCGTAGCGCCTCGCTGTAGGCGACGACGCCGAACTTGCTGGCCGCGTAGGCGACGGCTGCGCCGTGCGACATGAAGCCGCCGATGGATGCCGTGTTCACGATGTGACCGCCGCGCCCCTGCTCGCGCAGGATCTTCGAGAACGCCTGCCCCACGCGAAACACGCCATCGAGGTTGACGGACAGAACGAAGCGCCAGTCGTCCTCGGTGGTGTCGGCCATTTCGCCGCCCAGGTACACGCCCGCGTTGTTGCAGACGACGTCGACGCCGCCCATCTCTTTCAACGTGGTGCTCGCGAGTGCGGTCACCGATTCCGTCTGCGTCACATCCGTCGCGACGGCGACGCCGCGAACGCCCTTGCCGCCGATCTCTTCAGAGACCTTGCCCGCGCTCTCTTCGTCGATGTCGGCCACGACGACGTTGGCACCCGCCTCGGCGAGTGCGTGGCAGATCCCGCGACCGATTCCGCTGCCGCCTCCCGTGACCACAGCGACCTTGTCTTTGAAATCGTCCATCGTCCTCTCCTTCGCGCGACTGGTGAGCAAGTGGCGCCCAGCCTATCAGATGACCACCTGGTGGATGGCTGTCAGGCGCTGCCGATCAGCTCGCGCGCGTTGTCGTTCATGATCCTCCTCACGTCGTCCGGCGCGAAGGACGCGAGGCGATCTCTGTACTTCGTCGAGCCAGAGGCACGGGGCGTCACCCACGAAGATCTTCTCACGCTCTCCGTGCTCGCGGACGTGCACGGCTCGGTCGCGCAGCTTCGGTTCGATGTGCCGTGTGAAGCAGTCGCGGGTCTCGTAGTAGTGGTTGTCGACGTCGAAGACGGCGTGCTGGAATTCGGCCATGGCGGTTCGCGTTCCTGTCTCGGGTGTGGGGGATTGCGGCGAAAGCTCATGGCTTCTGACGCACGCTCCTACTCGAACGGGAGGCCTCTCGCTGTTCGATCAGCCGCTCGCTGACTCGACCGCTTCGAGCGCCGTCTTCGACGCCCACTTGTAGTCCGACTTTCCGTTCGGACCGCGCAGCAGCTTCTCGACGCGCACGATGTGCTTCGGCG
>JABSQW010000108.1 GCA_013215605.1 Myxococcales bacterium
AAGAAGGCGACTCGCAAGAAGGCGACCCGCAAGAAGGCTCGCAAGAAGGCGACCCGCAAGAAGGCTCGCAAGAAGGCGACCCGCAAGAAGGCCCGACGCAAGAAGAGGAAGTAGTGCTTGCGTGAGAAGGCCGACCTTCTCCTGGGAAGGTCGCAGGACCCCGGCCGGCGCAAGTCGGCCGGGGTTTCCTTCTTCCCGGCCCTGTTCTAGTTTCTGGCTCCCGCTGGGAGAGCGCCTCGAGGTTGCCCCCCAACCCGTCAGCCCCTGAGATCCACGAGGTCGAACAGGGATTCCGGAGCGAATTCATCATGGCAAGAATCACGATCGAAGACTGCACGGAAAAAGTCCCGAACCGGTTCCACCTGGTTCAGATGGGTGCCATCCGCACGAAGCAGCTGAAGAAGGGGGCCCGTTCCCTCGTGTCGAACGAGGAGAACAAGGAGGTCGTGGTCTCGCTGCGCGAGATCGCCGCGGGCTATATCAAGCCCGACTACCCGAGCGAGGACGAGGAGGAATAGCGCGACCGCTGCGATCCCATCGGAGATCGAAGCGTTGCGCTTGGAGCGTGCCGGGGAGAAGCCATCAGGCTTCGACCGCGTAGCCCGCCGAGGCGTTTCCTCTCGCTAGCTGCAGACCTGAATGGGAACGTCGAAGGTGACGCTGGTCCCGCGACCCACTTCGCTCTGTACCGCGATGCCACCGTCCAGCAGCACCATGAGGTCGCGTACGAGCGCGAGGCCGAGGCCCGCACCGCCGGGTTCGGTGTCATCGACCTGGAAGAACTCGTCGAAGATGTGCGGGGTATCGTCCTGGCACATGCCGACGCCCGTGTCCCTCACTTCGCAGTAGAGACGGTCGCCCTCGACCCGCGCGTGGATGTTGATCTGTCCGCGCGGAGTGAACTTCACGGCGTTGTCGAGGAGCAGGAACAGGGCCTGATTGACCTTCGTGAGGTCGGTCCGAAATTTCGGAAACGGCTCCTCGATATGTTGCTCGATCGTGAGCGGCTTGCCGCCGATTGCGTCCTGAACGCTGAACACCGCCTCTTCCACGACCTCGCGGAAGTTGACGTCGTGAATCTCGACCGGGAGCTCGCCCTGTTTGATGCGCCAGAGGTCGAGGATGTTCTGCAGTGTGCGCACGAACGCAGTGCCGCTGTCGAGCGCTGAGCGGAGCACGGTCTTCGCGCCGTCCGAGAGGGCGTCGTCCTCACCGGTGAGCACGGAGATGATGGCTTCGATGATGCTGTTGAGCGGCGTGCGCAGCTCGCGCGACATCTTCTCGATGAAGTCGTTCTTGAGCTTCTCGATCTTTCCGAGCTTCTCGTTGTTGCGCAGCAGCTCGATGTCCTGGGCGAAGAGGGCCTCCGAGAGCTTGAGGATCTCGTCGCTCTGATTCTCCTCGGACGAGCTCGAGTTCCCCTCGACCGCTTCGAGCTGCGCGACGTGTTCGCGCAGGCGGACGTGATCGAGCCGGACGGCGAGATCCGACGCGATACGCAGGAGTCCGTTCTCCATCGCGGTGTCGAGCGCCGCGGGCGCCCCCACGGCCAGCACACCGAGCTGTGTCCCGTCGAAGTCGAGCGGGAGCAGGACGACGTCACCCGCAGCGGAGTCGCCGAGGGCGGCGATCACGGGAAGCCGGCGCAGAGCTCTGTCCGACAGACAGCCCTCGATGGATGGTGCGATGATCCGCGCCGCCTCCCGGGCAGCGCCGGCACGGACGAACCCCGCAGCTGCGAGCAGTGCGGGCGGCGCGTCGGGCCGGCTGCAGAATACGAGCGCGAGACCCCCNCCGACGAACTCGGCCGACGACGCCGCGGTAGAGCGGCAGGCCGCAGCCCTCGCGTCGACCAACGTCTGCGACGTCTGACCGCGATCCATCGGGCTACCGTCGGCGCTCACAGAGTTCCCCGGCTCAGAAGCGTACGTCGGAGTCGATCTCGATCGGGTCTGCCGAAACGCCAGGCTCGTCCACCGAGTCGGGATTTCCGCCCTCGAGCGCGAGCTTCGTGCGGAAGTCGGTGGGATTCGACGCTGCCACGAGGGCGGTTTCGACCGACACCTTGTTCGCCTCGACGAGGTCGAGCAGGTGCTGGTCGAAGGTCTGCATCAGCTCCGACCGGCCGCGTGCGATGTACTCCGTGATCTCGCCGGTGCGGGAAGGATCCTTGATGCACTCCTGGATGCTTCGCGTGCTCTGCATGATCTCGACAGCGGGCACGCGGCCCGTCTGCTTCTTCGTGGGGAGCAGCCGCAGGCAGACGACGCCCTTGAGGTTCTCCGCCAACCTCGCGCGCACACCGAGCTGTTCTTCGGGCGGGAAGAACGCGACGAGTCGGTTGATCGTAGAGGCCACGTCCGAGGTGTGGATCGACGAGAACACGAGGTGCCCCGTCTCCGCGGCCTTGAGCGATGTATCGACGGTGTCGAGGTCCCGCATCTCGCCGACCATGATCACGTCGGGATCCTGGCGCACCGCAGCGCGCAACGCGTCCGGGAAGGACGCCGTGTCCGTGCCGATCTCGCGCTGGGTGATGATGCTCTTGTCGTGCGTGAAGACGAACTCGATCGGATCCTCGATCGTGACGATCTTCGCCTTGCGCGAGCAGTTGACCGCTTCGATCAGCGTTGCGAGTGTGGTCGACTTGCCCATGCCGGTCGCGCCGGTGACGAGCACGTAGCCGCGGCGCAGCTTGGCGAACTCGCGGATCGAAGTCGGCAGGTTGAGATCTTCGAACGAGCGGATCTGGAGCGGGATCACGCGCAGCACGATGTTGAAGAAGCGGCGTTGACGCGAGATGTTGACGCGGAAACGACCCTCTCCCGGAAGCTCGTAGGCGAGATCGAGCTCGTTGAAAGAACTCGAAACCTCGTCCCCTTCGCCCTCCAACAGGATCTGCGCGATCGCTTCGGTGTCCTGCGACGTCAGTGTCTTGTAGCGAAGCTCCACCAGTTCACCGTGGAAACGGTACAGCGGCAGGTAGCCCACCTGGAAGTGGATGTCGGAGGCGCCCTTCTCGATTCCGAGGCGCAGCAGCCGAAACAGTTTCTCGCGTTCCATCGCCCCCCCACACGAGGCTGTAGGTCTCGTACATGAAACCGATCGAACTTGCGTATCGGCGATTCAGCCCCGGTCTTGACCGGATTGTCCGAACGCCCCGAGGGTGCAGGACCCGCCGAACCCGGCCTGAGCGACTGTTCCACCCCTCGTCTTGGGCGGTCCTCGGTTAAACTGGGGGTGTATGCGGAACCGAGGGACGGACAGGGTCGTTTGGGCGGGCTGCGCCGCCTTTCTTGGTGCGCTCGTCGCGCTCGTGGCTCCTTCCGCGGCCGAAGAGCCGCTTCTCGTTCCAAGCCAACCGACCTCCGTCCCAACCTCCCAAGGCTCGTCCACGGGAGGCGTCATCGCCGTGGATCGCCTGCTGACGCTGCCCCGCGGATTCGACGTCGGAAACGCGCGAAAGGGCGGGGCGACGCGCGCCGAATGGCGAGCCCAGTTCATGGAGGCCCGCAACAGCCTCACGAAATCCCAGGCGGATCTCGCGAAGACCCGCCACGAGATCGAAGCCAACGCGGCCGACAATGGCAGCTGGAAGATGGCACCCCCCGGCGCCAGCCTCGCGAATTCGGAATCGCCAACGAGCTTCCGCCTCACGCAGCAGCTGCGGCGGGACCGCGAGGAGGTGAAGCAAGCCGAGCAGGCGCTCACGGCGCTCGATGTCGAGGCCAACATCGCCGCCGTCCCGGAGGACTGGCGCCAGTAGTGGGGCGAATCCTCCCGGATTCAGCCGACGCGGGGGCGGGACGCGAGTCCCGTCTCCTGGCGGGAAACGCCGAGATTCTGATCCGTGCGGGCCTCGATCCGAGCGCGGTCGAGGAGAAGGGACTGTTCGCGCCGAAGGGCTGGCTGCGCCGCATCAGCGGCGAACAGGCCGTCCTCCTCGGCGGCGGCCGCGCCCTGTTGCTCGAGCTCGCGCATCCCCTCGTGGCGGCGGGCGTCGCCGCACATTCGAACTTTGAGAAGGACCCCTTTGGCCGCCTCCAGCGCACGCTCGACGCCGTGAGCACCATCACGTTTGGCTCCCGCGACGCCGCGCTGGCCGCCGTGCGCGGCGTCGAACGCGCGCATGCTCGTGTCTCGGGTGTGCTCGAGGTGGCGGTCGGACCGTTTCCAGCGGGCACGGTGTACGACGGGCGCGCGCCGGAGCTGATGGCTTGGATCTGGGCGACACTCGTCGATACGGCGCTGGTCGTCTACGAGCGCTTCGTTGCGCCCGTCGAGGAGGCGGCGCGCTGTGCCTACTACCTCGAGCACCGCGTGGTCGCGCGGTTGCTCGGGATTCCCGACGACCTCGTTCCCGCGACGTGGTCCGATTTTCGTTCGTGGTTCGAGACGATGCTCGAGAGTGACACGCTGACCGTCTCGGAGGCTGCCGTTCGTGTCGCGCGCAGCGTGGTTTCTCCGCCGGTGCGTTCGCCGATGACAGGCACCGTTCGCATACTCACCGCCGCCCTCCTCCCCGAGCGTCTGCGCGATGCCTTCGATCTGCCCATGAGCGCCAGGCATCGCGAGCGGTTTCACGAACTCACCGAGAACGTCCGATCGCTGCGCGGCCTGCGCGACGCCTAGGCGTTGCGCAGAGGCGCGTTGTTCATCGGGATCTCCGGAGCCGGCGGATGGGCGAGAGCCCGTCTCCGCGCAGTGGGCTGCGGAGCCGAAGACGAACGGTCGCGGCGCACTTTCCCGGGTTTGGCTACAGTGCCGCGGCTCGAAAATGGAGGAGCCCGCTCGATGGACGAAGATCCCAAAGGAAGGAACGATTTCGTCGCCAAACTCTATATCGTGGGCGGCATTCCGGGGATCGTGATCTTCGTCGTCGTCACCTTCGCCTTCGCACGATCCTGCAATTTCGCCGCCTAGCGGGGCCAAGCCTCTCGGTCGCGCCTGCGGTCGACCCAGCGCATCCGATTTACCTTCCCACCGGCTGCCGCTCCGCTGCGGTCCCCCGAATGTGCACGTGGAGTGTCTATTCTTCCGCAGTGCGGTGAGAAATCCGCACAGTTGAAAGAAAGCGTTTGAATTCAAACTCTTACGTCTAATGCCCGGCTCTCCGCCGCCGATAGTCCTGCTGGGCAATGGGGAATTCAACACAACGCAGAGGCCTTCCCGGGTGTCGTGTCACAGCGTTCCTGTTGGCGGCGCTCGTCGTCGCCGGGCTTGGCTGCGCGGGGACTCCCCGAGGCCCCCAGCCGGCCGCCTATCGCTACTTCACCGAGCCCGATTCCGGCGACGGCTGGAGCCGCAAGATCCGCGGCTGGCAGCTGCGCGAGCAGGGCTCTCACGCGAGCCCCGGGTCGTCCTCCACAGCGGCCAT
>JABSQW010000109.1 GCA_013215605.1 Myxococcales bacterium
GCGCTGCTCGCCAAGATGGTCGCCACCCTCGATCACATCAGCGGTGGCCGGCTCGATCTCGGCCTGGGCTGGGGCTCGGTTCCCGACGAGTTCGATGCCTTCGGAATCGGCTACGCGCCCGCGCGGGTGCGCGCGGGCCGGCTGAAGGAGACGCTCGAGGTGCTGAAGCGGCTCTTCTCCGGGGAGCGCGTCTCCTATCAGGGGGAGTACTTCGCGCTCGAAGGCGCGGTCGCCAACCCGCGCCCCGTACAGGACCCGTTGCCGATTCACCTGGGCGGCGCGGGACCGAAGCTCACGTTGCCCCTCGTCGCCGAGTACGCGACCTGGTGGAACTGCCCCTCCTACGGGATCGAGAGGCTCGCGGAGCTACGACCCCTGGCCGGCGACGTGCACGTGTCGGCCCAGCACCCCGTCGGTCTCGTCCGCTCGGAGTCCCAACGCGGGGACGTCGAGAGGCGCAGCCAGCGACGCTTCGGGAGTTGGGGGGGGCTCATCGTGGGAAACCAGGAAGAGGTCGCAGCGGCGCTGTCGAGGGAGGTGGCCCTGGGGGTCGAGATGTTCGTGCTGCAGTTCCACGACTACGGCGACCCCGCCACCCTGGAGGCGTTCGCGCGCGACGTCGTTCCCCTGGTGGAGGCGCCGGCGGGCGCTTGAGGAGCGCCGGAATGCGGGTCAGTCGGCGTCGCCGTCGGGATCCGCGAGTTCGACCTCGACGAAACCGCGCGCCAGTTGTGCACCCTTCTGGTTGCTCATCTTCACGTGGACCACGGCGATCTTCCAGCCGGTCTGGTCATCGATCCGGGTCTCTCCCACGTTGCCCTCGATGTAGGTGACGTCGCCGGTGAAGGCCGGGTTTCGGTACTGGATCATGCTGTGGCGCACGAAGCCCCACTCGCCCGCCCAGTTCTCGACGTAGTCGAGCACCCAACCGCCCATGGTCGAGCCGTAGCCATAGCCGCGGGGCATTCCGATCAGCCGCGCGTACACCGGCTGTACGTGGCCGCGCGATGGCCCGTGGTACAGCCCGTCGCCCATTTCGGGATCGATCTTCGCGGCCTCGTGATCGCGGTCCATTTCCGGGAGCCAGCCGGCATCCCACAGCGACGAGAGCCCGGGCCGGCTGACGGTGGCGCCCCAGACGCCCGAGGGCCGGCTGCGGTGTTCCGTGGTGAAGCTCATCAGCGAATGCGGGCCGATCACGCAGCGCGGCAGCTTGTCGCTCTTGCTCAAGCTCTCGAAGGCGCGCGGCTCGTGGCCGCGAGAGAGGAAGCTGTCGTAGTACTCCATCTTCTCCTTCTGGACCGTCTCCTCAGTGGCTCGCTCCCAGTCGGGATCCTCCTCCTCGCCGGCGAAGGAGTTGAGACGCCTCGCGATGTCGGCCCGGTAGCGGATCGACGTCGAGCGCTGCTTGGCGACGAACTCGCCCCGCTGATTGACGTAATTGGTATCGCCGCGGCTGAACATCGTCGGGCCGGCGAATTTCGTCTGGGTGACCTTGTAGTCGAACAGCATCTTGTCGGTGGACAGGCGGTCACCGGCGAACACGCGCGGACCGTAGAACCACCACTCGTCGCCGCCGAAGAGCATGTGGGTGCCCTCGACGTGACCCTGGATGGCCGGCGTCGCCCCGTGGCCGTCGCCGCACGCCACGGTGATCGAGAGGGGCCCCAAGACCCGGCTCCAGCGGCTCGCCGCCGCGTAGTCGGCGTCGAAGAACAGGGGGTTGGGATTGTGCATCGCCTGGGCCCAGCGTGCGATGTCGAGCTCGGACACCGGGTAGCGCATGTCGGACGAGGCCAGGGGAACACCGATCCAGCGGTCGACGTCGGATGCATCGAACTCGACGTTCTCGAGCTCTTCGGGGGAGAGGGGTCGTTCACTCATGGCAGTGATCATTACCCGACCCGAGGGTCATCGATCAAGTCGAAGCCGGCGGATCGGTCCTCGCCTTGAAGATCCGCGCCGTACACGTCGAAGTGGCGATCAGGGCGCCCGATGGGTCGGTCAGCCTTCCCTCGACGAACGCCACCGACTGCCCGCGGTGGACGACCCGACCCGTTCCGCCGATCGTGCCGACCTTGGCGGGCCGGATGAAGTTGATCTTCATCTCCAGTGTTGGCGGCCGCTCGCCTTCGACGATGACCGTCGCGATGGCGGCGCCCATCGCACTGTCCAGCATCGCGGCGAGGAGCCCGCCCTGCACGTTCCCCATGCCGTTCGTGAACGCCTCCGGTGCCTCGAAGGTGAGCTCGCTCTCGCCACTGCCGCGCTCTGCACGAAGCACTCGACGCCCCAGCAGATCGTGGCAGGGAGCGGATCGGTCCGCGATCTCTTCAGCGGACACGCGGCCTCTGCAGACGGATCACGGAACCTTCACCGCCTCACCGGATCGAGCTGCGATGCGCTCGGCCAGCATTTCGCGCAGCAGGGGTTTCTGGATCTTGGCGCTCGCCGTGCGGGGGAGCTGTTCGGAATCGCAGATGAAGATGTGCCGGGGCACCTTGAACGCCGACAGCTCCTCGCGCAGCTGCTGTCGCAGGTCGGCCGCGTCGGCGAGCCGGTCGGCAGAGGGCACCACGGCGGCGACGACCATCTGCGCGCGCTCCGGGTCCGCAATGCCGACGACGTAGGCCTCTTTGACCTCGTCGAAGGATTCGAGCACCAGCTCTACCTCGCGCGGGGCGACGTTCGCTCCGGCGGTCTTGATCATTTCGCCGAGCCTCCCCTTCAAGAACAAGTAGCCGTCTGCGTCGATCCGACACTCGTCTCCCGTGCGGTAGAAGCCATCGGCCGTGAAGACCCGTTCGCGCTCGAGCTTGTTGAGTCCCTGGAGGAGCGAATAGCCGCGAATACACAGGTCGCCCCACTCGCCCGGGGCGACCTCCTCCCCGGTTTCGGGATCGACGATGCGTCGCTCGATCCGCTCAATGCACCGACCGAAGGAACCGCGCTTCTTCTCCGAGAGCTCGACACCCGCTTCCTCCATGCTGTGGTTCGCAAACGTTTCGGTCATCCCGAGGGCATTGGGGAGGAGCTCGCGGTCCGAAGGGCGGACGGCTTCGGGCAGTGTCGCGTAGGCGCCGTAGCGGATGAACCCGAAGCCTCCCTTCCGAAACCGCGGATGTTCGGCGATCGCCCTGGCGTGGTGGGGCCACGCGGCGACGATCTTGATGCGCTCCCGCTCGATGAGGTCGAGGATCCGCTCGACGTCGAACGATTCCTCGCAATACAGACAGGCGCCGGAGTGCATCGTGGCCATCAGGTTGTTGTTCAGCCCGCCCACCCAGAAGAACGGCATCGGAGAGTACGCGGTGTCTTCCGGCTCCCCGTGTCGGTACTTGTTGAGCACGTAGGAGTGGCGCACAGCCGTACCGTGCGTGTGACGGGCGCCCTTGGGCTCCGCCGTGCTGCCCGACGTGTACAGGATCAGCATCAGGTCGGCGGGCGTGACGCAGGACTCGACCTCGCGCAGGAAGTCGTCCCCGATCGCCGGGGTGGCGTCTGCCAGGGCAGCGAGCCCCTTCGGTCCGTCACTCGCCCAGGGGCGGTCGCTGCGGCCCCAGACACGCACGGAGCGCAGATACGGCAGGCTGTGCAGGGTGAGGCGCTCGCCGCTGGGCTCCGAGAGCTCGGGGATCGCTCGCTCGAGCCGCTCGAGGTAGTCGTGGCTCAGGTAGCGGTCGCAGGTGAGCAGCGTGTGGACGTCCGCGTGGCGCAGGTTCCAGAGCAGCTCGCGTTCCCGAAGGAAGGTCGACAGTGGCACGCAGATCGCACCGATGCGGCAGGTCGCGAGCCAGGCGAGCACCCAGTCCGGGCCGTTGGGCATCAGCAGCGCGACGCGCGTTCCCTTGCCGACCCCCGCGGCCAACAGGCCGCGGGCCAGCCGAGCCGACTCGCGTTCGGCCTCGCCGAAAGTCAAGCGCCGATCGCCCAGCGCAATCATGTCCCGGTCCCCAAAGCGTTCGGCGAGATGGCGGATCATCGCCGGGAGCGTCGGGGAGTACTCGGGGAAGTCGAACGTCACGGAGTTCTGCGACGGGGCCGACCGACTAGAGCGTCGACGCCTGCGGAGCCTGCAGCAGCGACTGCAGATTCGAACTCATCACCTGACGCGTCTCGTCGGCGTTGAACTTCTCGAGCTCCTCGACCCAATCGAGGGGTACCGCGTAGCCCTCGGCGTGAGGGAAGTCGGAGCCGAAGAGCACGTGTTCGACACCGAGGGTGTCGGCCAGCCAGCGAATGTCCTCGCCGTACTCGGGGACGACCCAGAGGTGCCGCCGGAGGGTCTCCAGCGGCGGCTCGGGGAACATCTTGGGCAGCTGCCTGTAGGTCTTCTCCAGCTTGCGGAGCAACGGCTGCACCCATTCGGAGCCGTTCTCGATGCTCACGACGCGCACCCGAGGATGCCGGTGGAAGACCCCGTCGATGATCAGGTTCGCCAGCGCGTCGTAGATCGGGCGATCGCGCATCACCATGTTCCGGAAGGGCGAAGGCGTGAAGGGCTGGGTCTCCGAACCCGCGTCCCAATCCGCGCAGTAGTCGCTGTAGCCGCTGTCCGTCACGTGGAGATCGACGAAGATGCCCGCCTCGGAAACCCGCGCCCAGAACGGATCGAACTCGGGCTTGCCCGGAGAGCGTGGGCTCGGGTGGCCGAACACGGGCGCCGGTCGGATGGCCACGCCGCGCGCGCCCCGCTCGAGGCACCACTCGAGCTCCTCGCAGCCGCGCTGGACATCCACCAGGCTGACCATCGGGATCGCGAAGATGCGCTCCTCGTGGTGGAAGCCCCATTCCTCCTCCATCCACTGGTTGTAGGCATGGAGCGTGGGGTGCAGGAGGTCCGCGCGCTGCTTCGTGCGTTGCTCGATGGCGTTGACCAGCGTTCCGTGGATGAGTGCGGCGTGGAGCCCCTGTTCGTCCATGACCTCGAGGCGCCGGTCGCGGTCCTTGAACTCGGGCCGGCACGGCTCGAGTGCTCCGGACAGGAACATCTCCCGAATCGTCTTGCCCTCCGGGTTGATCCCCCGGTGCCAGGGCACCAGCGAGCCCGGCGTCGCCACGATCTCGAACGTCGGGTTCGGGATGTAGTCCGTGATCGTCCCGCAGACCGCCAACTTCGTGCGGCCCTTCACTTCCACCCAGGCAATGGCCTCGCGCGCGGTCGCCTTGTCGAGGTGGCGCGTGAAGCAGTCCTGCGTTTCGTAGAGGTGATTGTCGGCGTCGTAGATCGGATAACCGAGGGAGCCCATCTCGTGCCCTCCGGTGACATGGATGAACACCTCAATCTACACGAGACGCCGACGGGGGTATAGTGGACGGGTCACCAGGAGGAGGAACCGAACGTGAGGTCCTATCAACTGATTTCCGCGGATTCCCACGTCAATCCGCCGCCTACCTTCTGGCGCGACTACCTGCCGGCGAAGTTTCGCGACCAGGCGCCGCGGGTGGAGACGACCGACGAGGGCGATTTCGTCATCTTCGAGGGAACCCGCAAGATGTTCGGCACCCTGGGCGGAATCGGTCACAAGAAAACGCAGGACTTCAAGGCGGTGGGAAAGCAGAGTGACACGGCCGAAGGGGGCTACGACCCCGCGGCGCGGATCGTGGACCTCGACCTCGACGGCGTGGACGCCGAGGTGCTCTTCGGCGGCGGACCCCTCGAGACCAAGAGCGCGGAGTTCTACGAGGAGAGCTTCCACGCCTACAACCAGTGGCTCGCGGATTTCTGCGCCCACGCACCGGATCGCTTTCTGGGCGTCGCCTATGTGCCGGTGATCGACCCGGAACGCGCCGCACGAACCGTCCGCAAGTCGGTAGACCAGGGATTCAGAGGAGTGCTGATCCCGTCGTTCCCGCCCGTCCCCGGTCAGTACAAGGGCGGGATGATGGGTGGCGATCACAGTCGCAACTACTGCGGAGACGAGTGGAAGCCTTTCTGGACCGCCATTGCCGACACTGGCGCGGTGCTCCACATGCACCTGGGCGCCCGCCCGGTCACCGGGGTGCCGGGCGCATTCCTGACCGACATGCTGATGTCGAAGATCTCGATGGCCGAGCCGCTGTCGCTACTGATCTTCAACGGTCTGTTCGAGCGCTACCCCACGGTGAAGCTGGTCTCCGTCGAAAGCAACATCGGCTGGTTCCCCTTCGCCAAGGAATACATGGACAAGACCTACGAGAAGCACCGCTACTGGACGAACACCGAGCTCGAGAAGCTGCCGAGCGAGTACTGGGACCAGCACATCTATGCGACGTTCCTGCACGACAAGGCGGGTATCGAGTTGCGCCACGCGGTCGGCATCGAGAACATCATGTGGTCTTCGGACTATCCCCATTCGGAGACGACGTTCCCCGAATCGAGAAAGGACGTCGAAGAGCACTTCGTGGGCGTCCCCGAGGACGAGACCTACAAGATGATCTGCGGGAACGCGGTGCGTCTGTACGGGCTGGGGTAGTTTGGCCGGGGTTCGCCAGGCGACGCCCGCCGGCCCGCCTTCGATCGGCTTCGCCTCGCTGCACGCTTCGCTTGCACGCCGGAGCGGATGTGCGGAACTACTGGAGGTCCGAGTTCTCGCGCGACTTCGCCAGCAGGTCCGAGACGACGCTGCCGAGTTCGTCGGCTGACCAGCGCCGGCCTCGGTCGACTCGCGGACCGGGGCGCCAGCCCTCGCTGACGTAGAGCTCGCCGCCCACGACGCCGAAGACGCGTCCGTTCACGGCGGCGGACTCGCTGCTCCCGAGCCAGACGACGAGGGGCGCGACATTGTCGGGCTCGTAGGGGTCGAACTGGCCCTCCGGGATCTCGATGGAACGGATGCGCCCCTTCGGCGGCGACATGCGCGTGCGCGCCGCGGGCGCGATGGCGTTGACGGTGACGCCGTAGCGCTCGAGCTCCTTGGCGGCGATGATCGAGAACGCCGCGATCCCCGCCTTGGCGGCCCCGTAGTTGCTCTGTCCCGGGTTCCCGTAGAGACCGGAGCCGGAGCTCGTATTGATGATCCTCGCGTCGTTGCCGAGACCGGCCTTCGAGCGCTCTCGCCAGTGTGCCGCCGCCCAGTGGCTGGTTGCGGCCGTGCCCTTGAGGTGGACGCGGATCACCTCGTCCCACTCGCTCTCCTCCATGTTGACGAGCATGCGGTCGCGCAGGATGCCGGCGTTGTTGACGATCACGTCGAGCTGTCCGTAGGTCTCGAGCGCGGCGTCGACGAGTCGTTTGGCGCCCTGCCAGTCGGCCACGTCCTCGCCGTTGGCGATGGCTTCGCCCCCGTCGGAGCGGATCGCGTCGACGACCTCGCCCGCCGGGCCCGGTGAGCCGCCACTCCCGTCCACCTCGGCCCCCCAGTCGTTCACGACGAGCCTGGCGCCCTCGCGAGCGAACTCGATCGCGTGGCCGCGACCAATGCCGCGCGCGCCGCCGGTAACGATCACCACTCGCCCGTCGCAGATGCCCGTCATTCTTGCCTCGTTTTCAACGCAAACCTGCGGGCAGATCGTTCGCCCCGGTCCACTGGGGAGTTCGCTTCTCGCGAAACGCCGACATGCCCTCGCGGAAGTCCGGCTGCTCCATCGCCCAGCGCACGTAGTCGAGCTCCTCGGCCCGCGCCGCCAGGCGGTCCGAGCATTCGAGCTGGGAATAGAACAAGCGCTTGGTGATCGCCGTCGAGGCAGGCGCCGTGTTCACGGCGATATCGCGCGCGATCTCCTGGGCGGCGGGCAGCACTTCCTCGCGCGGCAGGGCGCGCGAGACGAGCTTCATCTCGGCGGCTTCGCGGCCGCTGAACAGGCGCCCGGTGAGGAGCAGCTCCATTGCAACCGAGGCTCCCACCTGGCGCGAGAGCAGCCACAGCGAATTGCCTTCCGGAAGGAATCCACGGCGGTTGAAGACGAAGCCGAGCTTCGCGTCTTCCGCGGCCAGCCGGATGTCCCACAGCATCGGGTAGGTGAGCCCCAGGCCCACGGCGGCGCCGTTGATGGCGGCGATGACCGGCGTGCGCATCTCCCAGGGGCGGAACGTCGCCATGGTCGCGCTGGACCGCCAGTGCCGGCTGGCGCCGTCTCCCCGGGGCAGGCCGCCGTCGATGTCCACTCCCGCGCAGAACGCGCGCCCCGCGCCGGTGACGACGATGGCCCGGACCTCTTCCGACCCATCCAGGGAATCGAACGCCTGGGCGAGCTCCGTGCTCATCTCGTGGTTGAACGCGTTCATGCGGTCGGGTCGGTTGAGCGTGAGCGTTGCGACGCCCCCATCGACGTCGACCTCGAGAGTCTCGTATCTGAGCGATTCCACGTGTCCTGCCCTTTCCTTGATTAGATCCTTCGTTCGTGGCCTTCCCAGTAGGGCGCGCGCAGCTTTCGCTTGTAGAGCTTGCCGGTGGCCAACCGCGGTAGCGCGTCCTCGAAGTCGATCGATCGCGGCAGCTTGAACGCGGCGATGTGCTCCCTTGCCCAGTCGAGGATCTCGCGCTCGAGGTCGGGTCCCGCCTTCGCGTCGGCCGCGAGCTGTACGGCGGCCTTCACCGCCTCTCCCCACTCAGCGTCGGGAATGCCGAACACCGCCACGTCGGTGATGGACGGGTGTTCGATGAGCACCGCCTCGACCTCTGCGGGGTAGATGTTCACGCCCCCTGAGATGATCATGTCCGAGGCCCGGTCCGAGAGGTAGACGAAGCCGTCGGCGTCGATGCAGCCCATGTCGTGGTTCGTGAACGTCCCGGGTCCGAGGTACGCGTCCCGGGTCTTCTCCGGAGCGTTCCAGTAGCGGAAGGGCTCGTCGTTCAGCGTGTTGCGGCAGTAGAGCAGTCCCACTTCATCCGGACCGAGCCGCTTCCCCTCGTCGTCGACGGCGAACACCTCGTAGTGCTCGACGGCTCGCCCGACGGTGCCCGGATGCGAGATCCAATCCTCGCTGGTCGACACGCAGTACGCCCCTCCCTCGCTCGAACCCCAGTACTCCACGAGTCGCGGTCCCCACCAATCAATCATGCGCTGCTTCACGGCGATCGACACCGGCGCGGCGCCGTGGAGGACGCACGCGAGGGAGGACGGGTCGAAGGCGGCGCGCTCGGCATCCGGAAGCTGAAGCATCCGGGTCATCATCACGGGGACGAGGTGTGTCGTCGCCACCTCCCGCTCGACGATCAGCCGCAGGATCTGCGACGCGTCGAAGCGCGGCATGATCACGATCG
The DNA here is from genome assembly GCA_013215605.1 of Myxococcales bacterium. Taxonomy (GTDB): domain Bacteria; phylum Myxococcota_A; class UBA9160; order UBA9160; family SMWR01; genus JABSQW01. The sequence goes on from JABSQW010000109.1 coordinate 9,186, forward strand.
ACGCCCCGAGGTTGATCTCCATCGAAGCGAATCCGAACGGCGAACCGTGGTATAGCGGGCCGCTCACGAGATGCGGACCCGTGCCCGTCATGTGAAACATCTGAGCTGCCTCGGCCGAGCCGGTCAGACTCTCCGCGATCGTCGGAACCGTCGGCCGCACGACGCCCTTCGGGTGGCCGGTGGTCCCGCTCGTGTACAGCATCGGCCCGCCCGCGGGCCCGTCGAGGGACAGCGGTGTGTTGTCGGCGGCCTGGAGCGCTTCGTCGAGCGCGGAGCCCGCCACGAGGGTCGGGCAGCCGGGCTCGGTGGCGTCGGCGGCGGCGGTGAGCGCCGGATCCACGAAGAATGCACGCGCCTGGGTGTCGTCGAGGATGTAGCGGATCTCTTCGGAGGTGAGGTGCCAGTTGATGGGAGCGAGGTTCACGCCGGCGAACAGCGCGCCGAACATGAGCTCGACGAACTCGACGCGGTTGCCCATCAGCATGGCCGCGTGCTGGCCCGGCTCGAGCTGCCACTCGTCGCGCAACAAAGACGCAACGCGCCAGGCGCGATCGACCAGCTCGCCGAAATTTCGCGTGCGGGTCAGGTCGTCGACGGCCAGGGCATCCGGCTCGCGCTCCGCGCGCTCGACGAGGTCTATGACTCGTTCTCCTTCGCGCCGCCCGGGGCCGCCCATTGCGGCTCGCGTTTTTCCGCGAAGGCCAGCGTTCCTTCGCGATCGTCGGGATGGCCCCAGAAGGACGACACGAGTCCTATGCCCATGTCGAGCGATTCCCTGAGGCCGAGATCGAGGGATTGCCACATCGCCTTCTTGCTGGCCATCAGCGCACCGGGCGAGTTCAGGGCGATCTTCTCGGCGAGGGCCTGTGCCTCGTCGATCAGGTTCTCGGGCGGATCGACGATCTGGCTGATCAGGCCGAGTTCCCGCGCGCGCTCGGCGCCGAAGCGCTCGTGGCGGCCCGTGAAGACGAGGCGTGCGACCGCCTCGAAGGGGATGCGTCGAATCAGGCCGATCGGCTCGAGTGCCGACACCTGTCCGACGGAGACGTGCGGATCGAGAAAGGCCGCATCGCTCGATGCGATCACGATGTCGGCCCCGATCACGAAGTGGAAACCCGCGCCAGCGCAGATCCCGTTGATCGCGCAGATCACGGGTTTCCACACCCCGTTGTCGATCGCGGTGGTCCTCCCCGTATAGGAGTCGGTCTTCTCGCGGGGCTTGTCGCCGCGGACCTGGGACGGATTGCTCGAAACCTCCTTGACGTCCATGCCCGTGTGGAAGCCGCGACCCCTTCCCGTGTTGACGATCACCCGCACGTCGTCGTCGTCGCCCAGCTCCCGCCAGGCGAGGGGCAGCTCGCGCCCCATGACGCTGTTCATCGCCCCCAGCGACTCGGGTCGATTGAAGATCAGCCAGCCGACGTGGCCGCGCTTCTCGACGATCAATGTCTCGTAGCCCATGACGTTCTCCCTTCGCTCAGAGTGCTCCATCCACGACGAGATCCGCGACGCGCTCGAGCATCTCGTGCCCCGCGCCGAGCAACAGTTCGTTGCTCTTCACACGTTTCACGAACAGGTGGACGTCCTGCTCCCAGGTGTATCCAATCGCTCCGTGGGTGTGGATCGCCTGCGTAGCGACGAACGCGCCGGGCGCGCCGGTCTCGACCTTGGCCATCGCCACCGCAAGAGCGCGCTCCTCGAGGTCCTTGTCGATGGACAGCGCGGCGAAGTAGGTCGCGGCCCGCATCTTCTCGACGGCTGCAGCCATCTCGGCCACGCGCACCTTCACCGCCTGGTTGGAGCCGACGGGCCGGCCGAACTGCTCGCGCTGCTTCACGTAGTCGGCGGTCATTTCCACGAGGCGCCGGCAGGCTCCCTCGCTCTGGGCACCGAGGAGGACGCGCCATTCGTCGACCAGTCTCCCGATCTCACTGCCTGCCTCTTCCTCGTCGAAGAGCAGCACTCCCTCGGCATCGCGAAGGTCGAGATCGAAACGTCGCACGCTCTCGTCCATCGCCCGGCGATTCCGCCATTCGATGCCCGGCGCGTTGCACGCGAGGGTGAAAAGGCCGGCCCCGCCGCCAGCGAGCTCCGCCTCGACGAGGCAGTGCTCCGCCAGTGGACCGAAGGGAACACTGCGCACCGTGCCCGTGAGCCGGTAGTCTCCGGTGGCGCGGGCGTCGTCGTCGGCATCGTTGGTCCCACCCGCCGCCGATCCGACGGCGAATGTGACCGCGGCGCCTTCCGCGATGGCGCGAAGCAATCGGTCGCCGGGTTCGCTCGAGGCCCGCCCGGCAATCCGCGCCGCGAGCAGCGTCTCGCACAGCGGGACGTGGAGTATGCCGCGACCCGCCTCGATCGCGATCACCATCGCCTCTTCGAAGCCGAGTCCCAGGCCACCCGAAGTTTCGGGGAGCGCCGCGCTCGTCCAGCCGTTCTTGACGAGCTGTTCCCACAGCTCGGCGTCTCGTCCGTCGCCTTCGTAGGCGACGCGGCGCACGCGATCGACGTCGCCGGAGCCCACGAGCAGCTCCCGAAGGCCCAGGGCTAGCTGGTCCTGTTCCTCGCTGAGCTCGAGGTTCATGGTGCGCTCCGCTGGGCCACTAGTTTCCCCTCGGTAGTCCGTAGATGCGCTCGGCGATGATGTTGCGTTGAATGTCCTCGGTGCCCCCGAGGATCGTCGTGGCGCGCGACTGCATCCACTCCACGGGAAAGGCGCCTTCGGGTGCGGCATGGGAGTCGGGCAGCTCGAGCGCGTCGACTCCGCCCAACTCGAGGGCCAGGTCGGTCAGCGACTGGTGGGCCTTGTTCCAGTAGAGCTTCATGTACGACGTCTCCAACCCCGGACGCTCGCCGCGCAGGTAGTGGGCGAGCCAGCGCAAATTGGCGAGCTTCATCATCCGGATGTTTACGTAGGTCTGCGCCAGACCCTCGCGCAGGTGGGGTACGTCCGAGAGATTCCGCCCGGCGCGCTTCGTCGTACGAGCGTACTCTCGCAGGCGCTCCCAGAAGATCTCGTAGTTGACCAGGATCGACAGCGTGATCACGCCGCGCTCCCAGGTCAGCAACCGCGTGGCCGCGTTCCAGCCGTCGTTCACGGTAGAGATCACGTTGTCCTTCGGCACGCGCACCTGGTCGAAGAAGACCTCGTTCATGTTGGCGCCGCCGTGGATCTCCCGGATGTGACCGATCTCGATGCCAGGAGCTTTCATGTCGATGACCAGGAACGAGATGCCCTTGTGCTTCGGCACGTCGGGATCGGTGCGCACGAGGACGGCGCCCCAATCCGCGAACTCCGCGAAGCCGCCCCAGAGCTTCTGGCCCGTGACCACCCAGTCGTCGCCATCGAGGACGGCGCGGGTCTGCAGGCCAGCGAGATCCGAGCCGGCGTTGGGCTCCGAGAAACCCTGGTACCAGACCTCCTCGCCGCCCAGAATCGGCGGCAGGAAGCGCGTGCGCTGTTCGTCGGTACCGACTTCCATCAGGATTGGCCCCACCATCTGCAGGCCGACGTGGCCCGCGAGACCGGGCGCTTCGGAGCGCGCGAGCTCCTCCTGATAGATCACCTGCTTCATCAGCGTGGCGCCACGTCCACCGTACTCCTCGGGCCAGGCGACGCCGAGCCAGCCGTCGCGTCCCATGCTGCGCTCGAACTCGCGGCGCTGTGGCCACGATTCGGCGTGCGAGAGGCCGCGCGCGCGACTGCGTTCCCAGCCGTCGGGAATGTTTCGTTCCAGCCAGGCGCGGAACTCCCGGCGGAA
>JABSQW010000011.1 GCA_013215605.1 Myxococcales bacterium
GTCTCGCGCAGACCGAGCACCGCGCGTGGTCGTCTCCGATCTTCGTGAACCACTCCGGAACGCCGCAGCTGGCGCGTCGCTGAACTCGAGATTCGAGCGGGGAGAGCGTTCTTCCCCCGGTTCGCCCGCTGGATGGAGAGAGCCGGGAGTGTGCGCGTCGGATTCGCGAGGCGGCAGGCGTGAAACACGCTGCTGCGGCACCTCGACACTCCCGGCGGGGCACGAAACGATCGCGTTCTCGATGCGCCGTCAGGGGGCGATGTAGCGGCTGGCGGTCGGGTCGGTCTGGTTAAGGTCTGCGGCGGAGGTCGCGGCGCTGGAACACGGATGCGACCCGCCCGTCCGCCACGCGAATCTGCTGAAGCTCGTAATCCCGGCGAAATCTCCGGTCGCCCTCGAGGTCGCGGTCCGAGGGATAGCCGATCGCTACGAGTTGTTGAATCGATCGCGGGTGCTCGGTGAGCCCGGGCATTCCGAAGATGATCAGATGCGGTCGTTGGTCGAGAACATGGGCGCCATCGTGGCTTTCGTGCCCCGGTATCCCGATCCGCTTTTCCGGCGCTCGTGCGATGTGGCGGTTGATCAAACCCAGCATGTCGAGGATCGGCTTGCGACTGACGTATCCCAGGGCTCCGATGTTGTTGGCAGCAATCAAGGTGTTCGGAGGCAGCTTCTCGAGCGACCGGGACAGGAGGACGACGTCCTGCACGAAGACCTCGTCGTCGCGCAGCCGGCGCAGCTCCGGGCCCCGAAACGAATTCTGCGCGGTCAGCACGATGAGGAGAACCCCCAAGCCAACTGACACCCCGCTGTGCAGTCCGCTGTGGCGCAGGTCGGCCAGAGCCGCGGCGCCCAGCAGCGTCAGCATGGGCAGTACCCAGAGCCACATGCGGTAGTAGACGAGGGCGTCGCCACCGACGCCCAGAAAGAAGACCAGAAACGCGGCGACGATGCCAAGTGGCAGCCAGTCCGGCGCTTGGAGCGACGGCCGGCGAACCGCGGCCCAGAGCAGCACGATCAAGACAGGCACCCAGAGATAACCCTGGATGAACCCCAGCGCGATCGCCGCGCCGCGCTCGAGCAGCTCCGCGGAAAGCGGGTGGAGCTTGGCCTGGATCGGGTTGGGCAGCGGATCGCCGTAGTAGGCCAGGGCCCAGGCCGCCGCGCCTGCGTAGCACGCGGCTGCGATCCCCATTGCGGTCGCGGCGCGCCGGATCGTGGAGCGGGTCGGATCGCGAAGCAGCAGGTAGCCGGTGACCGGCACCGCGTAGAAGATCCCTTCGGGACGCGTCAGCGACGCGAGACCGAGCAGCAGCCCGATGCCGGCGTACCCGCGGTGGGAAGTGGGCTGGGTCAGCGTGAGAACGACAGCAGAGACGAGCAGGAAGGCGAACAAGTGGCCCTCCAGGCCCCCAAACATCCAGACGGCGAAGGTTGCATTCGCTGTCAGAAAAGCCACACCCCAGACGGCTTCCGGCAAGCCGTGCGTTCGCCGCAGGTAGAAGTAGACGACGGTCAGGGTGCCCCAGGCCAGCATGACTCCCAGGACTCGAGCTCCGAGCGGAGCGGAGATTCCCAACATTTCCAGAGCGGCCAGCAACAGAACCCACAGGAGGTTCGAATAGCCCATGACGTATTCGCCGGGATTGAAGACCAGCCCCTGCCCGCTCGCGAAATTTTCCGCATAGCGAAAGGAAATGAAGGCGTCGTCACACGTATGGTCGAAGTACGCCGCGTGTAGCAGCGAGAGGGCGAATGCCAGACCCAGCACGACGCCATCCCGCCTGGCCGACCGCGCCGGCTCGCTCATGAGCGCCGGCCGGGACATGAAGCTGAAGTCACGATTCCGTGTCTCATCGCCGCTGAGGGAATGGGACGCACCGCGACTAAGCTATGCTACTCGTGCTGAGTCGGCGAGTGAAGCCGGTTCGGCCCTCGAGCAGCACGTCGAGCAGAGCCTCGACGGGACGCCGTGCAGCCGAAGCGATCATCGACAGGAGAGCTTCTGATCGCCTGCCTCCGCTGGGCAACGATTGCCGTCTGCTTCGGCAGCATCGCTCTCGTGTTCGGCGTGATCGCCCTGCGCCTGAGCTACCCGTACCAGCTCGAGTGGATGGAAGGTGCCGTCCTCCAGCACATCCACGTCGTGCAATCAGGGCGCGTTCCCTACAGCGAGCCGTCCATCCTCTTCTCGCCGTTCTTCTACACACCGCTGTTCTACTACGTTTCTGCCGCTGTGATGCTCTTGACCGGCGACGGGTTTCTCGGTCCCAGGCTGGTATCGATCGGAGCGTCGATGGCAAGCGCGGCCCTCGTCTATGCCCTGGTACGAGGCGAGAAAGGCGACAAGCTGGCCGCGCTCTGTGGCTGCGCGTTCTTCGCGGCGAGCTACTGGCCGACCGGGCGCTGGTTCGATCTGGCTCGCGTCGACAGTCTGTACGTCTTCTTTGCGCTGGCGGGTGCGTTCGCGATCCGCCACGGTCGACATCCCGCGTGGCCATTCGCCGCGGGCCTGCTGTTTTGCCTCGCGTGTCTCACCAAGCAGACCGCCGCCGTGATCGCTCTGCCGTTGTTCGCGTGGTGCCTGGCCTTCCGACCCCGGGAGCTGCTGCGGTTGATCGGCAGCTTCACGGTGTTCTCGTTGGCAGCCTTCGCGTGGCTGCAGTGGAGCAGCGATGGCTGGTTCGGCTACTGCATGTTCGGGCTGTCCTCCGGGCATCCCCTGAAAGCGCGCGGCGTGGAGACGTTCCTGCTGCGTGATCTCGCGCTGCAGATACCGATCGCACTGACCCTGATTGCCGCTGCCGTGGTGGTCGGCCGCAGGGAGTGGCCCCGGTCCGCCTCCCAGGGGTTCTTGCTGGCGCTGGTGGCGGGGGGAGTGATCGCTTCGTTCGTGATCCGGATCAAGGTCGGGGCGTGGACCAACAACCTCATGCCCGCGTACGCCGTACTGGCGGTGGCCTTCGGCGTCGCCGTCGCGCGTCTACGCGCACTTCCCCAAACAAAGTTCCGACTGCCCGACATCGCCCTCGTCCTGGTGGGCCTGCAACTCCTCTTCATGCTGCCCTTCGCGTCGCCGTGGAAGTGGGTACCCACGACTGCGGACCGGGCGGCGGGTGATCGCCTCGTGGAACTCATCGCCAGCGTGGAGGGGGACGTGTTGGTCCCGACCGCCACCCACCTCGCCGAGCGCGTCGGGAAAGCCGGGTGGGCGCACTTCATGAACGTCCGTGACGTGCAGTTGTCCTCGCGAAGCCGCCGCCAGGAAGAGAAGCTGCTCGGACAGTTCGGCGACGCGCTGCGCAGCGGGAAGTTCGATCTGATTCTGCTTCACAATCCACAACGCGACTACTTCGTGCGCCTGCCCGCGGAGTACGAATACCGCGGGCGGGTGTTTCCCCCCGGAGTGTTCGAGCCGACCTCTGGAAGCACGCTCTTCGTGCCGGCTTACCTCTACGTACGGCGCGGGGTCGCCATCGATCGGATGGAGTAGGAGGGAGAGCTCGTGGAGACCTTTACTTGCTGATCGATGCTCGATCGGTTCAGAACGAGAGAACCCTGGAAACCGATGTGTGCATCATTGGTGCCGGTGCGGCGGGCATCACCCTTGCGCGTGAGTTCATCGATCAGCCATTTCGGGTCTTCCTGCTGGAGAGCGGGGGGTTCGAGTTCGACGCGGAGAGCCAGTCGCTCTACGCCGGCGAGAACGTGGGCCTCCCGTACTCGCTGGTTCAATCGCGCCTGCGCTTCTTCGGTGGTGCGACCAACCACTGGGTCGGCTGGTGTCGACCGCTCGAGGAAATCGATTTCGAGACACGTCCCCGGATTCCGCACAGCGGCTGGCCCATTCGCAGAGCCGATCTCCAACCCTTCTATGAGCGGGCTCAGGCCATCTGCCAGCTCGGGCCGTACGAGTATGAGCCCGAAGCCTGGGCGAGTAGGGACTCGCCACTCCTGCAGTTCGCGGGTGATCGCGTCGTGAACACCGTCTACCAGTTCAGCCCACCGACGCGTTTCGGGCGCGCCTATCGCGCAGAGGTCCTGCGCGCGGGCAACGTCGCGACCTGCCTGCACGGCAACGCCATCGAGATCGAGACGACCGAGACGGCTCGCTCGGCAACCTCCGTGCGCGTGGCGTGTCTCTCGGGAAACCAATTTCGCGTGGCCGCGCGGCTGGTTCTTCTGGCAGCGGGAGGCATCGAGAACGCGCGCCTGCTCCTGCTCTCCAACGGAGTCCAACGCGAAGGTATTGGCAACCAGAAGGACCTGGTGGGACGGTTCTTCATGGATCACCCCCACCACACCTCTGGCGTGGTGCTGCCGTCCGATCCGGCCCTTTCAACGGCGCTCTATACCGGCTCCACAGCGACGGAGAAAGTGGGTGCTCACGTGGCCATTGCCCTCTCCGCCAGGGTTCAGCGCGAAGAAGGGCTCGGCAGCTTCGTCGCCAGCCTGTTCCCGCCTCGGACCTGGCCGCAGGTCTCGAAGGGCGTCGCGTCTCTCGACTATCTGACCTCGTCGCTGCGCGAGGGCGAGATGCCCGACCACTTCGCGGAGCACCTCGGAGCGGTGGTGGCCGACTTCGACGACGTGGCACGTGCTTCGTACGGGAGGCTCTTCGGGGGGAACAAGAGGCCACCTTCGACGCTGCTGAGCCTTCACGGCCGAAGCGAGCATCTACCCAACCCCGACAGTCGCGTCAGCCTTGCCGAAGAGCGCGATTCTCTCGGTCAGAGGCGGGTGCGGCTCGACTGGCGGCTGGGTTCCGCGGACAAGCGCACGATCCGGCGCGCCCACGAGATCATTGCCGAAGAGATGGGACGCGCCGGTTTGGGACGGGTCAAGCTCGTCGTCGACGAAGACTACACGCTCTGGTCCCAGTCGATCCGGGGCGGATCCCACCACATGGGAACGACCCGTATGCACGAGGACCCCAACCACGGCGTGGTCGATGCCGATTGTCGGGTGCACGGCATGGCCAACCTGTTCGTCGCGGGCAGCTCGGTCTTCCCCACGTGCGGCTATGCCAATCCCACGCTGACCCTCGTCGCGCTTGCCGTGAGGCTGGCCGATCACGTAAAGAAGGTCCTGTCGTGAACGCCTTTTCGTCGCTGAGCAGGCGCAGCCTTCTGCGTTGGCTCTTGTATCCGAGCGCTCTCTCCTTCTTCCTCCCCGCTCGGCTTCTCGCCGAGCGCCTCGCGTTCAGCTCGAACGACCTGCTCGCTCTGCGTCTGGTCCGCGTCTTCACGAGCGAGAAGAGCGCAAGACGGGTGGGCTCGGAATATCTGAGACGCGCACCAGAAGAGGCCGATCTCCCTCGGCTGGTCGATCGGATCGCGTCGACGCATCCCCAAAGGCGCGCGCAGCTGGAGCAGGCAAGCGTCACTGAGCTCCGTGAGCTGCTGAATCAAGCACTGCGCGAGGACTTCGCGCTCGGCCGCACGATCGACGTTTCGGGTTGGGTCCTCTCGCAGACCGAAGTCCGGCTCTGCGCACTGGCCGCCCTGCTGTGACGGGCTCGGCGGAGCCCACGTCCCCGCCAGCGGCGAAGTCGGGCGCCGGGCGTCGCACGCGGGGGCCAGCCGCTTCAGATGAGCGAACTCCTCGACCTCGAAGAGCGGATGATGGAGCGTCCAGCCACGCGATCCTGAGACGGTTCACCCGCTCGCGTGCGTCGATGAGCGAGCCCTACCCCGCGCTCACGCGCCCTTGTTCCGGCCGATTCTTCGCACCGCAACGAAGCTCGCGAGATACGCGAATGCGACGAGGAGGGACAGCGCCTGGTAGCCGGTCCACATCCCCGCGTACTCGGCGAAGCCCCCGATCGCCGAGCCGATCAGGTTGGCTCCGAAGCACAGGGAAGGTCGCTCAGCGTCGCGAAACGTGGTCGAGAAGATGATCCCGGCGAAGAACACCGGGAGGGGGACGGCGCAAAGCACGAAGGCCGCGCGCCCCCAGGCAGGCAGCGAGAGGACCGCATCGTTGGGGACGATCCAGAGAAGCAGGAGCGACGCCGCCAGTGGCGCGTAGTAGACGGCGCGGAAGCTCTCGAGTCGCATTGCAACGAAGTTCGCGCAGAACACCATGAAGAGGATGCCGGCGACGACGAGGGTCGTGACGAGCCAGGTGGCTCCGAAGTAGAGCGAGCAGTCGGTAATGCTCTTCGTCTGGAGCAGCAGAAAGCCCATGCCGAGCGCGGCGAAATGCAGCTGGCTCGGCCCGACGCGTATTTCGCCGGCCCCAAGCGCAAGCGCGCCCACGGACAGGAGCAGCAGCGGCACGATCACGATCAAATAATGCTGGGGAATGTTGCGTTCCCGCAGGTACAGGAAGGGCCAGTCATCCGTGGCGAGGGGCGGGTCGTCGCCCGCTGCGGACGGCGGCGCGACCCGGATCGGGTCGAAGCCGTACACGGTCGCTGGCAGCGGCCTCGCAGCACCTTTCGCCGCGAGGATCTGGAGCGATCCGCCCGACCGGTAGACGACCGGCGTCTGTCCGGTGGCCTCCATCATCATGAGGACGAGCTTTCGCTGCAGCCACTCCTTCGGCGCCTGGAACTCGAGCGCGAGTACCCCACCCTCGCGCACCCGAGCCCAGGCCGAGCGAAAGCTCTCGACGGTGTAGACGAAGCCGTCGAGGCGAATACTCGACATCGCACTGAAGAGCGCCTGGGAGTCGAGCGAGCCGAAGACCACCACGTCGTACTCAGCGCGGTCGCGCGAGAAGAAGGCGCGCGCGTCATCGGTGTGGACGTGCACCCTCCGATCGAAGTAGATGCCACTGGGACTGATCTGCTTCGACAGCGCAATCAGCACCGGGTCGATCTCGACCGCGTCCACGCGCTTCGCCCCCATGAGCAGCGCCGCCTGGACATCCTTGCCCCCGCCGGCGCCCACCACGAGGACGCGATCGAGGGATGCTGCATGTCGGTAGGCCATCGTGGCAACGCCGAGGCGGTACTCGGCCCCGTCGCGCGCCTCCCCCGCGCTGAACCGCATCGGATCCAAGCTCCCGAGGAGCTGGTAGTAGCGCCCGTTCACGCGAACGCTGTACGTGGGGGGGTCGATGAGCGTGCGGATGTCGCGAGACACCTCGGAGCTCGCGATGGGCTCGTCCTCCTGGCTGTGGACCGTGACGTAGTGGTACGGCGACCAGATCGCGTCGGGCATCGAGGCGCTCCCAACGATGCCGAGGCTCGCTGCGAACGCCGCGACGCCCGCCCACGCCAGCCACTTCGGGCCGCTCCGAGCGTGTCCGATCGCCACCCACAGATAGACCGCCATCACCACCGCCATGCCCACTACCGGCGCGAAGAACGCGAACGAGAAGACGCCAAATGCGATCGTTCCGAGCAGGCTGCCGCCGAGGTCCCACGCGTAGGCGCGCAGAGGCGGGAGCGAGTCGAACAGGCGGCCGATGCGCTGGCCCAGGGGGGCGAACAGCAGCGTGTTGTGAACGAAGATCACGACGAGCGCGCTCACGTTGACGAAGTTCGTCCCACGCGAGAAGAAGCGGTGCTCGCTGCCCGAGCTCGGAAGCGAGAGCTGCTCCGACAGGACGACGAAGACGACGTAGAACACGAGCAGGAACGGGAACGCAGGAAAGAGATCCGGTGCGCGGTCCTTCAGGAGCGCACCGAGCCCGATCCCGAGGAACGAGCTGATGAGCATCAGGTTTGCGAAATAGGCGACGAGCAGAACGCTGCCCGGAATCCAGCGGATGATCATCAGCTCGAGGAAGAGCGTGATGAACGAGAGCGCGAGCAGTTCGAACGCTCGCCGCCGGGCTCCGGAGAGGTCTTTCACCGGGCGGCCGATCGCGGGGGGACCGGGCTCAATCGCCAGTGATCGCGCGATGGATGGTGCGGGGCGGCGGCGCCTCGAGATCGGGCGACGGCTCGGCGAGCAGGCGTTCGGCCTCTTCGCGGTCGGAAGCGGTCAGCTCGCGTGTGGTCACGCAGAACTCGACCAGGATGCCGTTCGGATCGTTCACGTAGATCGAACGGCACCAGCCGTGATCCACTTCGAGTACGTCCATCCCGTGCTTCTGCCAGCGTTCGCGCCGGGCGTCGAGGTCGGCGGCGTCCGCAGCCTCGAAGGCGAAATGGTTGGTCCAGGGGGGTAGCCCCAGGCCGGTGGCGATCGCCGGGCTCCAATCGTCGGGCAGGTCGGGGTCGTGGAGGTCCCAGAACGCGATGAGCCCCGCCCGTCCGTCCTCGCCGGTGTCGTAGAAGACGTGCTTCGCAAAGCCGCGTGATCCGCACGGAGCGACGACCGTCTTCAGCAGCGTGAATCCCATGGCGTCGGTGTAGAACGCGTGCGTCGCCTTCATGTCGCGCGTCGCGATCGCTATGTGGTGGATGGCCATGATCTCCTCCAGAAGAGAGTGGATCCAAAAACTCGCCCTCCCCTACCATACCGCGACCTCGAATCGAAGGAATCGAGCCGCCGAGAACCCGGAAACCATGCTGCCCGCGGGTTTGGAAGCGACTCTCCGAACGCCTGCGCGGCCCCAAACGCGGCGTGGCAGCGCGCCCCTTCCGCACCGTGATCACGCTGCGCTACATGAAGTCCGCGTACTTCGCGAGCTGTTTCACCCACTCGTCGGGGACCAGAGAGACTTCGCCGCCGAACTGCTTCATGTAGAGCTGAATCTTCGCAGTCTCCTCGATCAGCATCGCGCGGGTCGCCGCCTTGCGGAGGTCCTTGCCCACCGCCATGAGGCCGTGGTTCTGCAGAATGCAGCCGCGGCTCTTGCCGAGTGCGCCTTCGACGGCTCCCGCGAGTTCCTGGGAGCCCGGCATGAACCACGGGACCGTCTCCGTGTCGGCGAGGAAGACCGCGTCGGTGTTGATGGGGTCGAAGCGCTGATTGCAGATTCCGAAGGCCGTGGCGATCGGCGAGTGGGTGTGGACCGCCCCCGTAGAGCCGGGCCGCGCCCGGTAGGCGCCAAAGTGCATCTTGAACTCGATGGACGGCTTCTGGTCGCCCTCGATTGCCGTGCCGTCGGGCTGAATGTGCACGAGGACCTCTTCCGTGAGGTGGCCCTTGTACATGCCGCTCGGCGTGATCCAGAGCGTCTCGCCGTCGCTCGACGTCGCGCTGACGTTGCCGCCGGTAGCGGTGAGGTGTCCGGTGACGAACAACTCGTTCGTGATCTGAATGATCTGCTGCCGCGCTTCCCGGTCCGTGAGCATGGCGTTCCCTCCTCTTCGTGACGACGCGCTGCTGGCGGCCCAGATTACCGGCCGCGGACACCTGACGCGCCTGAATTACGCCGACACGTCATCGAGGAACGCGAGCACGGCCCGGGCGAGGGCCGTCGATCATCACCGGCTGTCCCGCGTCCGCAATCTCGACGAAGCGGGCGTCGGCGATCCTGTCGTCCAGCATGCGCCGCGCGACGCCGTCCCAGACGCGCGCGCTGTGGCCGAAGGCGTGGAGCCCCGCCAGCGGGCGGCCCGCGTCGCTCCACGCGAGCGCGTTCAGGCTGACGCCATCGGAGCCGGGCAGCGGGAGAGAGCGCGGGGACGAGGTGCCGGAAGGCGCGGAACGGGATGTCGGGGAGTACCCGATCGAAGCGGGCATGGACGCGGTCGATTCTCCAGTCGTTCGACAAGTGGCGAAGGTAGGCGACTCCCGCGGTCGGCGGCGCGGAGAGGTGCTGTAGTCTATGCGCCGCTCGCAACGGTGGGGAGGGTTCGTGGGCGCACGTGGATGGAGAGGGGCGCGCGGCAGCGCGCCGCTGATCGTCGCACTCTTCGCGCTCGGATGCGGCGCCGACCCGACGCGCCGCGACCTCGATCACGTGCTGCTGATCACCATCGACAGCCTGCGTGCCGATCACCTCGGCAGCTACGGGCACCCTGCGAAACCGACGCCGGTCATGGACGCTCTCGCGGCGGGGGGCACCCGCTTCGAGCACGCCCTCACCACGTGCAGTGTCACGGGGCCCGCCCACGCTTCGATCTTCACGGGCCTGTATCCGCCGCGCCACGCCATGCTCGGCAACGCGTGGCGACTCGACAGCGCGCACCGCACCGTTGCCGAGCGATTCGACCATGCGGGTTACGAAACGGCAGCGTTCGTGAGCAGTGCCGTCGTGTCGAGCGTGTCGGGTCTCGACCGCGGCTTCACCACCTACGACCAGGCCTTTCTCAAGGACGTGACGTTCGAGCGTACGTTGCAGCGGCGCGGCGGCGCCACGGTCGACGCCATGCTCGCCTGGCTCGCGGAGCACGCGGGCTCCAAGACCTTCGTGTGGCTGCACCTCTTCGACCCCCACGCGCCGTACGATCCGCCGAAGGACCTCTGGCCGAAGCGGCGGAGGCGCCCCGCCACCGATAGCGCATCGCTCGAGGCGATCTACCTCAAGCGCAGGTCGGTGAACGCGAAGACCCACAAGGCGATTCGCGACCTCTACACCGGCGAGGTCCGCTTCGCGGACCGACAGATCGGCCGCGTGATCGATTTCCTGGAGTCCGCGGGGCTGCGCAAGGACACTCTGATCGTCCTCACGTCCGACCACGGCGAGGAGCTCGGCGAGCACTGGGATTTCTACGAGCACAACCGCAGCCTCTTCCAGGGCGTGCTGCGCGTGCCGCTCATCGTGGTCGACCCGCGCGTCGAGGGCGGCCGCAGGGTCGAGGCGACGGTACAGCTGGTCGACATTGCGCCGACGCTTCTCGACCTCACCGGGCAGTTCGTCGATGAGCAGGTCGACGGAAGGTCGCTCGCCAAGCTCGTGCGCGGCGAGCCCGCTCCGCCGCCTCGCGACTTCGCCTACGCCCAAAGCCCCGATAACCCCGACTACTTCCACCGCGGCAACTCGTACGCCTACCTCCGCGGCGGCAGCAAGGTGTTGATGTACGGACGCGGGGACCCCGAGGTCTTCGACGTGTCCGAGGATCCCGGCGAGCAGCACAACCTGCACCGAGTCGACGACGTCGAGCAGGCGGAGTTGTTGGCGCGGGCCGTGACGCTGCGCGAATACCTCGTCGGCCAGTCCGACGGCGCACATCGACACCGCGTCCCCCTCGACGGCCAACGCCAGCGACTCCAGGCACTCGGCTACGCAGTTCCGGCCGCCGTGGAGAACGGGACGCCCTGATGCCCGGCGGAGCGGGAGGCATCCAGTCTTCGGGGTCCCGATCCGGGCTTCGCTCGCCCTCCGTGCGCTTGCGGGAAGCGCGCGGGCTGCGCGCTCTTTCAGGGCTCGCTGTGGCCGCGCTGCTCGGCGTGCACTTCTCGTCCTTCGACGCGGGAACGCGGCCGCTCATCACCGACGTCCGCTACTACGTCTACTACGCGTGGCGCGTTGTCGAAGGCGACATCCTGCACCGGGATCTGTTCGCCGTGAAGACGCAGCTCGCGGTGTTCCTCGGTGCGGCCTGGCACGCCACCGGCGAAGTGCTCTCGGTGGATCCGCTGCTCGCCATCCGCGTGGGGAGTCTCGGCCTTGCGGCAGTCGGCGGTGCGCTCTTGTTCGCCCTGCAGCGACGGATCGGACGGGGACGCAGCGCCGCCGGTTGGCTCGGGCTCGCCGCCTATCTCTCCTTCGGTCTGCTGGGCGAACTGCCCGCCATCGGGAACGTGCCCAAGCTCGCGATGGCGGTCGCGGCGCCCGGTGTCGCCCTGCTCGTCCACGCGCGGCGCTTCGTCGCCGCCGGTGCGCTGGCCGCCGTCGCTTTCTTCGACTGGCAGATCGGCGCGCTCGCCGGCGTGGCCGTGCTCGCTTCGGCGCTCGCCTTCGGGCGCCCGCGGCGGGCCGCACTCGCCCGCGTGACCCTCGGGGGCGTCCTCGGTACCGCGCCCTTCCTCGTCTATTACGCGGCGAACGGCGCGCTCGTTCCCGCGTTCGAGCAGGTGGTGCGCGGCGCGTTCCTGCGCGGCAGCCTGTCGCTCGAAGGCACCTCCGGGCCCGGCCCCCTCGAGCGCATCGCGAACACGGTACCGCTGGTCTGCCCCGGGCAGGAGCTGTTGTTTCTTGCGGGCCTGGCCGGTGTCGCGCTCGTGATCGGTCGCCTGCTGCGCCGCGCCGACGCGGATCTCCATCCCCTGCTGCTCCCCATGGCGATTCAGTGCGGAGGCGTCCTGTGCTTCACGGCCGTCGACAATCAGGGCTACGGCGATTTCTTTCTGCTCCTCCACGCAGTCGCGTTCTTTCTCGGCGTGACGTGGATCGAGGTCGCCGACCTCGCGGAAGCCCAGCTCGGTCCGCGCGTCGCGCGCAGGTTCGGCGTCGGATCGGATCGAGCGACCGCACTCGTCTGGGGAGGCTGTGTGCTACTCGCGCTGATCGCCGCACGCCCCGGCCCGTTGCGGCCCGACATTGTGCTGCGCGCTCCGGGTGCGCGACCGAATGCCACGCTCGCCGACCAGCGCGAGGTGTCGGCCCGGCTCTCGCGTCTCGCCGGGGACGGTGCGATCCTCGCGTACGAGAACGCGGAGCTCCTGTACCTGATGCGGCGGGAGTCGCCGGTGGACGCGGTCTACTTCAACGACACGGTGTGGAGACACTGGGCGCACGACGGCGAGGAGCCGGCGGACACCGCCCTGCGCGTCACCCGGGAAGTGCGACCCGCCGCCTTCCTCTATCCGCGCTGGCTCTCGCCTACCGGTTCGCTCGCCGACGGCTACCAAAAGCTCGCCCTGGTGTCGGAATCCGGACGCTACCGGGTGGTCGCCCACCTCCTGAATTCGCCCTGATCGCGAGGTGCTTCGGATCGGGCGGTGCCCACAAAGGTCTCCGCTTCAGATACGATGTAGACCGACCTCCGGATTCGAGCGAAGCGCCTCGTCGGTGGAAGGGCGTTGGCTCGCTCGAAGCATCGGTTCGAAATCAACGTTTTCCAACTTCGATTGGATCGGGAAGGAAGCATGCAGAGCATCCCCTATCAGGCCCCCGCATCGGTGAGTGAAGCGGTCGCGCTGCTCGGCAGCGACGCCGAGGCACGCGTCCTCGCGGGCGGCACGGACCTCCTCGTTCAGGTGCGCGGCGGAGTTCGCAAGCCGTCCGCCTGGATCGACGTCAAGCGCATCCCCGACCTCCTGGGTGTGAGCGTCGAAGGGGACTCGATCCGAATCGGCGCTGCGACGCCAGCCGCCGTGATCTTCGAGCACCCCGAGCTACAAAGACTTGTCCCCGGCGTCGCCGAGGCCACCGACCTGATCGGCTCCACGCAGATCCAGGGGCGCGCCACTCTCGGCGGCAACCTCTGCAACGCGTCACCGGCCGCCGACACCACTCCGGCGCTGATCGCCGTGGGCGCCCAGTGCATCGTCGCCGGCTCTGGCGGCGAACGCGAGATCGCGGTGGAGGCGTTCGCCACGGGTCCCGGCCAGACAGCGCTCGCCCAGGGCGAACTCCTCGTCGCAGTGCGGATCCCGAAGCCGGCTGCGCGAACCGCTGACGCCTATCTGCGGCTGATTCCTCGCACCGAGATGGACATCGCCGTGGTGGGTGCGGGCGTCGCACTCACTCTGGGCGACGACGGCACGTGCACGCAGGCGCGCGTGGCCATCGGCGCTGTCGCTCCCACCGCGCTCCTCCTCGAGGAAGCCGCCGCAGCGCTGGTCGGCTCCCGCGTCGACGACGACGCGCTCGCGCGCGTGGCAGCGGCGGCGACGGCTGCCGCGAGGCCCATCGATGACAAGCGAGGTACCATTGCCTACCGCAGAAAAGTGGTCGGCGTTCTCGCGAAACGAGCCGCGGCGATCGCGGCCAATCGCGCGCAAGAGAGATGATCCCATGGCGAGAATGCACGTCGAGACCACGATCAACGGCGAGAGCGCCGAGTTTCTCTGCCAACCCGGCGAGAGCCTCCTCGACGCCCTGCGCAACGAGCTCAACCTGACCGGCACGAAAGAGGGCTGCAACACGGGCGACTGTGGGGCCTGCTCGGTGATGCTCGATGGACGCCTCGTCCCGTCCTGCATGGTGCTCGCCCCGGAGGTCGAAGGCCGCTCGGTCGGCACGATCGAGGGAGTGGCACAGGGCGATGAGCTGCACCCGCTCCAACAGAAGTTCCTCGAGCACGCCGCACTCCAGTGCGGGATCTGCACGCCGGGCTTCATCGTCGCCGCGAAGGCCCTGCTCGAGAAGAACCCCGATCCGACGGAGGAAGAGGCCCGCTACTGGCTGGCCGGAAATCTCTGCCGCTGCACGGGGTACGACAAGATCATCCGAGCCGTGCTCGACACGGCGGCGGAGATGAACGGTACGAATGGCGCTGCAACGAATGGTGCCGCGGGATGAGCGAGCGCAAGTTCAAGCAGGTCGGAACCCGTCCGATCCGCCACGACGGCCTCGAGAAGGTCACCGGCCGCGCCAACTTCGGCGCCGATTACAGCCTGCCCGGGATGCTCCAGGGCGCCGTGCTCCGCAGTCCCCACGCCCACGCGAAGATCGTGTCGATCGACACGAGCCCGGCGCTCGAGGTCGAGGGTGTGAAGGCGGTGATCAGTGGCCGGGATTTCCCCATCCCTACCCGCGAAGGCGACCGCCAGCAGTACGGGGACGTCCCCGACCTCGCGAACAACGTCATCGCCCGCGACAAGGTCCTCTACCACGGGCACGCCGTGGCCGCGGTGGCCGCCACCACCATCGAGGCGGCGCAGCGCGGGGCCGAGAAGATTCGCGTCGAGTACGAGGTGCTCCCGCCGGTGCTCGACATCGAAAGCGCCATCGCGCCCGACGCAGCCATCCTGCACGACGACCTGGTGTGTCAGGGTCCGGCCCCGGTGCCGAGCAGCCCCACCAACGTCGCGCGGCGCACGCTGTTATCGGGCGGCGACATCGAGCAGGGCTTCGCCGATTCCGACGTCGTGGTCGAACGCGAGTTCACGACTCCGATGGTCCACCAGGGCTACATCGAGCCGCACGCGACGGTGGTCGAAACCCTCGAGAACGGCAACGTCACGATCTGGTGCTGCACCCAGGGGCCGTTCGCCGTTCGCGGACTGACCGCCTCCGTGACCGGGATCGAGCTCTCGAAGATCAAGGTGATTCCGAGCGAGATCGGGGGCGGCTTCGGGGGCAAGACCACGATCTACCTCGAACCGCTGGCGGTCGAGCTGTCGCGCCGCAGCGGGCGCCCCGTGAAGCTCGTGATGAGCCGAGAGGAGGTCTTTCGCGCCACCGGTCCCACGTCGGCCGGACGCGTCCGCGTGAAGATGGGCGCGCGCAAGGACGGCAGGCTCGTGGCCGCCGAGGTGGTGATGTACTACGAAGCGGGGGCGTTCCCCGGCTCGCCCGTCGGCGCGGGCTGCATGTGCGCTCTGTCGGCCTACTGCTTCGACCACTTCGTGATCGACGGCTACGACGTCGTCACCACCAAGCCGAGAGTCGCCGCCTACCGCGCCCCCGGCGCGCCGATCGCGGCGTTCGGAGTGGAGCAGGTGGTGGACGAGGTCGCGGAGCGCCTCGGCTTGGATCCGATCGAGCTGCGGCTCTTGAACGCCGTGCAGGAGAACGACGTCGCCCCGTACGGGCCGAAGTACCAGGCGATCGGGTTCCGCGAGACCCTCGAAGAGGCGCGCAAGCACCCCAACTACAGCGCGACCCTCGGCCCCAACCAGGGGCGTGGCGTCGCGTCGGGCTTCTGGTTCAACGCCGGACTGCAGTCGAGCGCGTCGGTGCACATGAACGAGGACGGCACGGCCATCGTTACCACCGGCAACCCCGACATTGGCGGCTCGCGCGCCGCGCAAGCCATCATGGTGGCCGAGGAGCTGGGAATCGGCGCTGAGCAGGTGGTGCCCCTCGTGGGCGATACGGAGAGCGCCGGCTACACCGACCTGACGGGAGGCAGCCGAACCGCCTACGCGACCGGCATGGCGATCATCGAAGCCTCGCAGGATATCGTCCGGCAGCTGCGTGAGCGTGCTGCCAAGATCTGGGGAGTCGAACTCGATGGCGTCGCGTGGGAAGACGGCCGCGCCGTTCCCTCGAACGGAGCGGCGAGCGATGTCGAGCCCCTGAACCTCGCCGAGATCGCGGCGCAGATGGGCGCTACCGGCGGACCGATCGTCGCCCAGGCCGCCGTCAGCCCGCCCATGGCCGGCCCCGGCTTCGCGACCCATCTGTGCGACGTCGAGGTCGATCAGGAAACGGGCAAGGTCACAGTGCTCCGCTACACGACCGTTCAAGACGCCGGCAAGGCCGTTCACCCGAGCTACGTGGAGGGCCAGATGCAGGGCGGCGCGGCCCAGGGCATCGGCTGGGCGCTCAACGAGGAGTACATCTTCGACGAGAACGGCGTGGTCGAGAATCCGGGCTTCCTCGACTACCGGATGCCGGTGGCGTCGGATCTCCCGATGATCGACACGGTGATCGTCGAAGTGGCAAACCCGCTGCATCCGTACGGCGTGCGCGGTGTCGGCGAGACGCCCATCGTGCCGCCGCTCGCGTGCGTGGCGAACGCCGTCGCGGCGGCCACGGGGAAGCGCTTCACGGATCTGCCGATCTCGCCTCCGCGGGTACTCGCGGCCATCGACGGCGACTGAGCGCGCCGCCTTGGCGGTCGTGGTCTTCTCGAGCGCACTCGCGCAGCACACCGGCGGCGCCGGGCGCGTGGAGATCGAGGCCGCCCGCGTCGCCGATCTCGTGAAGGCGCTGTGCGAGCGCTACCCCGGCCTGCGCGGCCACATCGACAAGATGGCGGTCGCTGTCGACGACGAGGTGCACAGCGACGCGAGGTTCGTGCGCCTGAAGCCTGACAGCGAGGTGCACTTCCTGCCGCGCATCGGCGGCGGTTAGCGCCGGGCTTGCATTCCGGGTACCCCGAGGCCGCTGATCAGCAGCAGCGCCGTCGCGGGCTCGCAGATGCTGCCATCGACGTTCGGAATGCCGCGGGTTTTCCGTCGCGGCGTACGCCGGGCGTAGTACAGAATGCCCCCCGTGCCGCGTCCTCCGACGCGCCGCCGAGGCAGGTAACGAAGGAGCCAACGTGACCTATCGAGTGATCCAGTGGGCGACCGGTGGCATCGGGAAGGCCGCCATCGAGGGGATCGTCTCGCACCCCGAGCTCGAGCTCGCGGGCGTCTGGGTGCACAGCCCCGACAAGCACGGCAGGGACGCGGGCGAGATCCTCGGTCGCGCCCCGCTCGGAGTCACGGCGACGAACGACGTCGACGCCCTGCTCGCGCTCGACGCGGACTGCGTGCTCTACGCGCCCGTCGTCGCCAATCGCGAGGAGCTGGTGCGCATCCTCGAGTCCGGCAAGAACGTCGTGACGCCCCTCAACTGGTTCTACCGCGGCGACCGCAACTGGACCCGGATCGAAGACGCGTGCCAGAAGGCGGGTGTCACCCTGCACGGAACGGGAATTCATCCGGGCGGTATCACGGAGCGTTTCCCGTTGATGCTGTCGGCGCTTTCGCGCGCGGTCACCCACGTCCGCGCCGAAGAGTGGTCGGACATCCGCACCTACGGCGCGCCGCAGGTGGTGAGCGAGCTGATGCTCTTCGGCAAGCCGCCGGAGGACGCGCAACAGAGCCGGATGGTGAAGCTCCTGGGCGACGGGTTCTTGCAGTCAATCGACATGGTTGCCGACAGCCTCGGCTTCGATCTCGATCCGGAGAAGCAGGTCACCCATGAGGTATCCGCTGCCACGAAGCCCATCGACTCGCCCATCGGGGTGATCGCGCCGGGCACCGTCGCGGCCCAGCGCTTCACCTGGCAAGGGCTCGTGCGCGGTGAGCCCGTCATCACGGTGCGCACGAACTGGTTCATGGGCGAGGAGGGCTTCGAGTCGGGCTGGAGCTTCGGGCCGGGCGGCGAGCGCTTCGAGGTCGAGGTCAGCGGCGACCCGTCGTCCTTCGTCACGTTCCACGGCTGGCACCCGGAGTCGATCGAAGCAGGCCTCGCGCGCAATCCCGGCATCGTTGCCACGGCCATTCACTGCGTGAGTGCCGTACCCGCCGTCTGCACCGCGGGAGCCGGCATCAAGAGCTACCTCGACCTGCCCCTCGTGGCCGGACGCGCGGCCCCCGAGCTGTGCACGAAGGCCGCCTCGTGACGCGGCCTTCGCGCAGTGAAGCGACGCTGAACGAAGTCCCGACGAACAGGAGTCCGCGATGATCCTCGATCTGTTCAAGCTCACCGATCGCGTGGCCATCGTGACGGGCGCGGGCAAGGGGATCGGCCGGGGCATTGCCATCGCATTCGCCGAGGCCGGCGCGGATGTGGTCCTGGCCGCGCGAACGCCCGAAGATCTCGAGGAGACCGCCAAGGTCGTGCGAGAGCGCGGTCGCCGAGCGCTATCCGTGCCCACCGACGTGACGCACAGCGGTCAGCTCGAGCGCCTCGTCGACGCCACGATCGCCGAGTTCGGCCGGATCGACATCCTCGTGAACAATGCCGGCGGGACCGGTCCCCGCCCCGCGCTCAAGACCAGCGAGGAGTTCTTCGAGAACGCGCTTCGCTTCAACGTCACCCAGGCCTTCAACCTGTGCCGCCTCGTCATACCCCGCATGGTCGAGGCCCCGGGCGAAGGCTCGATCGTCAACATCTCGTCGCGCTCGAGCGACATGGTGCAGACATCGTTCGTTGCATACGGCGCGGCCAAGGCGGCCCTCAACATGATGACGCGCAACCTGGCGCCGGAGATCGCACCGAAAGTGCGCATCAACGCCATTTCCGTCGGCGGCGTCGGCACCGAGAGCCTCGAGGTCGTGCTCACCAACGACGCGCTGCGCGAGCAGTTCGACGCAAACACGCCGATGAAGCGCCCCGGTCGCGTCGAAGACATCGCAGCCTGCGCGCTCTACCTCGCCTCGCCCGCCTCGTCGTGGGTGACCGGGAAGATCTTCCAGGTCGACGGGGGAACGGAAGCGCCGTCGATCAGCGTGCCGGTGCCGCCGTTGTAACGCTCGCTGGCGCGCCGGCAACCAGCGCCGGAGGCCCTGGCGCCTACTGGATGTATCCGAGCTCGCGAAGCTCGGTTTCGACGTCCGGATCGAGCTCGACGACTGAAGCGTCTGCGGGAGCTCCCGCGAAGGCAGCGTGGAGGCGGGCCGCGAGCCGAGCCGCCACCTTCGGGTACCGGTCCAACACGTTCTCCCCTTCGCCCGGGTCGGCGTCGAGGTCGTAGAGGGCGCGACGCGCGATCGGGTAGAAGAGGTCGCGCCGGCCCTCCGCCCACGCGTCGCGATACGGCCGACAGTCCGGGCGGTGGGCGTTCGGATTTTCCACGTAGCGCCAGCGCGCCGTCCGGATCGATCGGACCTCGGCACCGATCTCCGCGAAGGCCGCGGCCAACGGGTCGGGCTCGACCGGTCCGCCGCGCAACACCGCCACGAGGCTGCGCCCACTGAGCGACGATGGGCGCGGCAACCCGAGCAGCTCGAGGACCGTGGGTGCGAGGTCGATCGACTGGACGACGCCGTCGACGCGCGTCTCCGCGCGCAAACGACCGGGCCAGCGCATGACGAGAGGAATTCGCAGGGTCGAGTCGTAGATCGAGCAGCTGTGGAAGAAGTAGAAGTTGTGGTCGTAGAGCTCCTCGCCGTGATCGCCAACCACGACGACGAGCGTCCGCTCGTCGAGTCCGCGTTCCGAGAGTCCTTCGAGGAGCTCGCCGATGAGGGAGTCGACGTACGCGATCTCCGCATCGTAGAGACCGTTCAGGTGGGCGAGGTCCGCGTCGTCGAGCGACCGCTGCTCGCGGGTCACGGCGGCGAGGCTTTCATAGCTGCCGTCGACAGCGCCCGAGTACTCGGTGACGAATCGCTCCGCGAACACCTCGGGGGGTGCATAGGGGCGGTGGGGTGCGATGTAGTGCACCCAGCCGAAGAACGGCTCTCGAGCGCGGTTGCGCAGCCAGTCCAGTGCCATCTGGTTGACGTGGGCATCGCGATCCTCGCGCTTCGCGAAGGCCTTCTCGTCGAAGCCGCGGTTCGGCGCGTGTTTCATGTTCGTGAGGAACGCGGCGGTCTGATAGCCGCGGGCCTTCAGCATCTCGGGGAGGGTCGCGATCCCGGGCCCGAGCTTGGCCCCGTTCTCGCGAACCCCGTGCTCGCGCGGCTGGAGCGACGTCAGCACGGAGGTCATCGACGGCCAGGTCTGCGAGCGCTGGGCGAAGGCGGATTCGAAGAGCGCCCCCTCCGCGGCGAGGCGGTCGAGATTCGGGCTGGTGGGGGGAGAATACCCGTAGGCACCGAGGTGATCCGCACGCAGGGTGTCGACGGAGAGGAGCAGGACGTTGGGTGCGTAGTCGAGCGGGCGCGCGGCGTCGGTGCTCCCTCCCTCCCCACAGCCCGTCGCGGCGAGCAGGGCGAGGCTCGCTCCCAGCCATGCACTTCCCGTGGCGGGCGGGCGGGCGCGACCATGCAGAGGCCGCAGAAAGCTGCTTCTCTTCTCGCTCACGCCGACCACCGGTACACGATATGTGCGACGCCGAGAGAAATCGAATGGACAGCCGAGCCACGCCGCTGGAGTCCCGTGGCGCGGGCGCGGCATGCATCGCGCTGATCGGGGCACTGCTGGCCTGTGGTGACGACGCGCGGCCCACGAACCTGCTGTGGATCGTGTCGGACACGCTGCGCGCCGACTCGCTCCACTGCTACGGCGGGCGCGCACACGCTCCCAACATCTGCGGCCTCGCCGATTCCGGAGTGCTGTTCGAGAGCGCGTACAGCACCGCGTCCTGGACACTGCCCTCTGCGGCCACGCTCTTCACCGGAAACTCGCCGCGCGTCTACGCGCACGCCGACGCGAGCGGAAACGTGACGGGCGACGTCTACCACGTGAACGACGACGAGGTTCTGCTCGCCGAAGAGCTCGGGGAGCGGGGCTACGCGGTCCACGCCTTCGTGGAGAACCCGATGGCTCTGCGCGCCAACGCCATGCAGGGCTTCGACTTTTCGCACTGGCCCGAGGTGACCGAGCAGGCCGAGACGCGCGCCGCCATCGAGGAGCAGATCGGCACCCACTTCAACGACATCCGCTACCAGAACACCATCAACCTCCTCCACCTGATCCTGCACCGCGAGCCCGAGCCGTTCTTCGCCCTGCTCTGGACCCTCGACCCCCACGCCGTCTACCGCCCGCCCGAGCACATCCGGGTGCCGCGCGTTCCGAAGGCCAGCGAGCTGCGCCATCCGCCCATCTACTACGCGCGCCTCGGCACGCCGGGCAATCAGGACGAGGACGTCCTCGACTTGAACGAGGTGGGTCCCGAGCTCAACGACACCGAACGCCAGGTGGTGCGCATGCTGTACGACCTCGAGGTGCAATCCATCGACGAGCGCGTCGGCATGGTGCTCCGCGCGCTCCAGCTGCGCGACGCCCTCGAGCACACGCTCATCGTCTTTACCGCCGACCACGGCGAGGCCTTCGACGAGCACGGAGCCTTCATGCATCGACATCACCTCTACGACGAACTCGTGCGGGTTCCCCTCGTGATCCAGGGCCCCGGCGTCGCGCCGGGGCGGCGCGTTGTCGAGCCGGTGTCCCACCTCGACCTCGAGCCGACCCTGAGGGAGCTCATGGGCGTCGAACCGCGGGAGGGCGTCGACGGGCGCAGCTTCGCCTTCCTGCTGCGCGGCGAGCGCGGCGACGCGACGCCATCGCGACCGGAGATGCACGACCACCTTCCCGACGGCCCGTGGGAGGCCATCGTCGACGCGGCGCACAAGCTCATCCTGCGCCCCGACGGTCGCCGAGAGCTCTACGATCTGCGCCGCGACCCCGGCGAGCAAACCGACCTGGCGGCTGGACATCCCGACATCGTCGACCGCCTGTCCGCCCACCTCGCCACTCGGCGCGCAGCACTGGAAACCCGGCGCAGCGCCAACGCCGCTCGGATTCCCGCCGAACGGCGGCGCGCGCTGCGCGAAGAAACGGCCGAGCAGCTGCGCGCGCTAGGCTACGCGGCCCCCGAATCCCTGCCCGACGGCCCACGCGACATTCCGTCGGTCGGGCCGATGGACTGAAGCGCAGAGGACGCATGGCGGGCGAACCCGACAGCCTGATCATCGGCGCGGGCTCCGCGGGCGCGACGCTCGCCGCGCGCCTCTCCGAGGATCCCGGACACGCGGTCGCGCTGATCGAGGCGGGTCCGCCCTACGCGCCGAGTCGCGCCGACGAGCTCTCCAACCTCGCCTTCGCCCTCACCGAGCGCGACTGGGGATTCGGAGCGCGCACGCACGGCGAGCGCATCGTCCCCTACCCCCTGGGCAAGGCGGCGGGCGGCGGCTCGGCGGTGAACGGCGGCCTCGCGATACGCGGCATGCCGGACGACTACGACGAGTGGGAGCGCCTCGGCGCCGCGGGCTGGGCGTGGAAGGACCTGCTGCCCGCCTTCCGGCGACTCGAATCGGATCCCCTGGGCGAAGAGCACCTCCACGGTCGCGACGGTCCCCTTCCCATCGAGCGCTGGTCTCCCGACGCCTATATCCCGCTCCAGCAGCAGTTTCTCGCAGCCTGTCGCGCCCATGGCATCGCGGAGACCGCCGATCACAACGCTCCGACATCGACCGGTGTGGGCCCGTTCCCGATGAATCGCCGCGGCAACCTCCGCGTGTCCACCGCCATCGGGCTGCTCGCTCCGGCCCTCGACCGATCCAATCTCGAGGTGCACTCGGATGCGCGGGTGACGCGGCTTCTCCTCGATGGACGGCGGGCCCGCGGCGCTCTCGTCGAGCGCGCTGGGGAGACGTTCGAGGTCACCGCGAAGCGCGTCGTCGTCTGCGCCGGCGCGATCAACGGTCCGGCCCTGTTGATGCGCTCGGGCATCGGTCCCCGCGCCGCCCTCGCGAAACACGGCATTGCCTGCGCGATCGATCTCCCGGGCGTCGGCGCGCACCTGATGGAGCACCCGGGCGCGCTGCTCGCGTTCGTCCCGAAGCAGGGAGTGTGCGACCCCGAGCGTCAGCCCCAGTACCAACTGGGGCTGCGCTTCACGGCGCCGGGCAGCGACATCCCGAACGACATGCTGATCGGCGTGATGAACCACATCGACCTGCGCGGAATGCCCGATCTCCACGCGGCGGCGGGCGCCGACATCGGCATCGCGCTCACCTGCGGCGTCCACCACCCGCTGTCCCGCGGCAACGTGACGCTCACGAGCGCCGACCCCGACGATCCGCCGCAGATCGATCTGCGTCTGCTCGACCATCCGGAAGACACGCGCCGCCTGCTCGCCGGGCTGCGGCTCGCCCACACCCTGTCGCAGACCGCACCCCTCGACGGATCGCTCGCGCGCCTCGCGGCTCCTGCCGCTGCGGTTTTCGATGACGACCGCGCCCTCGAGGGCTACGCGCGCAGCGTGCTCACTCCGTGGTTCCACGCCACCGGGACCTGCCGGATGGGCTCCCCCGACGATCCCGCCGCCGTGGTCGATCCCGGTTGCGCGGTCCGCGGCGCCGAGGCCCTGTACGTGGTCGACGGCTCGATCCTGCCCCAGATCCCGCGAGCTCCGACGAACCTCACGATCATCGCCGTGGCGGAGCGCGCGGCGGAGCTGCTGCGCGCCAGCTGACGTCAGGAGCGGTGGGGCGAGCCGCGGCTCGCAGCGCGCGGTACCTTTCGCGCCCTGCAGGATCCACTGGGGGGTGGGAAGGGCATGCGAATCGCACGGTTCTTCGGGACCGTCGCGGTGCTCGCCAGCGCGGGTGTCGCGGCGGTTGCGTTGATTCGCGTCCTCGAGACGCAGATCGAGGCGGGAATCTATCGCGAGCGCCTCGTGGCCATCGAGAGCGACCTCGCGGACCTGCGCGAGCAGTACAACCGCGCGGTTCGCAAGACCGCCGTGACGGAGCTGGTGGTGGACGACGGCACGCTCTTCGTGAGCGTGCGCGCAGCGGACGGCACGACCCACACGCTCCCCACCCCCTTCGACCCGAGCCTCGAGATCTACGTCGATTACGTGGTGCTCGACGGCCGCCTCTGGATCCGACGCCTGTTCGACCAGAACACGCCTCCCGGAGAGGGAATGCTCGTCGATCCCGGCCTGGCCGACATCGACTGGGAGACCGACGGGGTCGCGTTGGGAAAGGCCGCGTATCGCGCCCTCGGAGAGGGGCGCTGGGTGGTGAGCGTGTCGGGAGACGGTTCGCTCGGCCTCGTCCCGGCGCGCGACGGCGAGCGGGTCGAGCTGGCCCCGCCGCCTGCGATCCGGGAGTTCGCGCCCGTCGCGGACGAGACCCGGAGCGCGCTCCGCGAGCTCGAAGCCGAGGAAATCATCCGCGTGCTCGCGCAGCGGCTGACGCCGCGAGCTGCCGTGCAGTGACCGCATGAGTCACGCCCCGCCGACATGCTGCGCGCGTGGACGAACAGGAGCTCGCCCGCATTCTCCAGCGCCAGAATCTCGTGCTGAAGGATCTGCTGCTCGCCGTCGCCGCGGAGCTCGAACGTCTCGCGACCCAGCACCCGGCGCAGCTCGGCGTGTTGCTCGCGCGCGCGCAGCGAATCCGCCAGCGGGTCCACGAGCACCGCACGACTCGATCCGGGGGCGATTCGCCGTAGACTGGGGCTCGCAGAGCTCGGATCCCCGAGTCGGGAGGAACGAATGACCCTGGCGAATCGCGTCGTCATGGTGACTGGAGGCGCCGGCGGGATCGGCACCGGAATCTGTCGGGCCGCCGCGCACGCCGGAGCGAAGGTCGCCGTGTGCGACCTCGACCGCGACGCGGCGGAGCTGACCCGCGCAAAGCTCGCCGCCGACGGACTCGCAACCACCCCGGTGAAGCTCGACGTGTCCGATCCGGCGTCCGTTGCGTTCGGCATCGGCGAGATCGAGGCGGCCCTGGGTCCCGTGGACGTGCTCGTGAACAACGCGGGGATCGACATCATCTCGCTGTTCGTGGACAGTGACCCCGACGACTGGGACCGACTCATCGCGGTCAATCTGAAGGGGCCGCTCCACTGCTGCCGCGCCGTACTCGATTCGATGACCGAGCGCGGCGCGGGGCGGATCATCAATATCGCCTCGGATGCGGGTCGCGTGGGCTCCTCGGGCGAGGCCGTCTACTCGGCGACGAAGGGCGGCGTCATTGCGTTCACGAAGACCCTGGCCCGCGAGGTGGCGCGCAGCGGAATCACCGTGAACTGCGTCTGTCCCGGCCCCACCGACACGAAGCTCCTCGCGCAGGTGGAGGCCTTCGACCCGAAGCTCCACGGCGCGCTGGCGCGCGCGATCCCGCTCAAGCGCCTCGGACAGCCCGAGGACATCGCGGGTCTCGTGGTGTTTCTCGCGGGGGACTCGGCATCATTCATCACGGGGCAGACGATCTCGGTCAGCGGCGGCCTCACCATGGCGTAGTCGGGCGGCCGCGCTCCTCGATGGGCGTTTCCGTCCCGACGGCCCGCTGCGGTAAGCTGCGATCTGACGTTCGGGGAGCCGACGATGTCCACGCCTACCCTCGAGTTCTCGCGCCGGGAGAGAACCCGCTCCTTTCTCGGTACGTTCGCCGCCTTTGGCCATTTCCTCTCCGACATTTCGAAGCTCCTGCTTTTCTCGCGGACGAGTCCGTCGATGCTGCTCGAGACCCAGGCGAAGCGGCGGCCGAGTTCTCTGGCTCTCGCCTGGGAGAACGAGCGCTACACGTGGCGTGACGTCAACGAGCGCGCCAATCGCTACGCGACGTGGTTCTCGGAACACGGTGTGCACAAGGGCGATGTCGTGGCGCTGGTCATGGACAACCGGCCGGACTTCATCTTCGTTCTCCACGGGCTCAACAAGCTGGGAGCAACCGTCTCACTCATCAACCACAACCTCACCGGGGCCGCCCTCGCGCACGCTTTGCGCATCTGCTCGGCCCGCAGCGCGGTGGCCGGAAGTGAGTTCGTGGAGAGCGTCGACGCGGTCCTCGGCGACGTCGAGGGACTGTCCGGGGACGGCGTCTGGGTGGTCAGCGACCCGGGGATCGGACCGAGCAGCGACCCGCGCTGCATCGACGCCGAGGTCGCGCTCCGGAGCGGTGCGCAGATCGACCGCGGCTATCGCGCGTCACTCGAAGACACCTATTGCTACATCTACACGTCGGGCACCACGGGCCTCCCCAAGGCCGCGATCATCTCGCACATGCGCATGCTCAGCTCTTCGCTTGGGTTCGCCCACTTGATGTTTCGGACCCGTCCCGGCGATGTCACCTACGTCACGCTGCCGCTGTACCACTCGAGTGCGATGTTCCTGGGCTGGGGCCACGGCCTCATCAGCGGTTCGGCCATGGCGTTGCGGCGCAAGTTTTCGACGTCGCAGTTCTTCGCGGACGCCAGGAAGTTCCGCGCCACGAGCTTCCTCTACATTGGCGAGCTGTGCCGGTACCTGCTGAACAGCCCGGAGCGTGAAGACGATCGCGATCACTCGCTCCGGTTGGGCGTTGGCAACGGCATGCGTCCCGACATCTGGGAGGACTTCCAGAAACGCTTCGGCGTACCCCTCATCCGCGAGTTCTACGGCGCCACCGAGGGCACGGGCGCGCTGCTCAACACCGCCGGTCGGCCCGGGATGATTGGCCGCAAGCTGCCGGGTCAACTCATCGCCCGCTGCGATCTCGAGACGGGAGAACTGTACCGCGACGCC
>JABSQW010000110.1 GCA_013215605.1 Myxococcales bacterium
GGACCCCTCGGGCGCATGCAGAGCCGTTGGTCGCGGCATTTCTGGATCGGGGGCATTGTCGCAGATCGTGAGTTCATTCGTTCCGCTGTGGTCGTAGATGCCTTTCCAGATCGTTCCGCTCTCGACTCCTCCGGTATGTCGGAAGTCGATCGCAGGCGGCGATTTGTCGGGTTCGAGCGTGTACGAACCTTCGAAGAGGAGAGATCCATCTCTGGCCCGAATCTCGAACCGCGCGCGATCGAATGTGGCGCGATGTCCGATCACGTCAACGGCTGGCTCACCTTGGCGTACCGCGGAAATCGTCAACCAGTTGCCGCGAAGGTCATCACTCGCAACAGCTGGGACGGCCGAGAGAGAGCCCACCCAAAGAACCAAGATCCCCATGGATGCTGGGATCCCTGCGTTTCGGGGTGGAGAACTCGTGTTCGATCGGAGATGGAACATGGTCATGCGGAGATTCGGTGAATTAGGAACCGCTGACGGGATGAAGCCCCCAATACGGGGTTCACCATCGCATCGTCCAGAGATACTATTCCGGCATGTGGAGGAGTTCCAGGGCTGGATCGCTGCCGAGTGACCTGCTCAACGTCGGGGTCGCGCTAGTGGCCGCGATGCTCACGGTGCATGTCGTCGGCGCGGCGCTCACGGAGGAGTCGTCGCTGCCGGGAAAGTTCTCCTACCTGCGCGATCGCGGAGATCGCTTCGACGTCATCTTCGTCGGCACGAGTCGCACCCTCTACCAGGTCGACCCCACGCATTTCGACCGCCGGACGGCGTTGCTCGGGCTCCCGACGCGTTCGTTCAACTTCGGGCTCGTCGGCGGGAAGCTCACGGAAGTCGACTACACCGTACGCTGGGTGCTCGATCGAGAGAGCGAGAACCTTGAATGGCTGGTCGTCGAACTCAATCGGCTGAACCCGCTGACCGCGGAGAAAAACAGGAACAACGACCGAGTGATCCGGTGGCACTCCTTGCGTCGAACGCTCCTTGCCTCCATCGGGCCCTTCGGCGAGCACATTGGCGCCATCGAACGCTCGCAAACCATCCTCGATCACTGGCGCCAGTTCGGGCTGCGTGCGCTGCGAGTCGGGAGCCTCGCGAGGGCGTTCGAGTCGAGCCTCTCGGGAAACACGACCGATCCCTTCCCCGTCTACGGATCCGAGTACGACGGATTCGTGTCGCTCGACGCGTCCCGACCACACCCGGCGAAACGGCGCAACCGTGAGTGGAAGCAGGCCTTTGAAGAAATCGCAAAGAATCACCGACGCATCACGGAGACGAAGCCTTCCGAATCCGACGAGCCCCCGCTCTCCTTCGCGACGCGGAATCTCGTTCTGGGAATCCAGAGGGCGTGCGCGAAGCGCGGAGTCGGTATCGTCTTCGTAATCCCACCGGTGTTCGAGCGATGGGACGCGTTCACCAAGATGGGCGAACGCGGTGAGATCGAGAACCTTTTCAGCTTCAACGACCCGTTTGCCCATCCGGGTCTTTTCAACCCGCGAAACCGCTGGAACGTCGGACATCTGAACGCGCGCGGCGCCAAGATCTACTCTCGCGCGCTCGCAGAAGCGTTCGTCGAGATGCGACGCGTACGGTCGCCGTCGCAAAGCAGTTGAACGCGGCCTCCTGGTGCTATTCGTCGAATTTCGCTTTGCAGTCTTCTTTGCGGTGGCGTTCCTGGTCCACTGGGCGCTCCGTCGCAATGCGCTGCGCAAAGCGTGGCTCCTGGCCTGCAGCTACGCTTTCTACGCTGGATGGGACTGGCGATTCGTCGGGCTGATCGCCCTCTCTACCCTGATCGACTACCTCGCCGGCCTGTGCATCTACGCCAGTCGGACGCAGGCAGCGCGACGTCGATGGGTAACAATCAGCCTCGTCGCGAATCTCGGAATTCTCGGATTCTTCAAGTACTTCGGGTTCTTCGTCGACTCGGCGACCCATTTCCTCCTGTGGCTCGGCCTGCCCACTTCGCAGTCGTCGCTCGAGATCATCCTTCCGCTCGGTATCAGCTTCTACACGTTCCAGTCCCTCAGCTACTCGATCGACGTCTACCGGGGGCGTTTCGAACCGACGCGCAACCTCCTCGATTTTGCGCTCTACGTTGGATTCTTTCCCCAGCTCGTCGCCGGACCCATCGTGCGCGCGGCGAGCTTTCTACCACAGCTCCGCGTGGTCCGCCGGTTCGAAGACGTCGATGTTCGCGCAGCACTCGTGCTCTTTCTGATCGGGTTTTTCAAGAAAACATGCGTTGCGGATAACGTCGCTCCGTTCGTAGATCGCGTTTTCGAGAACCCGTCGGCGTTCGACTTCGCGGCCCAGTGGATGGCAGTCCTCGCCTACGCGGCCCAGGTATACGGAGATTTCTCCGGGTACTCCGATATGGCGATCTCATGCGCTGCACTACTCGGGTTCAAGCTCAGTCCCAACTTCCGCTTTCCGTATCTCGCGTCGAACATCTCCGATTTTTGGAGGCGCTGGCACATCAGCCTCTCGACATGGCTCCGCGACTATCTCTTCTTCTCACTCGGGGGCAATCGGGGAACCCGCGCTCGCGTCGGTTGGAACCTCATGATCACCATGGTCCTCGGGGGCTTGTGGCACGGCGCGGGGTGGAACTTCGTATTCTGGGGCTTTCTTCACGGGATCTCGCTGGCCGTACACCGAGTCTGGCAGTACAGGACGAAGGCGTGGCGGCCCTGGCCACCGATCCTCGCGTGGCTGGGACCCCTCGCAACCTTCGCGTTCGTCGCGTTCTCTTTCGTGTTCTTCAGGGCGTCGGATGTCGAAACCGGCATGGCGATGGCTCGCACACTGTTGTTCGGAGGATCAACGGGAGAGCTTGGTCCGCCTCCGGCCCTGAGCGCGTTCGTCGCGCTGCTCGCCGCCGCTCACCTCACGGCTGCAAAGTTCCAGGGCGAACGACCATGGGATCGGCTCCCGTCGCTGGGGTTCGCTGCCTTGCTCGGTGTAGCCTCCGCGCTGGTGCTCATGCTGAGCCCCCGGGAGTCGACCCCGTTCATCTATTTCCAGTTCTAGACCGTGCTGGCGGGCGGGTATCTTCCGCCAACACTGACGGGTGACGGGATGAAGCCCCCATCATTCAGTCGTGCGCGCTCGCCTACACCTCGGACGACCTCCCCACCGAGGCCGCGAGCGCATCACACCCTCGTGCCCTGTCGTTCGCCGACGCGCCGGGCGCGTACGGCGAGACGTTCATCGGTACGAGCCTCGACCACGCGATCTGGTTGCACCGCCGCGGCCGTCACGACGACTGGATGCTCCACGACTTCCAGAGCCCCGACCGAGCGGTCTGTGCCTCGTGGGCGTTCGCACTCGGCTACCCTGGGAACTCCCGACGAAGCGGCGGGTCGATCCGCCCGGAGGTTTCATGCAGCAAGGCGACGTGGTCGCAGATTTTGGTGCAACAGATCAGCAGGGCAATACGGTGCGCTTGACGGAGCTCCTCGAACTCGGTCCGGTCGTGCTGTTCTTCTACCCGAAGGCGATGACACCGGGCTGAACGCGCGAAAGCTGTCATTTCCGCGATCTGGCCAGCGAGTTCGCCGAGCTCGGAGCCCAGCGCGTGGGAATCAGCGCCGATCCGGTGGATCGGCAGAAGGCCTTCGACACGAAGAACGATCTCGGCTTCCCGCTGCTCTCCGATCCCGACAAGCAGATCGCCCGGCAGTTCGGCGTCAAGCGCTTCGGGCCGCTGCCCAGCAAGCGCGCGACGTTCGTGATCGCACCCGATCGCAGCCTGGTTGCAGTGATCTCGAGCGAGCTGAACATGGAGGCACACGCGGATCAGGCGCTCGCGGCGCTGCGAGCGCGCTGAGACGAAGGGCGGCCCCGGCGATGACGCAACACCCCCACCTGCTCTCGCCCGGCCGCATCGGCTCGCTCGCGCTGCGCAATCGCATCCTGATGTGCCCGATGGGTGACGACCAGGCCAGCGACGACGGCCACGTCACCGATCAGCAGATCGCCTACTTCGAGACGCGCGCCCGCGGCGGCGCGGCATTGCTGCTCGTCGGCTCCGTCGGTATCACCGCACCCGACGGCCTGGCGAGTCCGCAGCAGAGCGCCATCGCGGACGACTCCTACCTCGATGGCTGGTCCCGGCTGGCGCAGCGTGTGCACGCACACGGTGCGCACGTGGCGCTGCAGCTGGTGCACAACGGCAAGAACGCCGTCAACGACATCGTGGCCGGCCGGCCGATGCTCGTCCCATCGGAGCCGAAGCCGCCCGGCGCCGATCCGTTGATGGGCATGCTCACGGCCGAGGAAGCGGAGTCGATGGGAACGCCCGCGCAGGTAAAGGGTGCGCGAGTGCTCTACCGCGTGATGACGCGCGAGGACATCGCCGCGATTGCACAGCGACACGCCGACGCGGTGGAGCGGGCGCAGCGCGCGGGCATCGACGCCGTGGAGCTGCACGCGGGCCACGGCTACCTGATCGATACCTTCCTGTCGCCGACGAGCAACTTCCGAGACGACGAATACGGCGGACCGGTCGAAAACCGCGCGCGCTTGCTGGTCGAGGTCCTGCAAGCAATCCGCGATCGCGTCGGCCGCAGCTTCCCGGTGTGGTGCCGCATCAACGCCGAGGAGTACTTCACGCAGGGCGAAACGCTCGACGATGCCTATCGCGTGGCCGAGCTCGCCGAGGCCGCCGGCGCCGACGCCCTGCACGTGAGCGCCTACGCGGATGCCGCCTATGCGATCGGCTACACGGAGGCGCATGCCACGCACACACCCGGACGCTTCGTCCCCTACGCCGCGGCACTCAAGCAGCGCGTTTCACTGCCAATCATCACCGTCGGGCGCATCGACCCCGATCTCGCCGAGCGCGTCCTTGCCGACGGCCAGGCCGACTTCGTGGCCATGGGGCGCAAGCTGCTCGCCGACCCCGAGCTCCCGAACAAGCTCGCCGCCAGCGCCGCTGCGGACGTGCGGCCTTGCATGTACCACTACCGCTGCATCAGCCAGATCTTCCAGCGGAGCCACATCCTGTGCGCGGCCAACCCGTTCACCGGGCGTGAATCGAGCCTGCGGCTCGAGCCGGCGCGCGAAGCGAAACGGGTGCTGGTGGTGGGTGGCGGCCCGGCGGGGATGGAGGCCGCGAGGCTCGCAGCACTGCGCGGACACCACGTCACGCTGCGCGAAGCTCAGCTGCGACTCGGGGGCCGCTTTGCACTGGCGGCCAGGACGGCCGAGCCGAATGCGCAGCTGCTCGCCTGGCTCGTGCGACAAGTTGAGCAGCTCGACATCGACGTACAGCTCGGCAGCGAGGCGCGCGCCGAAGCCATCTCGCCGGCCAGCTTCGACGCCGTGCTGGTCGCCACCGGCGCAAACTGGGATCGCCCCTCGCTGCCGGGTGCCGAGCAGCCCCACGTTCGGACCGTGGACGAGCTGGCCTCCTGGCTCGACGACGAGCAGGCCGCCGCACCCGCGCGCGTGGTCGTCGTCGGCGGCGACAAGGCCGGTCTCGGGCTCGCCGGCGTGGCGCGGCGACGTGGCGCCGTCGTCCACGTGCTGCACGAAAGCGAGGTGTTCGCAGAGTCGGTTGGCATGGTCGGCCGCTGGCGCTACGTCCACGAGGCGCGCGAGCAGGGCATCGTGCTCCATCCCTCGGCCCGACTGCTCGCGATCGACGACAAGCGGGTCGAGTACCGCAGTGCGGAGGAGGGTCCCCGCACGCTCGAGGCCAGGGGGGTGTGGATCGCAAGCGGCGCCCAGCCGGATGCGGATCTTTGCGCTGCACTACGCGCACGCGGCGTGCGCGCCGAGCCGATCGGCGACTGCCGCGAGCTTCGG
This sequence comes from Myxococcales bacterium, assembly GCA_013215605.1. Lineage (GTDB taxonomy): Bacteria > Myxococcota_A > UBA9160 > UBA9160 > SMWR01 > JABSQW01. Next base: position 5,818 of record JABSQW010000110.1, read on the forward strand.
CTGGTCGAGGGCGCAATGTACGACGCCGCGCGCATCGCCACGCAGCTCTGAGCAGCGCCGCGCGTGGCCGGCTCCGCACACGAGAGCTTCGACCCCGTCGTCGTGGGCTCTGGGCCGAACGGACAAAATGCCGCCGTGGCACTCGCACAGCAGGCGGGAGATCGCGAACGAATTCGGAATCGTGTGCATGTGCCACGGAGACAGCCGGCTCGACAACGTGGCGTTCGATCCTTCTGGCGACGGGGTCTACCGGTTCGATTGGCAGCTCTCGTTCAAGAACATCGGGCCCACGGATATTTCCTACTTTCTCGGCGGGAGCTTGCCGGTCGACCTGCGGCGAGAGAAGGAAGCTGAGCTAGTGCGGATCTACCACGACGCTCTCTGCGCGCGTGGAGTCACCAACTTGTCGTTCGCGACCTGTTGGGACCTCTATCGACTCGGTCACCTCTACTACCTCTGCTACATGACCACTGGCGGTACGGAAACCGATGTGGAGAACGAACGCAGCTTCGAGTTGTTCCAGATCGCGAGTCACCGGAAGTTCACCGCTGCGCTCGATCACAACAGCGTCGAGATCATCGATCCCTCCTATGCGATCGCCCGCTGAGCCCGGCTCGATCAGTAGAGATTCTGTCAACGAGGAACCTGTGACCCAGTACGGGGGGTCGACATGACACCTCCGGCAGCGATCGCGGTTCTTTCTGCCGTGGACCGACGCGCGGCGTCAGCGCCCGAGTTCGAGCGCCAGCTCGGAAAACTTGATTCCGCGCGTGAACTGGCTCAGTTCATCGCTGTCGCCGCTCTGGAGGAACGCGAACGAGATCCCGGTCGCGGGCTCTGCGAAGCCGATCTGCCCTCCCGCGCCCGGCCAGCCGAACGCGGTCGGCGACTTCCCCCAGGTCGTTCCGAATCCGGCCCCGATCACGACGCCGAGCGTGCGGTTTGCGGGCAGCTTCATGAGCGGGTCGGGCAGCGTGCAGCGAATCCGGGTCGTGGCGTCCTCGAGCAGTTCGGCCTTCCACAGCCCCCCCGGATTGTGGAGCAGGGCCTGGTAGAAGCGTGCGAGGGTCGCGGCCGTCATCGCGCCGCCCCCGCCCGGGATTCCGGCTTCGATCGCGGCCACCTGGTCGAAGCCCCCGACGCGCGATTCGGGCAGCGAGAGCTGCTCCATCTTCGTCTGTTCCGCACGCGGGATCCCCAGCAGACGAGGTAGACCGAGCGGCCGCGTGACTCGCTGCTCGATGAAGTCGCGAAAGTCGAGGTTCGCGATCCGTTCGATCAGTTCCGCGAGCACCCAGTGCGCGGAGCCTCCGTGATAGACGTATTTCGTGCCCGGCTCGTACTCGAGTTCCCATGTGGCCAGGCGCGCGATCCGCCGCTCGGGATCCGCGCCCTCGACCGGATCCATCGGAGCGTTCGGGAAACCGCAGGTCATCAGCAGCACCTGCTCTACGGTCACGGCTTCCTTTCCGTGGGCCGCGAACTCGGGCAGGTAGTGGGCGACTGTGCGCTCGAGGTCGAGCAGGCCGTCCCCGATCAGGAGCCAGACCGCGGAGGCAACGATCGGCTTGGTTGCGGACGCGACCCGGAAACGGGTCTCGGGATCGGCCGCACCGAAAGACCCGGTCCACAAGATCTCGCCGGCCTGCCCCACGGCCAACTGGCACGCGCGAAGTCCGCTCGCTACCTCGTGCTCGGCGGCTTCGCGAAGCTTCGTGGCGTCGATCTCTTCGGTCACCGGCCGGATCTTATCACGTCCTCGGTCGCGACTCGCGGAGCCCGGCCAGAGAGGAAGTTCAAGCTGCGTTTTCGCAAGGCGCGATCCGTAGACCTTCGGTCACCCAGGAGCCAGTGACCCAATACGGGCTTCCATCCTGGAGCTGCGACGGCCCGACTCGGGCTAACGGCGACGGCCGACCACTGCCAGCCCCACGAGCCCGCCCGCGAGCAGGAGCGCCGTGGAGGGTTCGGGTGCATGGGCAACGTGTTCGCCGGTCATACGATAATCAAAACCCAGGAAATTCTTAAAGTTCTGGGTGCAACACGTCGCCTCGAGTCTCGACGCCGTCAGCTTGTCTTGATGGTCGGCCCCCGGGTGCGTCTGAGTGTCAAGGCTTGTCGCGACGATATTTGTTGCCGGATGCCAGGACTCCGGCGACGAGACGTCTACGTCGAGGTCCAGCGCGGGACCTTGCTGGGCATCATTCAGGTGCTCGGCTCCTGAAGGCTTCCGAATATGCTGGACGAACCCTGATACGGATAGAGTGCTGGGAACCCCATTTGAAAGGAAGAGCTCGGCTGTGAAGGTCAGGCTGAACTTCCAAACGGGCACATCGCTCTGGCCATCGTTGAACAGCATCGTTCCGCTCAGGGTCGCGAGATAGTCATCTTCGAACGCAGAAATCTCATTTGGTTGATCAAGGAATAGATTGAATTCCGTCTCCGTAGCAACGATCGAGAGTGTGGGGAAAGTATTCCCGCTCCCGTACAGGGGGTGATCGTCGCCGACATCCGCCACATCATCAAAAATATCGTCGAGAGCTTCTGCAGCAGTTCCGATTGTGCCCAACACCTCCACCGCTGCCACAACGAGCTTGAGGGCCCCGATCGGTGTCGCGTGGGACGGCTTCGGAGCAGCCAAGAGGACAGCCAGAGAGAGCGCCGCCACGACCGTTCCGCGTGCGATCTCGAGAAACGCTCGTCTGCGTTTCAGTCGGCCGTAAGGTGACCGGTGGGCGGCCTCACCGGTCCCATGGGGATGGGGATCGGAATGGGATCGACGACACCGGGTCGCGATCGCTTCGGCGGTGTCTCGGCGTCGAGTTGCGGGATTCGTCAGGTTCATGAGGTGGCCTCGTCAGAGCGTGGCGCCCTGAGTTGTCCCTCAACCGTGGGCGACGCCCGTTGGAACCAGCCTATGAACCGAATCCCGTCAAATCCTGATCAAATCCTGATCAAATCCTCAGCCTTTCCTCAGCACCACCAACGGAAGGGGCGGGGATAGCGGAGTAGTTGGGAAATTCACGCGGTGACCGACTTAGAGATTCTGTCAACCAGCGAAGGGTGACGGGATGAGGACCCAATACGGGCCCGATCCTACCCACGGCGAGACCGACTGTGGGTCCGTCTTCAGCCGAGGCGCATGGGCAGGACCCGCGGGCCGTAGAACATCGGAGTCGCCAGGGGCTCGAAGCGGCGACCCGCCGTGGGCGTGGCCACGTCGAAGCGATCCAGGAAGGCGTTGACCGCCACCGTGGCCTCCATGCGCGCCAGGATCGCTCCGGGGCACTGGTGGGGTCCGGCGCCAAAGGCGAGGTGCTCGCGCGCATTGGCCCGGTCGATATCGAAGCGCTCGGCGTCCTCGAAGTGGGCCTCGTCGCGGTTGGCCGAGGCCAGCCCGATGAAGACCTGGTCGCCCGGCTCGAAGCGCTGCCCCTCGATTTCGATGGGGGCCACGCAGCTGCGCACCATGAACTGGGTGGGAGAGAAGATGCGCAACGCCTCTTCGATGGCATTGGGGACCAGTGAACGGTCGGCCCGCACGCGCTGGTAGAGATCCGGGTCGCAGGCCAGGCTGTGCAGCAACCCGCCGATCATGTCGCGCGTGGTCTCGGCACCGGCGCCCAGCAGGAAGAAGAGCTGCGCGCATACGAAGCGCGGAGACAGGGACTTCCCGTCGACCTCGCTTCGCAGGAAATGGCTGATTCCGTCGTCGGGCCACTCGGTGGCGGGGGTCGCGGTGCGTCGCGCCAGGTGCTCCTCGATGTAGCTGTAGAAGGCGGGGTGAATGTCGCGCTGGGTCTTACCCGAGCCCGGGCGCATGTCCAGGGCGCGTTCGCACACTTCGACGGTCCAGCGGTAGAGCTGGATGGCATCTTCGATGGGCCAGCCGAGCAGCCAACAGACCGTGCTGGCGGGAACATGGTCGACGTAGCGGGTCATGACGTCGACCTCGCTGCCGGTTTCCAGCGCGCTGAGCTCGTCGAGCAGTTGCTGGCACAGGTGCTCGACGAAGGGCTTGGCACGGCTCGACTTGTGGGGCGCGATCAGACCGTTGGCGATGCGGCGGATCTTTCCGTGGCGCGGTTCGAGCAGGCCGTTGAATGCCTGTTCTTCCTCGGGCACGTC
>JABSQW010000111.1 GCA_013215605.1 Myxococcales bacterium
ACGGGACCGGTGCGTCTAGTGATCGCACATGTCAAAGATAGTACATGGGGGGAGGAAGGGATAAAGAAATGAAGATGAAGTGCACGTTTGCGTTGATACCGGATAAGTGGTTACCCCATCAGACCACAGGGTACTGGCGGGAGCTACATTGCACCCGGCACCCAATGCGGGCTCAGTTCCCTGGGTGTGACCGTCATACACGTTGGTATACCCAAACGTTGCCGGGGGGTAATCAATAGCCGCCTGCGCGCAGAATCCCCCGATGAAACAGTTGTAGCTCGGGGTGCAGGTACTCGTCCCCGGGTCCCACGTGCCCCCGCCCTGAGCGCACGCCGCACTTCCGGCTGCAGCTACCGCGGCCGCAGTGCCTGTGATATCGACCGAACAGGTACTCGTCCCCGTATTAAAGGTGCCACCGGCGTTCTCGCACAGCACGATGAGATAGGAAACATCCGATCCACTACCTGCCCCGTCGGTTTGTCCTTGGATGTAGCTACCGAGCGTGTCGCACGAGGGAGCCGCTGGACAACTCGGACATGCTGGGCAGCTCACCGCTGAGGGGTTGCACACGACCTCCGCCGCGGTGGCGCAGTCGATCCCATTGACCGCACTCTCCAACGCATCGAAATTGGCGTTGACCAGGTTTGCGTCGGCGACCGTACCGTTGGTGAAGTCGTAAGGCACCGAGACCGTTTGCGCGTTCGCAAAGGGCGACAGCATCGGCACAGCGAGGCCGACCACCAGTAGGCTTGCAGCGGATCGGCTCCGCTTGATCGCTCGGGCCGCGACCCCCCCGAGCCCGAGGGCGAGGACGAGCACACCCAGCTTGCCCATGGTGGGCACCGCGGCCACGGAACCCCAGATCATCGTCCCCCAGTTCTCCCCCCAGTTGCCCGCGAGGGCGGGGAGGGCGAAGAGCAGGGCGAGCAGGAACAAGGGCAGAGAGAGCAGAATGCGTCGCATGGGGGGGAGTCCTCTTCAACGACAGGGGGAACTGATCAACAGAATAAGTGTAGCATTGCCCGCTTGGTGCTTCCTTGCGTTGGCTGACGCCGGCAACAGGCCACGCTTGTTACGTGCCTACGGCGCGTTTCCTCTCGCTACGACCCCGAGATGAGACTCAGGCTCGAGGCTTTCGGCAAGGCAACGTTTCAGATCATTTTGCTCACGGCGTGAAGGTTTGTTCGACCCACCGTGTCGCTTTTGTCGGAAAGCGACACGCTGTGTTAAGCGGGAGAGTTGTGCGTGTCACCGCTACCGCGTCGCGCAGGCCCTCGACCTAGCTCCAGCCGATTTCGCTCTCAGGTTTGCCAGCGCGGCGCGCCCGCGGATACGCGGACGTGATCGGGGCTTTGGACGGCTCCCACACGGCTCCAGACGGAACAAGCGAACTCGGCGATGGCGACGCGGACGCGCAGGTGGCTGGAGTCGCTCAGGCTTCTCGCCGGTCCGGCACGACCACCGGCCCGAGATCCCCGATCATGCACTTCACGCTCCCGCCCCCCTTCTTCAGGAACTCGGAGACATCCACCGTGAGCGGAGTCACCCCGCGCTCGCGCACCCGTCCGAGCAACGCGTCCGAGACGCCCCCCGGCATCAGCAGGTGGGACTCGCTGCCGTGGGTGAGGGTGAAGGAGTTGGCGGCATAGCGTTGCGCGTCGGGGACCGACAGGGGGATGAGGGCGTCGCCGAAGGCTTCTTGCAACGATCGCCAACCTTGCGGGGCGATGCTCTCGCGGTAGGCGAGGAGAAAGCGGCGGCCCGGGCCGAAGGCACACAGGGCGGTGTCGCCGTGGTAGTGGGCTTCGAGAGTGAGTTCGATGCGAAGGACGGGCCTGGGGGCGACCCTGGGCGCCAGTACGGCTTCGACGTCTGCGTCGGTGCGGAAGCCGTAGACGCGCTTCCACGGGGGGAGGCCCCAGGTGGGGACGAAGCGCTGCTTTTCGAGCTTGCCGTGGGTGAGGAGGTAGGCGTCGCCGGCGGGGAAGAAGTCGGCTTCGCCTTCGAAGCGCAGGCTTTCGTCGATCTCGGCAGTAGCGAGGCCAAGGGCTTCGACGATCTTCTGGTAGTGGGGCTTCTCGCCGGCGCGGCTGGGAAGCAGGTTCGCGAGGGTGAAGAGGCGCTCGCTGGGCTGCTCCTCGACATCGACGTCGCGCATGAAGCCCGCGTTGGCGGGGTAGACGCTACCCGGCCACTCGCGAATGGGCGGCACCACGGCGACGTTCACGCCGAGATCGGTGAGGGTGTCCTTCAGGCGGAGCCACTGGGCGATGGCGGTGTCGCGGTTCACACTGCGGCGCGTCCCCCAGCGGGTGCGCGTGTGGGGGTTGGCGCCGCCCTGCACGCTGAAGTGCGAGGGGTCGCCCATCAGGACGCAGCGTCGGAACTTCGCATCGCTCACGTCGTCCCCCTCGAGTCCGGCTTCGTCGAGCCCGGAAACGGGGTGTCTCACGGCTTCGGCATGCCGGGCGGAAGGCTCGCCGGGTCGAAGCTGGCGTCGCTCTCGAGGTGGCTCTGGGGTACCGCGCAGTACAGCGTCGAGAGGACGCCCGCTTCGCGGTGGTTTCCGCTCTTTCCGCCGCCGCCGAAGGGGAGCTTACCGCTCGCGCCCACCGTCGACTTGTTCCAGTTGAGCAGGCCCGTGCGCACGCGACCCACGCAGCGCTCGTAGTGACTTCGGCTCTTGGTCATCACGCTCGCCGCGAGGCCGTAGTCGGAGTCGTTGACGGCGGCGATCGCCTCGTCGAGATCGTCCACGGGGTAGAGGCGTGCCTCGGGTCCGAAGATTTCCTCGCGCTGGTAGGGGTGCGGCTGCGCGCTCGAGAAGAAGCGCACGAGCCCCGGGCCCACAAAGGGGGCGGGGAGATCGGGCTCGACGAGCATTACGCGCAGCCCCCCGGCGTCCGCGGCCAGCTGCCGGAACTCCGCGAGGTGGTCTGCCGCGCGCTCGTGGATGAGCGGGCCCATGAAGACGCCGTCGTCCATGGGATCGCCGATCCGCACGCGCTCGAGAACGTGGATGAGGGCGTCGCTGAACTCGTCGGCGATCGCGCGTTCTACGAAGATCCTCCCCGCACAGGTGCAGCGCTGGCCCGTCGACGCGCAGATCGACAGCGCGGTCTCGGCGACGGCCACGTCGAGATCGGCGTCGGCGAGCACGATGATGCCGTTGTTGCCGCCCATCTCGAGGGCGAGGAGCTTGTCGGGCTGGTCGAGCGTGGCTTCACGCAGTGCGCGGCCGACCGCGTAGGAGCCCGTGAAGAGGACCGCGTTCACGTCTTCGTGGATCGCGAGTGCGCGCCCGGTGTCCTCACCGCCCTGCGCCAGCTCGATGACGCCGTCCGGAAGCCCCACCTGCCGCCAGAGGTCGACCATCCACGCGCCCACCGCGGGAGTCTGGTCGCTCGGCTTGAATACCACGGTGTTGCCCGTGGCGAGGGCGGGAACGATGTGCCCGTTGGGGAGATGAGCGGGGAAGTTGAAGGGGCCGAACACGGCGATTACGCCGCGGGGGTGGAACGTCGCGCACGCGCCCGCTCCCGCGTCGAGGTCTGCGACGAAGCGTATGCCCTCGTTGAGCGTGACATCGACCTTCGCGGCGAGGAGCTTCGCTTCCCCGCGCGAATCCCACAGCGCCTTNCCGGTCTCTCTCGCGATCAGCCGCGCCAACTCTTCGACTCGGTCGGGCGCCGCCGCGAGGTCGCGGAAGCGGCGCAGCAGCGCCGAGCGGCCGTCGAAGCCGAGATCGCGCCAGCCGGGCAGGGCGGCGCGAGCGCGCTCGACCGCGTGTGAAACCGCTGTTGCGTCGGCCACGCTGAAACGCCCAACGACGTCTTCGCGGTTCGAGGGAGACGAGCTGACGAGTATCTCGCTCACGGGAGAGGTGTCACGGTCACGCGGTCGCCGCTGCACGCCCCGAGGGCTTCGCGGCAGGCCTTCGAGCACAGGGGTGTGCTCTCCTCGTCGAGGGGTACCACCGTGGCGCGGTACCCGAGGTTGCGCTCGGCGGATAGGAGCACGAGCGGACCGTCGCGGTGGCTGATCGGGTCGCTGACGAGGCCCGGCAGTACGAGCTCGCGGCGCTCGGAGACCGACGTAATGGCGTCGCGCGCCGCGCCGTAGTACGGCCCACCGTCGAAGGGATCGACCTGACCGAGGTACTTGAAGCCGACCTTCTCGAGGATGCGTACCGCCGCCTTGGCGGTCTCGTTCGGTCGGCCGATCACCGCCTGCACATCCTCGGGAAACAGCGTCGCGTAGACGGGGTCGACGGGGAAGAGGTCGGTGATGAACTGCTTGTCGCGCGCGGAGAGGTGGTCGGCCTCGCGATAAGGGAGGCCCGTGAACTTCGCGCCGAAGGCGTTCCACAGCAGGTTCGCGCCGCTTTCGTCGAAGGGCGAGAGCATCTCCGCGATCACCTCGCGCTCGAAGCGCTCGGGGTGAGCGGCGATGTAGGCGAAGCGCAGGATCGAGAGGGCCTTGCCGCACTTCTCCGGGTGGCTGCGGTAGCGCGGGTCGAGGATGAGGCCGCCGATCTCGGTGGGGCCGTCCTCCGTCGACATGAGCTGCAGCTTGGTGTGTACGAAGCGCTTGCCGAGCGCCGTGCTGCGGCGTTCCTCGCGACTGACCTTGAGCCAGTAGTAGGGCGCTCCCGGGCGTCCGTGCTTGGCGAGGATCAGCGAGCTGCCGACGATACGGTCGGCCTCGGTGTCTTCGAGTACGAACACGTAGACGCCCTCGCCGCGCGACGCGATCTCTCCCGAGAATGAGCGATTCGACACTTCGATGCGCCGCTCGAGGAACTCGCGATCGCGAGGCAGGTTCATCGAGTCGAGCTGCGCGGCGAGCTCGAGAAGGCCGTCGAGGTCGGAAGGGCCGACGGGGCGCAGGATCAGCACGGGATCCCCCGGGCCTCGGCGACGCGGCGGATGGCCTTCTCGAAGATCGTGAAGCCCGCCTCGAGCTCCTCGTCGGTGGTATTCACCGGGAGCAGCATGCGGATCTTCGCGGGATTCGCACCGGCGCTGAAGGCGAGCAGCCCCTCCTCGAAGGCGGCGCCGAGTACCTCCTTCACGAGGTCGGCCGAGCCGTCGAAGGGCACGAAGGCCTGCATCGCGCCCATGCCCGTGCGGCGGCCGACGGTCTGAGGCAGTCGCTTGCGCAACACCTCGAAGCGCCGCTCGACGCGACCGCCGAGCACCGAGATGCGCCCCTCCTTCCCCAGGTAGCCCTCTTCCTCGAGCCGCTCGATGATGCGTGCGCCCACGGCCATGCCCACCGTCGAGCCCGCGTAGGTGCCCGCGACGAGGCCGGGCTTGGGGTTGTAGGCCTTCGTGTACAGCACGGCGCTGCCCTGCAGCGTCTTGCCCACCGTGACGAGGTCGACGTAATCGTCGAGGCCGAACGAGCGGAACGCGAAGAGCTCGCCCGTGCGCGCGAAAGTCTGCACCTCGTCGATCCAGACCGCGATGCCCGCCTCGCGGCAGTGCTCCATGAGGGCGGCGAAGAACTCGCGCGGCGCCGTGTTGAAGCCGCCCTCGCCCTGGATGAGTTCGAAGATCATGCCGGCCACGCGGCCCGGGTTCCGACGCAAGTGCGCGTCGAGCGCGGTGACACTCTTTTCGGTCGAATCGGGATCGGTGGGGTCGTAGAAGGGGATGTAGAGGACGTTGCCGCGCGAGGGCAGTCCGTCGCGGAAGGCGGGCTTGTCGGTGATTTCTGCCATCGCGAGGGTGCGGCCGGCAAAGTTCCCGCCGAAGGCGACGATGCGGTCCGCGGGCGCGTGCTTCTGCAGCACCATCTTGAGCGCGTTCTCGTTCGCCATTGCGCCCGATACCGATAGCCAGGCGTGGCGGATGCGCGGTCCGGCGTGCTTCACGAGCAGCTGCGAGAGGTGCAGGTACTCGGGGCCGGGCATCAGGTGGCCCTGGAAGACGGTGTCCACGGCGGCGGCCACGACGGCGGTCTCGAGCAGATCGGGATCGGAGTGGCCGAAGCCGTAGACCCCGATCCCGCCGATGAAGTCGAGGATCTGGGTGCCGTCGGCGAGACGGGCGCGCGCGCCCCCTCCCGGGCCGCCGAGCACCAGGGGGAAGCCGAGCGGGCGCCCTCGAACCCGCTCGAAGTCCTTCAGCGCCTTCGCCATCGCCGTCGGAGCGAGCGCTCGTTCAGCGCTCTCCTCGGCGACGGCGTCGATCAACGCCTGGGCGGCCGCGCGGACCTTCGGCGCATCGAGCAGACTCTTCAACGGGCTGGGTTTCGCTCTCGTCATGGGACATCATTGGGTATCGGCGCTCCCTCTCCAGGGCTTTTGCTCAAGTTCGCAAAGTCGCGTGACGACGGGCTATT
>JABSQW010000112.1 GCA_013215605.1 Myxococcales bacterium
CGGAAACACGACCTTCGTTTCGTGCACGTCGTAGGAGGTGAACACCCCCTGCGTCACGTAGGGATCGCGGCTCGCCGCTTCCCGCGCGAGCTCGAGACTGTCGGCTTCGAAGAGAATGAGACTGCCGACGGGGGTTCCCGACTCGTCGAGCAGCGGTCCGGCGTGACGGATGCGCCGCTCGCGTTCGAGTCCTTCGAGGCCCGCGAGATGAGCGGGGCGGTGGGTCTTGCGCAGCGCGGCGCCGCCGGGTCCGTCGCGGCCAATGAAGGCGAATATCGGCATGCACGCATTCTATCGCCGCACGGCCGCGCCCGCTTCACCGACCCTGCTCGACGCTGCGGTCAGTCACGCGCGAAGCAGACCCGGCGAGGCGTCGGGCGGATGTTCCTACGTGCCGTACAGGCCGAGCATCCGGCCCGCCAACGCGACCACCGCGACCCCGATCACCCCCCGAATGAGCCGCTCGCCGCCACGCATCGCGAGGCGCGCGCCGACGGAGCCGCCGATCGAGAACCCGAACGCGAGCACCAACGCGTAGTCCCACGCAATCTGACCTTCCATCAGGAAGACGGGCAGTGCGACGAGAGTGAGCGCTGCGACGACGAGCATCTTGATGGCGTTGGCGCGCACCAGGTCGAGTCCCGCGCGTTCCAGCGCGGCCAGCAGGAACAGCCCGACCCCAGCCTGGAACGAACCGCCGTAGAGGCCAATCCCAAAGAGGATGATGGTCGCGAGCCACACGGGCCAGGGCGTCCGACGCCGTGGGCTCTTCGCGAGTCCGCGAACGGTCGGCACGAGCAGGACCAGCATCACGAGTCCGAACGAACGCTCGAACACCGCATCGTCGACCCGAGAAACGAGTCCCGCTCCGACCAGCGAACCGGCGCAGAGCGGCGCCAGCACCCGCAGTGCGACCCCGAGATCCAGGACACCTCGGCTCCGGAAGTGGAACGTGGCGACAAGGCTCTGAAACAGGATGCCGACGCGATTGGTGCCGTTCGCGAGGGTTCCGGGCAAGCCGACCAGGACGAGCAGGGGGACGCTGAGGAGCGAGCCCCCACCGGCCAAGGTGTTGACGATCCCCGCGACGAAACCACCGAGTACGAGCGCGATCGCGTCGGTCGCATCCAATGCCATTCCGCTCCACGGGTCGCTCGGGTCGTGGGGACCCGGCGGCGCTCGACCGACTTCTCTGCTTCCTCGAGCCCCTGCTTCGGCGGCGCCACAGGATCCGGACTCGCGCAAAGTCCCCGTCCACGCTACGTCAGGCATGAGCGCACAACCACCGGAGCCCCTCCAGTGACGAAGCCCTACGGAAGCTGGTCGTCCCCGATCACGTCGGTGCAGATCACGGCGGGAAGTCTGCGCCTGGCGGCGCCGCGCCTCGATGGCGGCGACCTCTACTGGCTCGAGGGAAGGCCGCTCGAGGGCGGTCGTCAGGTCGTGGTGCGCGCCCGTGACGGCGCCATCGAGGACGTGACGCCCACCGCTGCGAACGTTCGCACGCTGGTGCACGAGTACGGCGGCGGCGAGTACACCGTGCACGCCGGGTCCGTCTACTTCAGCGATCTGCGCGACGGCCGGGTCTATCGCCAGCGTAATGGGGCGCCGTCTCCCGTGACCCCCGCTGGTGCGGGCTACGCGGACCTCAGCGTGTCGCCCGACGGTCGCTGGCTCGTGGCCGTGGAGGAACGCGCGCGCGCGGGCGGCGAGCCCGAGAACCGGATCGTGGCTTTTCCGCTGGACGGCGCCGAGGAGCCGCGCGTCGTCGCGGCTGGGCACGACTTCGCGAGCTTCCCCCGCTTCTCCCCGGATGGCCAGCGCCTCGCGTTTACCGTGTGGGACCACCCCAACATGCCGTGGGACGGGACCCTCCTCTTCGAGCTTGCGTGGGGGGAAGCCGGCCCAACGGGCCCTGCGCAGGAAATCGCGGGGGGCGCCCGTGAATCGGTGTTCCAGCCGGGCTTCTCACCCAGCGGGCGGCTCACCTTCGCCAGTGACCGCTCCGGCTGGTGGAATCTCTATCAGCGACGCGAGGGCGGTGACGTCGCTCTGTGTGCGCGCGCGGCCGAGTTCGGCGCGGCGCAGTGGGTATTCGGTCTCTCGACGTGGGGCTACGTCTCCGAGGGGGTGATCCTGTGCGTCCGGACGGAGGCCAGCGGCACGCGACTCGCGCGGCTCGACGTCGAAGCCTCGCGCCTCGACGACTTCGAACTCCCCTACACGTCGTTCAGCGGAGTTCGCGTGGAGGGGGACCTCGCGTGTTTCGTAGGCGCGAGTCCCGAGCGAGCGCCCGCGGTGTGCACCCTCGATCTCTCCACGGGGGCGCATCGCGAGGTGCGCTCCAGCTTCTCGGCAGAGGTCGACGGCGCATTCATTGCGGTTCCCGAGGCGGTGACGTTCCCCACTGCGGACGGTCACACCGCGCACGCCTACGTCTACCGACCCACCCACGCAAGCGCATCGGCACCGATGGGAGAGCGCCCGCCGCTGCTCGTCAAGAGCCACGGGGGGCCGACGTCGGCGACGTCCGACGTGCTCGATCTGCGCATTCAGTTCTGGACCTCGCGGGGCTTCGCCGTCGCGGACGTCGACTATCGGGGGAGCACGGGCTACGGACGTGCCTATCGCGAGCTCCTCGAAGGGGCGTGGGGGGTCGCCGACGTCGAGGACTGCGTGAACATCGTCGAGCATCTCGCGCGTCGCAGCGAGGTGAACGGCGAGCGGGCGGCGATCAGCGGCGGCAGTGCCGGCGGATACACGACCTTGTGCGCCCTCACGTTCCACGACACATTTCGCGCCGGTGCCAGCCACTACGGGATCGGCGATCTCGAAGCTCTCGTCCGGGACACCCACAAGTTCGAGAGCCGCTACCTCGACGGGCTGATCGGTCCGTATCCCGAGTGCAAAGACCTCTACCTCGAGCGCTCGCCGATCCACTTCACCGACCGGCTGACGTGCCCGGTCATCTTCTTTCAGGGGCTCGAAGACCGCGTCGTTCCGCCGAACCAGGCGGAGGCGATGGTGGCGGCGCTCGCAGATCGCGGCATCCCCCACGCGTACGTACCGTTCGAAGGCGAGCAACATGGCTTTCGCCGGGCGGAGAACATCCGCATGGCCCTCGACGGAGAGCTCTATTTCTACAGCCGTATCTTCGGCTTCGACGTCGGTGAGAACCCGGGCGTCGTGGTGCGCGGAGGCGGCTAGGTGGGACGGCGCCCGAACGTCTCCGTCGCCTCTGGGCTCGCAGCGTTCGCGGCTCTCGTCGCCGCATGCGCGGGGGGAAGCTTCGACGTCGCGAATCTCGAGCGCGCGAGCCCCGCGCTCGGCGAGTTCCGCGGCCACCGGCTGCGCGACCTCACACCGTACGTGTGGCCCAGCCAGGACCAGCTCACCCTCCTGGTGTGCCGCTGGCCCGACGCTCGGCCGATTCCGATCAGCCTGCCGAGCGGGCGCGACCCGGCGCTCGTCCGGGCGGCCGAGCGCGCGGTGTCTGCCATGGAACAGGCGCTACCGATCACCTTCGAGAGGCGGGAGCGGATCGAGCATCACGGGATCGAGCTGCGCTTCGTCGACCCGGAGCGCGAGCGGGTGGTCGGCGCCGGCAACGCGGTGGCGGACTGCGCGCTCGACCCCGATTCCGCACTCCGCGAGCCCGCGGATACCCTTCCCGCAGAGCTCGTCTACGCCTCCGTGTGGTTGCGCACCGAACAGATCGACGCGTTCGGTCGCGTGCTGCCGTTTTCGCCCGACGAAGTGGCGGGCAGCGTTCTGCACGAACTCGGTCACGCCCTCGGCTTCCAGGGGCACGCGCACGCTGGGGCCACGGTGATGGTTCGTGCCGTGGAGGAAGTCCGCTCCGCCGGGCGCCGCGTTCTCGCGGGCGAGCCCTTCAGCGATGCGACGCTCGAGGCGCTCTATCACGTACCGAGCGGAACGGTCGTCCGGCGGGCACGCCTCGCACCCGGCACGACGCGCTACGTCGACGCGATGCTCGCGCTCGCGCGCCGTTCCGGATTGGCCGGTCCGTTCCTCCGCGTGGGCGACCGCCTGGCGCGCGTGACATGGCGTGACCGCGATGGAACCTCGTACCCGGTCACCATCGATCGCATAAACGACGCCCTGCGTTCGCCGGAATCCCTGGCGCTCGACCCCCACTTCCGCACCCGCGCACTCCTGCGGGGTGGAGGCTGGTCGGGGTGGAATTCTAGAGCTCCAGGCTTCGCGCGCGTTCCATGATCTCGGCGGCACGGTCCGTGTCGCCGAGGGAGCGCAGGACGACGCTCAGACGGAACTGCGTCACTCCATCCGAGGGCTCGAGATCCGCTGCGCGCTCGAGGACCTCGAGCGCCGCCTCCGGCTCCGACGGGCGCTTCTTGTACAGCGCCCAGCCGAGCCCGGCCTGGTACGCGCCCTCGTGGGGCCAGATCTCGACAGCCGGTCGCAGGAAGTCGAGGGCGCCGGCGAAGTTGCCCGCCTGGATGAGGATCTCGCCCTTCCGAAACAAAGTCTCCGCTTGGGTGAGGGCCTCGATATCGATCCCCGCGCCGGGCGCGTCGAGCGACGCGTCGTAGTCGGCGCGTTTCGCGGAATCGGAGAGCACCGCGTAGGCCTTGCTGATCTCGCCGAAGACCTTGCTCGCCATGGCGCGGACCACGGGGTCGACGCCCTGGCGCGCGAGAGCGTCGGGGTGGTAGGTCTTCGCGGCCGCGAGGTAGACGCGCTTGATCGTCGCCGGGTCGGCGTCCGGCTCGACACCGAGCGACGTGTAGGGGTTGCCGGATTCGAGTCCCTCGAAGCGCGCCTCGATCTCGCCCGAGAGGATCTCGCTGGCGCGAGTCCGCGCCGCCTCGGGTGCCTTTCCTTTCGGGCCGGTGGCGGCCTGCACGGGCTCGCTGGACTCGTCGCCGAAGAGGATCTCGACCTCGGGCTCGTCGTCCTCCGGCGCTTCCGCCGCGGTGTCGATCGCGTGGTCCGCGTACTCGAGCGACCCGCTGGCATCGAGTACCCAGGCGGCGGCGAGTGCCTGCGGCGACTTCGCGAGCTGCAGAACCTTCCAGAGCGTGATCGAACCGTCGAGCGCTTCGACGAGGCCGCTCACGACCTCGTCGCACGCGAGGCGGTCGCGAATCTTTTCGAAGCGCGACGTCGGCCGCGGAAAGCGGGCCATTCGTTCTTCGAGGGCGCCGAGGATGCGGTCGCTGCTCCAGTGGGTCGCGATTCCCTCCTGGAGGAGGCGATAGACGTCGCTGCGGAAGGGCTGGGCGTCGGCCGGCGGTGCGGTTCGATCGTCGACGTTGAGCTCGCCGTTCGGCCACCCGAAGCACTCGAGGAGCCGGATGCGAACTTGCTCCTTGAGAGCAACGAAGAGACCTTTGGCGTCGATGAGCCCGAGATCCAGAAGGGCTTTGCCTTCCTTGCAGTGGTTCCGCTGCACGTACGTGACGACGCGCGAGTAGTCGGTGCGAGAGATCGTTTGCGTGTCCATGAGCTGAACGCCGAGGCTCTCGCTCGGTAGGGTCGACTCGGCAAAGATCGGAATGCCTTCCTGGAAGAGGAAACGCTTCCCCACGCGGTCGCGCGACAGCGTGACCGACCCGCTGAACCGACTCGTGTAGAGGTCGAGGAGTACCCGCGGGAACGGCGTCTCTTCCAGTCGTACGTGATCCGGGACTGCGCTCATGTTCGGGTGTCCCCTCAGGCGATCCGTAGCTGCGCGTCGGCGATCTGAAAGCCGCGCGCGATCGCCAGGCTCACGTTCCGATCGATGAACAGCGGCTGTCGGTCGAGGCTCGCCACCACGCGCGCCGAACGCGGACCCATTCCGGCGATGAGCGCTTCGGCGCCCCAGGCCTCGATGGCTTCGATGATCTGCTCGAGGGCTACGGCACCGAACGTTTCGTCGACCACTGCGCCGGAAAGGTCGATCACCACCACCGAGACGCCGGTGGCTCCCGGGTCGCGCCCGATCAGGTTCACCGCTTCGATGGCCTCATCGGCGCCGGAGAACGGGATCACCATCACGGGACCCCAGATGTGGATCACGGCCGAGTCCGGGTCGAAGGCGTTCTCGTCGACGGGCTTCGGTTCGGGGCTCCCCTCGCGAACGAGCTGGCGGAACGCCTCGAAGGGCAGGGACTCGAGCAAGGAATCGACCTGCGGGTCGCCGACCGCCCGCCAGACCGCGGCCTCGCGCGCGATGAAGCGACACGTCTGATCGGAGGCGGCGCGGCAGATCGTCTCGATGGCGAGGATGTTCGCGTCGAGCACACCCGAGAACCATCCCGACGTGTAGCCGGCGCTCACCGCACAGACACAGTCGCTCTCGTGCGCGCAGCTCACAGAGCGGCGGGCGGAGGCTTCGCAGCCCTCGGGCCAGCTCCCCTCGAGTTCGATGGCGCCGCGGGGCTCCGTCTCGGTACGGGTCGTGAAGCGGATGGCGAGCGGCAGGCTCGCCGCGTCGAGCGTGTCCGGCGATCCGGAGAACGCCTCCCTGACGACCTTCTGCGAGTCCTTGAGGCCGTGCAGGAAGCCGATCTGCATCAGCGTCCGCGCGGCTTCTTCGGTCCCAAACTCGTCTTCGAATTCGGCGTGAAGAGCTTCCAGGAAATGCGGATCCATCAGGACGCCGGGCTCCCTGGCGAGCACGGCCTGGGGATCGAATCCGAGATTCGCGATCGCTTCGCGAGTGGAGGGGGGATCCGTGCGCGACAACATCAGCCCTCGATGAACTCGTAGATGTCGAACTTCTGGTTCTTCTTGATGAAGGCCTCCCCCTCGGCCTCGAGAAGCCGGAGGAACGCGTTCGCGCACATCGGGTCGAACTGGGTGCCGGAGTACTTCTGGATCTCCGCCACGACGACCTCTAGCGGAAGCGCCTCGCGGTAGGGGCGGTCGCTCGTCATGGCCTCGACGGTGTCGGCGACGAGGATGATGCGCGACGGCAGCGGAATCATGTCGCCCTTCAGGCGGTCGGGATAGCCGCGCTCGCAGCCGTCGTACCACTCGTGGTGGTGGCGCACGCAGGGCACGACGTCAGCGAGGAAGTCGACCGGCTCGAGGATCCTTGCGCCGATCTCCGAGTGCTGCTTGATCTCCTCGTACTCGTCGGGATCGAGGCGGTCGGGCTTCGCGATCACGAAGTCGCGGACGCCGATCTTGCCGACATCGTGCAGGAGCCCCGCGATGTACACGCGCTCGATGAACTCCTTGTCGAAACCCATCTCCCGCGCGACCTTCGACGCGTACACGCCCACGCGCTCGGCGTGGCCGCGCGTGTAGGCGTCCTTCGCGTCGACCGCCGCCGAGAGGGCTCGAATCGTCTGCACGTACGCGAGGCGCAGCTCATGGTGCTTGTCGGCCACCTGCTTGGTGCGATCGCGAACCTCGCCCTCGAGGTTCCTGTTCAGGTCCTGGAGCTTGAAGTTCTGCTCCCGGGTCACCTGCTCGAGGCGTTTGATCTCGTTCTTCAGGTCGGCGTGGTCGAAGGCCTGGCGGATCGTCGCTCGCAGCTCGTCGTCGTTCCAGGGCTTCGTGATCAGCCGGTAGATCTCCCCCCGATTGATCGCGTCGACAGCCATGTTGATCTCTGTGTAACCGGTCAACATCATGCGAACGATATCGGGGTGTCGCTCGCGCACCGACGACAGCAGGTCGACGCCGCTCATCTCCGGCATTCGCTGGTCCGTCACGACCACCTGCGCGGGCGTCTTGTCGAGAATCTCGAGCGCTTCCGGAGCGCGCGACGCCGTCAGAACGTTCATGCTCTCCTGACGGAACAGCCGCTGCAGCGCCTTCAAGATATTGACTTCATCATCGACGAAAAGAACGGTGTGCTCGAAGCGCATCAGCCCTTGCCTGTTGTTCACGATCCAATGTTCCTATTCCAAGTCGCGTGCCAACTCGCTGCGCGAGGGGTTTCGCTTCGACATCCGAGCACTTGGCGCGCGCACCTACCGATCGCTCGAAAACGACCGTCAGTCTCGGGATTGGGATGTCGTTGTGAGCCGCGTCGGAAGGCGATCGGCAGATTGCCGGTCGACTGCGCGAGCGCCGCGGCACTGCGATGTCGCAGCGCGACGTGCGAACGCGCGTCTCGACTCGGCAAAATCACCGCACGCAAGGAGTGCGCAGCGACCGGTCTTCGTGGTTGGAACCCCGCGATTCCCAATTTCGAGAATTCCCAGATCCGGGAACCGCGCTCTCTGCTGGCAAGCGCCGCAAGCGAGCGGTGAGCCGAAGACGAATGGAGCCCGCAACGGGGCCGCTAGGAGCTGCCGAGTCCGAGTCGCTCTCGTTCGTAGGAGCCGGCTTGCACGCTGTCGCACCACGGGCGGTTCGCGAGGTACCACGAAACCGTGGCGGCGAGACCGCTCTCGAAGTCGTGCGCCGGCTTCCAGCCGAGCTCCGCGTGAATCTTCGAAGCGTCGATCGCGTAGCGACGGTCGTGACCCGGTCGATCCGCGACGAACGTCTTCAAGCCGAGGTAGCCGCCATCGACTCCCGCGAGCGCGGGATTCGACGCAGCGGGAAGCGCTTTCTCGAGCTCGGCGCACAGCGCGTCGACCACTTGCAGGTTGGCCAGCTCGCTGGCGCCCCCGATGTTGTACTTCTCGCCGAGGCGACCGCGCTGCAAGACGGCCAGGATGCCCACACAGTGATCCTCCACGTAGAGCCAGTCGCGTACATTGCCGCCGTCGCCGTAGATGGGAAGCTTCTTTCCTTCCGAGGCGTTGAGGATCATCAGCGGCAGCAGTTTCTCGGGAAACTGGAAGGGCCCGTAGTTGTTCGAGCAGTTCGTGATCAACGCAGGCAACGCGTAGGTGGCGTGGTACGCACGCACGAGGTGGTCGGCGCTGGCCTTCGAGGCGGAGTACGGGGAGTTCGGCTCGTACGGGGTGATCTCGGTAAACGCGCCGGTCTCGCCCAGTGAGCCGTAGACCTCGTCGGTCGATACGTGAAGAAACCGGAATCTCTCCCGCAGTGCCGCGTCGGCGGTCTCGAGGTAGGCACGCGTCGCGTCGAGCAGCGTGAAGGCGCCCACGATGTTGGTTTCGACGAATGCCCCTGGGCCGTCGATCGAGCGGTCGACGTGGGTCTCGGCGGCGAAATTCAGGATTGCGGTGGGGCGCTTCACACGGATCAGTTCGTCGACCGCGGCCCGGTCGGCGATGTCGATCCGTGACAACGCGTAGCGCGGGTCTGAGGCGACGTCTGCGAGGCTCTCGAGGTGGCCCGCGTAAGTGAGCTTGTCGGCGACGACCACGTGCGCGTCGCTCCGCGCGAGCGCGAGGCGCACGAAGTTCGAGCCGATGAAGCCGGCGCCGCCGGTGACGATCCAGACGTCTTGCATGGGCACGAAAATCTATCGAAGCCGAACGGCCGGGGCGAACGACCCCGTGAATGAATCAGACGTAGTTGCCACCTTCCGGGACGGCAAGGCGATTGTTCGCGCGCTTGTGGCGCTCAACCTCCTCGTGAAGATCTCCGGTCGTCACGGGCGTGGCGGTCTCATTGCCCGCCTCACAGCGCGCCTTGCGACGCAGCACCGAGTGCATGATGTGGATCCACTCGCCGGTCGACGGAGCCGGGTAGCTCTCGACGACGTCCTTCCAGTCGATGGATTCGAAGAGCCTGTGATCCGCGCGATCCTCGGAGCGCGCGGCGTGGATGCGCAGCGCCGCGATGATGTCATCGGGGAAGGTCGGGGAGACTTCGACGATCCGCTCGAGACGCCCCGGCTGCAAGAAGGCCTGGCGCAGCGTGTCGGGGTGGCTCGTCGAGCCGACCACCAGCGTGTTCTCGACGTGGATCGTGCGGTCGACGAGGTCGAGGAGGAAATCCATGACCGGGCCGATGGGCAGGTCGGGTCGACGCGTGCCGATCTCGTGCGCCTGGGAGAACTCGAGTTCGTCGAAGAGTACCGTGGTGGGCGGCATCTCACCGAGGGTCTGCGACCACTGGTTCACGAGGTCCCCCACCTTGATGCCGTGCTGCACCACCTCGATCACGAGCCGCGGGACGTCGACGCGAAGAAAGGCGGTTTCGGTGAGACTCGCGAGGGCGGCGGCGATTAGACGCTTGCCGGTTCCCTGGCGCCCGATGAGGAGCAGCCCGGAGGGTGGATAGGTTCCCCAGCGCTCGTAGACCTCGGGGCTCGTCGCGGCGCACGCGTAGGTCTGGATCTCTTCCCGCGGTCCGACGAGTCCGCCGATCTGGTCCAGCTCGATCTCGGGCAGAGGGTCGATCTCCGTGGCGCGCGACACCGGATCGTGCTTGCGGGCAAAGCTCGACCAGAGGTTCTGCGCTCGCTCCTTCCGGATACTGCGGTCCATCTCATCGTTCAGTCTACTCGACCTGTCTCCCCGCCGTGCAAAGGCGTGCGTGAGCAAGGGCAGTCAGCCATCGATGAACGTAGCCGGGTCCAGCCGGGCTCCGCCCGAACGGGGATGCCTAAGGCCCGAAGAGGTCGACCATGCGTTCATCGGAGGAAGCGGGGCGGGCGCGGTGGCGCGCCCAGTCTCGGAGTTCTTTGATGCGCTCCTCGTACGTGTCGTAGAGGGGCACCGCCTCGGTCATGGCGTCTGAGAGGTCGTCCTCGTCGAGCTCCCGACCCTTGGAGAACGCCGCGTACAGAGCGGAGGCGACGATCTGCTCGAGCTCGGCGCCCGTCAGGCGCGCGGCCTGCTCAGCGAGCTCGTCGAGGCGAAAGTGTCGCGGGTCACGCCCGCGCTTCGCCAGGTGGATCGAGAGGATCTCGGCGCGTTCCTCTGCCGACGGAAGGTCGACGAAGAAGATCTCGTCGAAACGACCGCGTCGCAGCAGCTCCGGTGGAAGTCCCGTCACATCGTTGGCGGTGGCGACCACAAAGACCGGTGCGCGCTTCTCCGCCAGCCACGTGAGGAAGGAGCCGAACACGCGGCTCGCCGCGGCGTCGCTTCCCGACGCGTCGAAGCCCTTCTCGATCTCGTCGATCCAGAGCACCGCCGGAGCGAGGGATTCGGCCACCGCGATCGCCTCGCGCATGGCCATCTCGGGGCTCTGGCTGACACTGCCAAACGCCGAAGCGAGGTCGAGGCGAAGCAGGGGAAACTGCCACTCGCGCGCCACGGCCTTCGCCGACAGCGACTTGCCGCAGCCCTGCACGCCGAGCAGCAACAATCCGCGAGGGCTCGGCAACCCGAAGCGGCGCGCCTCCTCGCCGAAGGCGCGGCGGCGTTCCCGCAGCCAGAGCTTGAGCTCTTCGAGACCGCCGACGGCCTCGAGGCTCTCGTCTTCGCCGTCGTAGAACGACAGGGCCGGCGTCCGTCCGAGCACCCGGCGCTTCTCGCGCACCACCTCGCCGACGCAGCTCGGGCCGAGCCCACCGGCGACGCGACAAGCCTTGCGAAAGACGCGGACGGCTTCGGACGCTGTGAGTCCGAGGGCGCCACGCACGGCGTCGTCCAGCACCGTCTCATCGGTCGATGCTTTGTCTCCCTGCTGCTTCTCCACGACGCGGTGAAAGAGCTTCGAAAGCTCGGCCGCACTCGGCAGCGGAAAGTCGACGCGCGCGGCCTCGCGCACGAGCTCGAGCGGAAGCTCGAGGACGGGCGCCACGAGCACGAGGATCTGGAGACGCGCTCCGAACACCGGGAGAAGGTCGCGCATACGCCGCACCGCCACCGGGTCGTCGAGGACGCGATGGGCGTCGAGTACGACGAACAGCGCCGGAGCTTCGTGGTCGGCCATGGCTTCGAGTCCCGCTGCGAACGACCCCGCGCCCGGGCAGTCGAGCTCCGAGATCGAGTTGCCCTGCGCTCCGAGTCCCGAGCCGAGCGTCCAAGGCAGGCACGTGCGGTCGCTGCCCGCGGCGACGCGCTCGAGGAGCTTGAGTGCGCGGTCCTCCTCGAAGCTCTCGAGTGCCACCAGTCGCCAGCCCGAGCGGATGACGTGGGTGAGTTCTTCGGCGGCGCTCATCGCTGCACTCTCACTCGGTGTCGGCCGTCAGTCGGACGACTTCTTCGAACGTCGTGACCCCTTCCGCGAGGCTGCGGACCGCGGAGTCGCGCAGGGACTCCATGCCCTCGATGCGACCCGCGCGGGCGATCTCGTTGGCGTCCTTTCCCTCGTTGATGAGTGTGCGGATGCGCCGCCCGACGTCGAGCATCTCGAACACGCCGACCCGCCCGTAGAGTCCCGTGTGCCGGCACTCGACGCAGCCCTCGCCCCAGCGCACCTTCAGCTGGTCGCGCCGCTCGGTCGGAACCTTGAGCCCCAACGCCGCCACCTGATCGGCGTTCAGCCGACCCTCCACCGCGCAGCGCTCGCAGATGCGCCGCACGAGGCGCTGGGCGACTACGCCCCGCAGCACGCCCGACAGCAGGAACCGCTCCACGCCCAGCTCCGTGAGGCGTGTGACGGCGCCCGAGGCGTTGCGGGTGTGCACGGTCGAGAACACGAGGTGGCCTGTGAGTGCCGCCTGAACCGCCATCTGCGCCGTGTCGGAGTCGCGGATCTCACCGACCATGATGATGTCGGGGTCCTGACGAAGGATCGTACGCAGCGCCTGGGCGAAGCCGATGTCGATCTGCGGCTGGACCTGCACCTGGCAGAAGCGCGGGTCGACCATCTCGATCGGGTCCTCGACGCTCGTGATGTTGATCTCGGGGCCCGAGAGGTACCGAAGCGTCGAGTAGAGGGTCGTGGTCTTACCCGAGCCGGTCGGACCCGTCACGAGGATCAGGCCGTTGGGGCACGTGATCCACTTCTCGTAGCGCTCGCGTTCGGCGGCGCTGAAGCCCAGGTCCTGCATGTCGGCGAGCAGCACGCTCGGATCGAAGACGCGGATGACGATCTTCTCGCCGAAGGCGGTCGACATACTCGAGACACGCAGCTCGACCTCGCGGTCGGCGCGGTGAGTCTTGATGCGTCCGTCCTGCGAGCGCCGCCGCTCCGCGATGTTCATGCCGGCCATGACTTTCACGCGCGAGGTGATGGCGCCGTGCACCGACTTCGGCACCGTTTCGATCTCGTGCAGGATGCCGTCGATGCGGAAGCGGAATACCGCGTCCTCGGCGCGCGGCTCGAGGTGGATATCGGAGGCGCGCTGTTCGAAGGCGTAGTTGAGGAGATAGTCGACCGCCGCGACGACGTGCTCGTCGTCGTTCCCCGAGGCGAGCTCGTCGTTGCTGCGCAGCTCCACGAGCTGCACCAGTGCGCCGCCTCTCGAGCCCCCGCCGAGCTCCTGCTGGGCTTTCGAGACCTTGGAGCGGAAGCCGTAGACGCGGTCGATGATCGCCAGGATGTCCGTCTTGGCGGAAACCACGTACTCGAGGGGATTCGACAGCGAGTTCTCGAGGGACTCGCGGAGTGCCGAGTCGAGCGGGTCGGTGAGCGCGATCTTGAGCGTGTCGCCCCGGCGCTCGATGGGGATCACGGCGTGGTGTCGCGCGAACGGGCGCGAGAAGGTCTTCGAGACCAGGTCGTTGTCGACGCGCAGCGGATCGATCTTCAGATAGTCGAGACCGGCACGGCGGGCGAGGTTCTCGGCCACGAGGTCCTCATCGATGCGCCGCTGCGGGTTCTTCGGGTGGGGAACGCGAGCGATCGCGACGATCTCCGCGGGGGTCACGCTGTAGCGCGCGGCGGCCTGCGATCGCAGCGAGCCGACCTTCTCCTTCAAGACCTGGCTACGCAGCGTGGCGCGTCGCGCTGTGATGTCTGCGGCCTGGTCGGGAGGCAGCAGCTCTTCGTGGACGAGCAGCTCCAGGACTTCTTCGAGAGTCAGGGCGGGGCGCGGATCGATGCGCTGCACACCCGCCGGGTCGGAACCTGACTCGGGCGCAGGGTCGTGCCGCTGCGGACGCCTCTCGGTCGGCATGTGGCAGCCCCCTCCTGCGCCGGTCCGGCGGCGCCCCGTCTCCGTATCGGTCGCCAGGGCCCAGAAAACGACCCCATTGTCGGGGGAAAAGGCCCCCGCCGTGAACGTGTCTGGGAAGCTCCCCGGGGCGCTCGGGTCGCGCGGCGCCGGTACCCTGCACGGCGTGTTCGATCGCCTAGACCCGCCCCTGATCGCCCAGGCCACACGCCACCTGCGCCGAGCCGAGCCGCGCATGGGAACTCTCGTCAAGCGCATCGGACCGTGCGCCATGCGCCGGAGCGGCGATCCGTACCGCGCGCTCGTCCGATCGGTCATCTACCAGCAGCTCGCCGGCGCGGCTGCCGGTGCGATCGCGGGCCGACTGAAGGCGCGACACCGCGGACGTTTTCCCACGCCGGCGGCTCTCCTCGCGGAATCCGACGCGGACCTGCGCGGTGTCGGTCTGTCGCGGCAGAAGGCCGCCACCCTGCGAGAGATCGCGCGCGCCTTCGACGAGGGACGACTTAGCAACCGCGCGCTCTACCGGATGTCCGACGCCGCCGTCATCGAAGCGGTCACCGAGCTGCGAGGCGTCGGCGAGTGGACCGCCCACATGCTCCTGATCTCATCGCTCGGGCGGCCGGACGTCCTGCCCGTAGGCGACTTCGGCATCCGCAAGGGCGCCACGCGCCTCTTCGGCCTCCCGGCTCTCGCCAGGCCGGCAGAGCTCGAAGCGCTGGCGGCTCCCTGGCGACCGTACCGGAGCGTCGCCAGCTGGTATTTGTGGCGCCGCGCCGATGAGCCCGGTTGACGTCTACGTCCCGGGCGCGACGCCCCGACTTGCGCGATATTCCCGCCGGCTCGGATCGGCGGATTCCCCTGGAACCTCCGCCGACCGCGTTCTGTGCGCGTCCCCATCGTCTAGCGGCCTAGGACTCCGCCCTTTCAAGGCGGCAACACGGGTTCGAGTCCCGTTGGGGACGCCACTTCCTCTCTTGATTTCAACCGGTGATGGACTGGCTTCCCTGCCGGACTATTGCCCGATGTACCCGAGTGCTCGCAGTCGCTCCAGCGTCTCGGAGTCGGACAGCGCCTCTCCGCGGTTCCGGCCGTAGTTTCGCACCAGCAGCTGCTTGTACTCCTCCAGGCGGCGAGCCATCTCCGCGTGATCGGGATCGTTGGCGCGGAAGAGGTTGCGGCGTTCCTCGGGGTCCGCGGCCAGATCGAACGCCTCGAAACCCCAGCGCTCGCCGTCGAGGTTGCGGAGCTTGTAGACGCGGTCTCCCCGGCGCAGCCGCGCCCAGACGAGGTTCGGATCGGTGTCGGCGTAGAAGCGCCCGGCGAGCTGCCATCCCTTGAATTCGTCGGCGAAGCGCGGGCCGATCACCGAGGTGTGCGAGAAGGCCAGGAGGTCGGGGGCCTCGGCCTCGCCGAGCAGTGCTGGGGTGAGGTCGACACCCTCGGGACCTGCGTCGGGCGGAAGCTCCAAGCCCGCGAGGCCCGCGAGTGTCGGAAAGACGTCGATCGAGCGCGTCACCGCGGCGTAGCGGTCCGACGCGAAGGACTGCGAGCCCGAGCGGACGATCCACGGCGTGCTCAGCACCTCGGGCGCCAGCTGAAGGCCGTGGGTCCACTTGAAGAGCGTGCCATCTCGGTAGAGCGTCTCGCCATGATCGGCGGTAAAGGCCACCAGGCTCCGGTCGAGGAGCCCGCGCTCGCGGAGTACCTCGAGGGTGCGGCCGAAGAGCCGGTCGAGGACCCAGACGTCGGCCTTGTACGTGACTTCGAGCACGCGCGCCAACTCGCGGACGTCGCTCTCGGAGAGGCCGAGCGCTTCGACGTGATTCGGGAAGTTCCACTGGAGCGGGCGCCGGTTCCGCTCGTAGAGGGGCCACCAACGCGCAAAGTCCGCGCGCGTCACGCCCCGCGCCTCTTCGGGGAAACGCTCCAGAAAGCGGTCGTAGTCTCGATCGAATACCTGGATGTGATACGGATCGTGGGTGATGGTGAAGTTCACGACGACGAACGCGCGGTAGTCGGGATCCGCTTCGAGCCGATCGAGCAGCTCGGCAAAGCGCGGATCGCCCGGCTGGAGGAGCGCCAGCTTCTGGTCCCGCTTGCGCGGAGGCTTGGCGTAGGTGACGTGCTCGTCTGGGACACCCTGGAAATAGCCGAGGTCCCACGAGGCCATCGAGTGGGCGCCCCAGAACCAGGGGTCGTAGCCGGCGTCCGCGAAAGCCTCGGTGATCAGGTAGAGATCCTGCGGCAGGCGGGCCGGGTGGTAGTAGACGCCGTGGCGGTACGCCTGTACGCCCGAGAAGAGCGAGGCGAAGGCAATCCCCGACTGCCCGGACTCGCTCTGGTGGCGCTCGAAGACGACGCCTTCGCTGGCGAAACGCGCCAGGTTCGGCGTGAACGAGACCTCCGGGGCGTATGGCGCGAGGTAGTCGCGGTTGAGCGCGCAGGTGGCGTAGAGCAGTACCAGTCGCGGCCGCTCAGGCGCGTCGGCGCAGCCCGTCGCCAGTACCACCGCCAACAGCAAAACGGCGCTCGGTGAGGCGAGCCGGACGACCCGTGCAGGGCGCCGGGAGATCATGCTTTGCCCTCGGCACGAGAGTCTGGTCATTCGCGGAGCCCGCGCAACCGCTCCCTCCAGAGAGGTGCACAGCTGTCGACGCGCTGGGTGACGTCGGCAAAGCGGAAGATTCCGAAATCATCGCGGCTCGTGTGATAAGAGCGGTCCTGCAGCAACCCGAGGCTGCTACCGAAGTAGGTGTCGAAGATGAGCCTGAACGTATTGACCGGTGAGATGGATTCGTAGAACCGGCTCGCGCCGTCTTTCCCCGGAAGATGGAAGGCGTTCAGGATGGAAAAAGATTCGGTCAGGCACGTCTCTTCGACATCGCGGCTCCCGAAGAGCCGCAGGCCGTGATCGCCCTGCAAGACGACGACGGGCGGAGTCTCGGAATCCGAGAGGATCCGCTCGATGACGTCCTTCATCAGGACGTTCAGGTAGTGCACCTGATCGGCATAGGCCTGCATGTAGGTTCGGAGCTCCAGGGGCGAATGCTCGACAAAATAGCGGAGTCGCAGATCGCGCGGCTCGCCGCGCGGGCCGAAGACGAAGGGTGCGTGCGGCGACTTGATGTGTGCGAAGACGAACTTCGGCCCCGGTGTCTCCGGCTGCGCCGCGAGCTGCGCAATCGCGAACTCCACCAGCTCGCGATCGACGCTTTGCCGTTCCGACCGCGAGCCGGTTGGGGGTATCTGCGAGAGGCTGGGAAGCCACGTCATTTGCATCAGCGCCTGCTCGAATTCGTTCGTGAACTCGCGCGGACTCTTCAGGCGGATCCTCTCCGCATCCGCAACGGAGACGAACCCCGGCCCCGACATGATGTTGACGATCCGATAGCCCTGCGCCTTCAGGATCGAAACCACCTTGTTGTGGTAGGTGCGACGAGTGAGGGAAGCGGTGTCGGTGGATTCGTGACCCGCGCTGCTCGCCCCGGGGTCCACGTACTCGAAATTCAAGACCGCCGGAACGACGGCGCGGGTGTGCGTGTAGTTGCTGAAGCTCTTCTCAGCGACGGAGAAGCCCTTCCGGCGCAGAAACGCCACGAACTCGGAATTGTCGTAGTCATAGAACTTCCGCAGCGTATCGGCGCGGGTGTAGGCGTCGAGCACGATGTAGTAGATGTCGGGCAGAGTCCCCGGTGGGGTCTCGAAACCGGCGTCGACGGCCATCGGGTGCACGGTCGCCACGTCCGGGACGGCTTCCTCCCTCGGCTGCGCGAGATACATCCCGATCTGGCAGAGCGGTAACACGCACAGCGCGGCTGCGCCGACGTTCAGGACCCGGGTGAACCGGCTCCAGTTCTCGACAAGGCGGCCGGCCAGCAGAGCGAGAGCGGTCAGTGCGGAAGCCACGAGCGCCAGGCCCCACGCGGCATCCAGCGCTCCGAAGCGGGCCTCCAGCTCCTCGAGGCCGGCGGGTGAGAAGAGGAAGACCAGGAAGAGGGAGGTCCGCAGTCCGGCCAGGGGGGCGTTGCGCGACACGAGCGCGAGAATCAGGAACAGACATGCGCTGGCAGCGACGAGCACGAAGGTCGAGCGCATCACGTGCTCGAGAGGCACCTCCCCCAGGTTCTTCGACAACAGGTAGAGCACCGGGTAGACGCTCAGAAGAAAGGGGTGGAACACGCGCATTGTCATCGGGAAGATGGGTCCGTTCTGCTCCTCGACCAGGGCTCGAAGAAGATACAGGCTACTTCTGGGCCGCCGCGTCCTCGGTGCCTCGCAGCAGCCGTTCCCAGGCCCGAACGACGTCCGCTTCGGCTGGTTCCACGACGACATGGACCAACGGCCAGCGTGGACAGGTGTCGGTCGGCCCTCTCGCCGCGCCCGCGGCCAGCGCCCGGAGAATCCCGAGATTGCTGGTGTCCTCGAGCGCCGCCGAGACGTCGATGCGGGCGTGGGTTCCGGCGAAATCGACATCGCGGAGCATCGGTCGGTGGCCTTGGCGGATCTTCCGCCGCGCTCTCGCGATCTGTCGCTCGTGGGTGGAGCCAGCCGTGAGGGCGAGCCGAGTGTTGTCGCCCCACGCGGATTTCAACAGCGAGGACCACGCGTAGTAGCGGTAGCGCTCAGCGGGGCCGAGACCCGTGCGGTCTCGAATCCAATACACCGACTGCTCGGCCGGCGGCTGCTCGCTCAAGCTGCAGACGATCGCCGCATCCTTTGCGGAGCGGACCAGCCAGGCCATCTGGCTTCGGTACTGCACCTGGGCGAATCCGGCGACGAGGAGACCCGCCAAGACCGCGGCGGCCGTCCTTCCCACCCCACGAGACAGGACCGCGACGCCTTCCGCGAGAAGCAGGGCAATGGGAAAGCCGACGATCAACGCGTGGCGCGAATCCCAGGCAGACGCTTTGGGCAGCTTGCCCACTGCCGCGTAGGGGACCACGGCGAGGGCGAGCCAGCACACCGCGAAGAGGACGACGGACCGCGACGGCAAGGAGGCAACGTCGCCCGCCGCGCGTCGTCCGCGCGCGGCGACCGCCGCGACGGCGCCGCCGAGCAGCGCGGCCGCGATCGCCGACGCAACGGGCGCCTCCACGAGTGTTGATGCCACGCGAGTGAAGGGGGCGGAAAACGACCAGAACAACCCACTGGCGAAGGCCTCGACGCTATCGCGGGAGAAAGCGATCACGTTGTAGTTCTGATACCAACCGCGCGCGGGAAAGAGCAGCAACTCGAACCCGTACGCCAGGAAGGGCAGCGCCAATCCCGCGGCGTACAGCGCGCGGTTTGCGAAGAGCTCGGCGGCGACGGATCGCCGCCGATTCGACGCCCCGATCCAGACCCACGCGCCCCAGACCGCAAGATAGAACGCGAGAAGGGAGCTGATGGTGAAGCTGAAGAGGAAGAGCGCGAATGCAGAGAGGACCTCGACCGCACCCGGTCTCGCGCGCTCGCTGCCGGACGACCGAATCAGGAGAAGCGTCCCCCCGAGAAAGAGCACGACAGCGAGCACGTAGGGCAGCAGGATCAGTCCGTGGCCGACCACGAAGGCGGGATAGGTTCCCGCGAACAGCGCGGCATGAAGGCTGCGTTCCTCCGAGAGGAGCCTGGTCTCCCGGAGGATCAACCAGAACAACACGGGCCACGCCAGGAGCGAGACGAACGCGAGGACGCGATACCAGGTGACGAAGTCGGGAAGCCCCAGGAGCGCCGCGTGGAGGTAGTAGAGCTGCGGCTTTCCCGAATCCCAGTACCACCGGGCCAGGTGATCCCGGCTGTCAGCAATGCCGTCCCAGAAGAGCAACCAGCTGTCCCAGGACACGCCGCCGTTGACGAGCATGGGCGCAAAAGCGATGCCGGGAACCCCGACCAGAAGGATGATGGCGTCCCGGGTCTTCATACCTCGTCCTGCCGGAGACCCGGCTCAGAGCTCGATCTTGCCGGGAAACGCGAAGGACAGTCGCAGATTTTCCCACGGATCGTGCCGGTTGAAGATCTTGCGCTCGATGACCTCGATGCGCGCCAGGTTGGGAGCGACCCACGCGGGCGCGCGATCCTCTTCCACGGCGAGCCGGAACATTCCCGGCCCGATCTCCGGAGCTGATGCGTAGAGCTTCACGAGATCGTGGGCCATGGGGATCAGGCCCAGCTTGTGGCCCGGTCGGTTCTGGACCATATCGACCCTCGCGAGGAACGGCTGGGTCAGTCCCATCTTCAGCACGCCGCGAACGTCCATCCTTCGGTAGAAGTTCGAGCAGGGACCGTCCGCGTCGACGCCCCGATAGCGGAAGTCGTGGTTGCGCATCTCGCGCAGCCGCTCGGGCGTCAGCGCCTGCTTCCACGTCGGGTAGGTGGCCAGGATTTCCCAGCGGCGGTGAAAGGCGGCATCGGAGATCTTGTTCACGAAACGCGCTGCCACGTCGCTGCGGATCGGGTGGCGGTCGAGCTGAGGCGGGTAGGCGGACACCGAGAGCAGCGCCAGGCCGAGACCCGCGGCCCACACGATCGCCGGCCGAAAGCCCGGACGAGCGACGCGCTGCACGAGGGCCTCAGCCACGCCTCCCATCGCGCAGACCCCGAGGCAGAACGGGAACGCCAGATATCGGTAGTGCCGCGCGTCTCCACCGATTCGGATCACGTAGAGCAGAACCGGCAGAGCGAGAGCGATCATCACCAGTCGCTCGGAGGGGCGGCGGAGCGCGCCACGGCGGGCCAGGAACACGCACGCGGCCACCGAGAGAACGATGAGGGCGTAGCCGTAGTAGGGCCCGAGGGTGTCGTGGAGGTACACCAGCCCCTGGGAGTACCAGGTCGTGTCCTTGAGGTAGAAGGGATTCGGAAGCAGGTCGGCGTAGTAGGTGATGCGAAAGGCCATCCAGGACCCGGTGACCGCGCCGCTCGCGGCGACCAGCCGCCACGGGAACCGCTCGAGCCGCCACCACGCCCACGCCCCGGCGAGAACCAGCGGGACCGCGAGCTCGGGGCGAACCAGGGGTGAGACGGCGAGGGACAGCGTCAGGATCGGGGATTCCGGCCGCAGCACGTACAGGGCGTACGCCACGGCGAGCAGCTGAACCAACGGCGTCTCGAGGCCCGACGTGAAGTAACACGCGACCCCGTAGTTGAAGGCCAGGAACGCGAGGGGCAGGTTGACGGTGGGTCCGGTATCCGGTGAGAGGTCTCGGTTGAGTCGGACGAGCAGGAACGCGAAGCAGACGAAGGCGGGAGCCGCGATCCAGCGTACCGCGGCCTCGTAGTCCATTCCCGTGGCGCGCAGAGCCGACAGCAGGATCAGCCAGAAGGGGCTGCTGTAGCCCTCGACGTACTCCCCCTGGTTGAAGACCAGGCCGTTGCCCAGGAACAGGAGATTGTCGATGTAGCGGAAGTAGACGAAGGCGTCGTCCATCAACCAGCCGTAGCGGTACACCAACGCCAACCCGCCGGCGATGTACAGCCACTCGAGGGGGCGCGGCAGGCGAGCCGCGCCAAAACGAGGCCGCGCCTCGACTGCACCGGAAGACGACCCCATCAGCGCCCCCGATCCGGGCGCTGCGAAGCCCCGCCCACCCGTCGACACCCGATCGATGAACGCGCCGATCCGGTTTCGCATCGAAATATGGACCCATCTCCCCGTCCGACAACTCGAGATCGGTCACGTACGCCCCGGAGATCCCCGTGATTCGAGGAAGACCGGATCACCGGTGGCCGCCATCCCATGGTCTCGGACCTTCGGTCGCACGTCGATGCGAGCGATTGGAGAAGCGACGGCGTGAACCAAAGCGACGGAATCCTCCCGGAGCGGCGGCCCGACTCGACTGGGGCGCGAAGGTAGGCGTCCGCCCATCCGACGGTCAAGCCAACGCTCGGGCCGGGGAGGGGGTCTTCCTTTCGATGGTTCCCGCGCTGCGGGCCGGTATCGGGGAGCGGATCCGCAGGGTGGGTTCCGGAGAGAGCGGCCCGGGCGCTGGCCTGAACGGGCCCGCGTCAGTCGAGCCAGGGCAACCGCCGATTCCCCTCGGAGCCTCGCGTCACGCATCCACACCCACGCGTTGCAGCCGCTGACGGGCCGTGACTACCCTGTCGTCCGATGCGCTCCATCTCTCGAGCCGACCTCTACGCCACCGCCGCGATGGTGCTTGGGGCCACGTTGTTACTGCTGTACCTGGCCTCGGTCTACGACGTTGAGCATTTCTACGTGACCAAGCAGCGGTTCAACATCATGTCGAACGATCAGGTCGGCTACCTCACGACGGCCCGTTGGCTGGCAGAGACCGGCGAGCTGCGGAGTCATCTGATCTACCCCGCGTACGTGAGCGAGCCCGGCTGGCGACTCTACATGCCGGGGATCTACTGCGTACTCGCGGTTGGCCACATTCTCTTCGGAGACGGGCCCATCGCGTGGCGAATGCCGTCGCTGCTCTCCTTCATCGTGGCAACGGTCGGGGTCTTCCTGATCGGCCGCCGCTTCTACGGTCGCCCCAGCGGGGTGGTCGCCGCATTGCTGTTCATGCTGTTTCCTCCCATTGCGGTATTTGCCTTCACCGCGATGCCACAACTTCCGTTTACGGCAGCGGGTGTAACTGCCTTCTGCATCTTCGCGTATCTGTCTCCCCGGCTTCGCCCGTTCTTTGTTCCGCCACTGCTCGTGATTCCGTTCCTGTTTCGTGAGACGGGAGCGCTTCTCGTCATTCCCATGGCGCTCATCGTCATCGGGGATCGCGGAGGGCGAAGTTGGATGACCTTGCTCGTGAGCGGCCTGGCGGCGGTGGCACTGCTATCGGGCGTTCTGGCGTGGCAGACCGCCTCGGGGAAGGCTTCACTCCCGCTTGGCAGGGCAATGGGCGGTACGTTCAACTACGACGATGCCTTCCCGCCGGCATCACCGCCCATCACCTTCTCGACCGTCCGGGATGGGCTCGGCAGGAACATTTCGCGCAATATGGAAATGCTCGGCCGACGATTGGATCGCCGCGACAATGTCGTCGTACCGCTGGCGATCCTGTGCGTGGTCGCGGTGATTGCCCTCATGCGAGGCGCCACTCGGGACGCGGACGGGAAGAGTGACCCACTTGCATCGGGTGCGGGTTTTCTCTTCATCGCGGCCGTCGCCGTGGTCACCGCTCTCTACACCTGGCACCTGTATCGAGGCATGCGCGCGGTCCTGTTCACGTGGCCGCTGCTCGCAGTGAGCATCGCACCATGGATCGTCTCTACACTCGAACGATCGGGGCGCATGCTGGAGAAAAGGGTTTCGAAGCTCGCCGCAGTCGTGCCCGCGATCTTGTTCCTGATCTTGACATTGTGGGTGGCTCACTGGGGTAGCTTGCGGCTAGCGAGAGCCTTTGATCAGACTGCCGGCAAACAAGTCGTGGCGCTCATGGAGAGCTTCAAGCTGGCGGATAGCGGTGTGCTCGTGGCGCCGCCCAGTTTCTCCTTGGACTACGTGCTGCGTCATTACCCGATTCGTTATTCATTCATTCCGCGCAACGATGAAACATTGCGGTTGTTGGCAGAGAAGCACTCGATCCAGGCCGTCATCCTGGGGAAATCCGATCCCAAGAATCTCCTTTCTGAGCGAGCGATCGAGGGACTCGGTCTCGTCCGCGTCCGCAATTTCCGCCTGCCGTGGACCGGCGAAGAATTCAAGCTCTTCCAGCGACCGATCTGAGAGTCGATACGCAGGTTTGCTACGGCAGCGCGGCGCATCCGCGCACGTCGGCTGGGCACCTGCACTCGAGCCCTGGAATTCGCGGCGCGGAGGAA
This sequence comes from Myxococcales bacterium, assembly GCA_013215605.1. GTDB lineage: Bacteria > Myxococcota_A > UBA9160 > UBA9160 > SMWR01 > JABSQW01. Next base: position 23,624 of record JABSQW010000112.1, read on the forward strand.
GGAGTTCCGGTCCGGGGCCTCAGCGCCGCGGATTGCGCGCGCCGAAGAGAACCCGTTGGCGTGGGACTGCCGGTCCGACTCCCCTCACTCGCCGAGGGCTTGCGCGGAGGAGATCGCCAGCCCGGTGGGCACCGGGTCGACATCGATCGCGGTGACCAGAGTGTCGGTCTCGGTGTCGATCACGGAAATCGAATTGGCCCCGGGAATCGCGACCAAGACGTGGAGTCCATCCGG